>JARRLQ010000009.1:0-81547 GCA_037386905.1 Woeseiaceae bacterium
ATCGCGATGCTGCCGCCCTTGACGTTGAGCCGGGACAGATCGATGGGTCCCATCGGCTCGTTGCGGCCGAGCCGGTCGCGGCAGAACTTTTCAGACTGCCAGGCCTTCAGTGTCGCAATCGTCTGCGACGCAAATGCCTCGTGAATCTCGTAGAATTCGAAATCCTGCAGGCGCAGGTTGGCTTGCCTGAGCATCTCCGACACGGCATAGGCCGGAGCCATCAGCAGGCCTTCATCGGTCACGAAGTTCACAGCGGAAACCTTGGTGAATGTCAGGTAGGCGAGGATCGGCAGGTTCTTCTGGCGCGCCCATTCCTCTGAAGCAAGCAGCACTGCCGCCGCGCCATCGGTCAGCGGCGTGCTGTTACCCGCCGTCATCGTGCCATCTTCGGACTTGTCGAATACCGGCTTGAGCGCGGAGAGTTTTTCGAACGTCGTGTCGCGGCGGATGTTGTTGTCTTCCTCGCAATCCATGAACGGTACGACGAGATCTTCGTACCAGCCTGCATCGTAGGCTGCAGCCGCCTTCATGTGGCTCGCCAGCGCCAGCTGGTCCTGGTGCTCACGCGGAATGTCCCACTTCTTGGCCGTGATCTCCATGCTTTCGCCCATCGACAGGCCGGTGCGCGGTTCGGTAACGCCCGGGAACTCCGGTTTGAAATGGCCGGGCCGGAATTTGAAAAACGGCAGAATCCTCTGCAGCGGCGAACGTGCGCGGTGCAGTTCGAACAGCACGGCGCGATAGTCGTCGTTGTATACGATCGGCGCATCGGAAATCGAGTCCACGCCGCCACCGACGCCGGCCTCGATCTGTCCCAGCGCGATCTTGTTGGCAACGAGCGCGCAGGCCTCGAGGCTGGTGCCGCAGGCGCGCTGCAAGGTGAGGCCGGGAGAGCGCGGCGAAAATCCGGCATCGAGAACGGATTCTCTTGCCAGGTTCCAGTCGCGCGAGTGATGGATGACGGCGCCAAGGATGACATCGCCCATCGTTTGTCCCTTCAGGTCGTACTTGTTGACCAGGCCGTCGAGCGCCACCGTCATCATGTCCCGGTTGGAAACGCCACGATAGATTGAATGCGCCCGGCAGAAAGGTATTCGCGAACCCCCGACCACAGCGACCCGTATTGCGCGACCATCGTGCAGCATGCTCTCTCTCCGTAAAGACCAGCAGGTTCCGTTGCGTCCGTAACTTTACACGAAAATACGCTACATTGACTGCATGTGGAGGACGAGTAACTGGCGAGAAGAAACCCCGGCCCTGCTGCGGCTGGCGGGTCCGCTGGTCATCAATAACCTGTCCATCGCCGGCATGCAGTTTGCCGATGCCGTCATGGCCGGGCGGCTGGGTGCGGAATCCCTTGCGGCGGTCGCGGTCGGCGCCAGCGTCTGGTTTTTCGGCCTTGCGCTGGCTCTCGGCGTACTCATGGCGATCTCGCCGATTGCGGCGCGCCACTATGGTGCAGACCAGCCCGAGCTGATCGGGCGCTACACGAGACAGGGCATGTACCTCGGCTTCGGTATCGGCGCATTGCTCATCGCACTCGTCTACCTCAGCGTCGAACCGCTGCTAATGCAGATCGGCATCGACGAGGGCTTCCGCGACCTGACCGTCGGCTACACCAAGGCGATCGTCTGGGGCGGCCCCGGCATCTTCATGTTTTTCGCGCTGCGGTTCACGACCGAGGGTATCGGCCGCACGCGACCGATCATGTACGTGTCACTGTTCTCGCTTGCCTGCAACGTGTTTCTGAACTGGGTGTTTATGTTCGGCAAACTTGGCGCGCCCGCCCTCGGCGCGGTCGGCTGCGGCCTGGCCAGCGCGATCACAATGTGGGCGGTGATGATTATCCTCGCGATTTACATAAAGACGAGCAGTCAGTACGAGCCACTGCAGATTTTCGCCCGCGTCGGCAAACTGCGCCTCGATGCGCTCAGGGAGATCATCGTGCTTGGTGTGCCCATAGCGATCACGATTACCGCTGAGGCAGGCCTGTTCAACGCCGTATCAATCCTGATGGGTACCCGCGGTGCCGCGGTTGCGGCCGCACACCAGATCTCGATCAACTTCGCGGCGACGATGTTCATGATCCCGCTGGCGCTGAGTTCCGCGATCACGGTTCGTGTTGGCCATGCGCTGGGTTCCGGCAATGGCGAAGCCGCACGCTACAGCGGCGCGCTTGGCATCGCTATCTGTGCCGTATTCATGAGCTGCTCGGCGGCGTTCATGCTCGTGTTTCGCGATACCGTCGTGAGCATCTACACGAACGACCCATCGGTTACAGCAATCGCGATCAGCATGTTGCTCATGGCGGCGATTTTCCAGGTTGCAGATGGCATACAGATCGGCGCCGCCGGCGCGTTGCGAGGATTCAAGGACACGCGCCTGCCCATGGTCATCAACATCATCGCCTACTGGGTGCTTGCGTTTCCGCTCGCGTACCTCGCGACCGTCACGTACCGGCTGGCGCCTGCCTACACCTGGGCTGCGTTTGTCGTCGGGCTTGGCGCCGCCGCCATCCTGTTGAGCTGGCGTTACGTACGCCTGTCGCGCCGTTACCTGGACGGGGCAGCCTGACCGCTAGACATTGGGTTGCACGTTCGCGTTGAGACGGAACAAGTTCGTCGGGTCGTATTTGTTCTTGAGCTCGACCATGCGCGCGTGATTCGGCCCGTAGGTGCTCGATATCTTGTCGGTCGAATCCTGCTGGTGCAGGTTGGCGTAGAAACCAGCCATGTGGGGCTCGAGTGCATAGTAGAACTCGCGAACGGCCGCGATGCCCGCTTCGTTCAGCGACGGGTCGTCCGAGGCGTAGCCAATGCCGAAATTGAGCGCGACATTGCGGTGCGCAAACGCGGTCGCATCGGGGGCCACCGTTGCCGTCCTGCCGCCAAGATGCTGGAACCATGACGCAGTGCCGCCACGATGAACGTAATCGACGATGATTTCGATGATCTCGGGCGTAAGCTCATCAAAATACCCGGATTTCAGGTAATTCTGCTGGCCATGCGCTGTGGCACCGTCCCATGCGGTCTGAATGACCTGGTAAGACTTCGGGCCGAGCTCGCCAGCGAGCAACGAGGAGTGATTGAGCAGCGGCGCAAGTGTCTTCTCGCCGGCGGCGTGATCTCCCGACCAGACGACGCCGACAACGTTGATCATCTTGCCATCCTCTCCCGGGACGAAAAATGGCTCAATGTTGGCCTCATTCGGAGCGTTCGCCTGCAACTCTGCATAAAGTTGCAGGGAATCGGCGTCGACCGCATAGATGAGATCGCCGCCGTAAACGGTTGGATTGAAAGGATGCAGCTGAAACACGAACTCCGTAACGACGCCGAAGTTGCCACCGCCTCCCCGCAGGCCCCAGAGCAGGTCGGGGTTTTCGTCCTCACGGGCACGAACGACATCACCGCTGGCCGTGACGACCGTGGCTTGCAGCAGGTTGTCCACGGCAAGTCCGGTCATCCTGTCCGTACGTCCCATGCCGCCGCCCAGCGTGAATCCACCGACCCCCGTATGCGACACGGTGCCCGTCGTCGTAACCAGGTTGTGCGGCAGCGTCGCAGAATCCACGTGGCCGAGAAGCGCCCCGCCGCCGACGCGAGCGGTCATGCCGTCTACATCGACGTCAACAGCTTGCATCTGCGACAGGTCAATCATCAACCCCCCGTCGGAGGTGGATTTGCCCGGGAAGCTGTGGCCGCCGCCTTTGACTGACACGAGCAAACCGCGCTCTCGCGCAAAGTTCACGGCCTCGACGACGTCACCAGCCGATGTGCACTGGGCAACCATCGCTGGCTTCTTGTGATCGAACATGCCGTTCCAGACCTGTTTTGCCGTTTCGTAGCCTTCGTCGTTCTGCAGGAACAGGCGGCCATTGAGACTTCCCCTGAGTTCCTCAACTGCTGCGGACTCAATCGAAAGCTCGTTTCCATCCATCGATACGGCAGAGATCGTTGGGCCTGGATCGCCGGCTTGTTGCCTGGCCCCGCAGGCTGACAGGCTTGTGGAAACCGCCGCCGCAAGGGCGGACTGGCAAAAGGTACGTCTGCGCATGGGAACCCCCTTCCCCTGTTTGTTGTTATCTTTCCAGTTTAGCCGCCCTGACCGAAATCGGGGCTGTCACCGGCCAGGTATTCGTCTTCTTCGGGTGTGTTTTCGCGGCCGAGTAGCTTGTTTCGGTGCGGAAAGCGGCCGAATTGCTCAATGATGTCGTGATGCAGCTCGGCAAAGGTCGCCATCGTCTCGAACGTCTCGCGATACGTTGGTGAAACGGCCTCGGCGAGCCGGTTGAAGATAGCAACAGCCTTTTGCTGCACCTTGAGCGACTCCGCGTGCTGCAACGGCATATAAAAGAATGCCTGCTGGATCGGCGTCAGGCCCTTGTCCTTCTTGTCTCGCGCGCCCTCCACGCAGAGCTTGAGCGCCACCTTGTCCATCGCGAAGGCCTGCGCCGAATTGCGGTAGATGTTGCGCCGAAACTGGTCGAGCAACAGGATCAGCGCCAGGCGGCCCTGCGGGTGCTCTGCCCAGTGATCGAGATTTCCGGCCGACGCCATCTCCACATCGGCCGAAAATTCCTTTTTGCACTCCAGATCGAAGACTTCATCTTCGCCGAACCATATATCGAGGCGGCGATCGATCTGTGGTGCCGAGAGTTCGTGTTCCTTGAACCAGAACGAGAGGATTGCCTCGATACGGGCCTGGTCTTCCGCGTTGAAGCTCGCTTCAGTCCCGTCGCTCAACAGTTTTACCGACATATCCAGGATTCCGGGTGGCCACAGATGTGAACCACGTCACAATTTGGTCGTGGCCGGCCATTTATGGTCAGACCTCACCGTGGACTTTATCAGATGATGAACTTCGAGACCCTGAAACCGGTTCGGCATATTGCGGCAGCAATTACTTGCCTGTTGCTGGCCGCATGTGGTGGTCCCTCCGAGGGACCGGAGGCAGCGCTGCGCGCCTGGGTCGCGCAGGGCCAGCAACGCGCGGAAGCGAAAGACCGCAGCGGCCTCGTCGACATGATCTCGCCCGCGTATATCGATGCGCGTGGCAATGAACGCGACGACATCAGCGACATGTTCCGTCTCTATTTCCTGCGCGTAAACAAGGTCGGGCTGGTCACCAACATCGAGGAGCTCAATGTCTACGGTGACGATGCCGGCGAAGTCGTTTTGACCGTCGGCATGGCGGGGACCCATGACGGCACATTTGGCTTCAGCGCCGATGCGTATCGTTTCGAAATGGAATTCGAACGGGACGGCGACGAGTGGCTCCTGACATCAGCCCGGTGGGGCGAACTGGGCGAGGACCTGCGCTAGTCCAGGGAGGACGAGCATGAAAAATCGACTGAAACTGGCAGCCCTGCTGCTTGCGCTGACCCTGGCTGCCGGATGTGCAAGCACGGGCCAGCTGATTGACGCGCCGAACGTGAGCCTGCGCAACGTCGAGATCGCCGATCTCGACTTCTCGGGCCAGACATTCCTGCTTGGCTTCGATGTCACCAACCCAAACTCGTTCCCGTTGCCCATCAAGTCCGTAGCCTACGGCGTCGAGCTGGGCGGTTACCGCTTTGCCAGCGGCACAACGAGCAGCGACTTCACGGTGCCGGCTTCAGGCGACGCCGAATTCTCGATTTCGGTGCAGGTAGACCTGCTGAAAACCGCGCCACAACTGCTGTATATCGTCCGTGACAGCCTCAAACGCGACATCCCCTACGAGCTGAAAGGCCAGCTCGGCCTGAATATTCCGTTGACGGACCCGGTGCGGTTCAGCTCGAGTGGAGAAATTCGCCTGCAGGCCGTCAGCCGGCAGGCCCTGAAGATGCCCTGACGCTACATCCCTGTAGCTTGGTTACCGCCGTAACCTTAGGTGGGCAGGGGGCGCTGTCATATACTCGGAGGTTCGGGCAGTTCCGGCAGTATCCTCCTTGGAGAAAGCGAATGGTTTATATGACCCGGCATACGAACGAGACAGCTGTGGCTTTGGCCTCATTGCAAACCTCGACGACATGCCGAGTCACTGGGTCGTCGAAACGGCGATCTCCGCCCTTGCACGCCTGACACACCGCGGCGCCGTCGCCGCCGACGGCAAGACCGGCGACGGCTGCGGCCTGCTGCTCAAGTTTCCGCAGTCATTCCTGCGCGCCGTGGGCGAGGAACTCGGCTTCGTGCTCGCCGACCGATTTGCTGCCGGCACCGTATTTCTCAGCCAGGACAAGAAACGGGCACGAGTGGCCCGCGACGCCATCGACAAGGCCGTGGCGAAGATGGGCCTCGAGGTTGCCGGCTGGCGCGAGGTTCCGACGGACCCGTCTGCCTGTGGACAGCAGGCGCTGGACACGTTGCCCCGCATCGAGCAGGTGTTCGTCAACGCGCCCGGCGGAATGCCACGCGGACGTTTCAACCGGCGCCTGTTTCTTGCTCGCCGCAAGGCCGAAAAACAGCTCGGCGAAGGCGAAACCTATGTCGCCAGCCTGTCGTCGGTGACGATCAGCTACAAGGGCATGATCATGCCCGGCGCTCTGCCGGAGTTTTACCCGGACCTCGAGGATCCGCGCCTCGAATCCTCGGTGTGCGTGTTCCACCAGCGCTTTTCGACCAACACGTTGCCGCAGTGGCGCCTGGCGCAGCCGTTCCGCTTCCTCGCGCACAACGGCGAGATCAACACGATCAGCGGTAACCGCAACTGGGCCCAGGCCCGCGCCAGGAATTTCATTTCCGACAAGCTCGACGATATTTCCGACCTCGACCCGATCATTTCGCTGACCGGCTCGGACTCGTCCAGCCTCGACAATATGCTCGAGGTGCTGCGTGCCGGTGGCATGGACGTCCTGCAGGCGATGCGCATCATGCTGCCGCCGGCATGGCAGACGGTCGATGATTTTGACCCCGACGTTCGCGCGTTCTACGAGTTCTTCGACTGCCACATGGAGCCCTGGGACGGACCGGCCGGTGTCGTCCTCACCGATGGTCGCTATGCAGCATGTTGTCTCGATCGCAATGGGCTGCGTCCGGCTCGATACGTCATTACCCGGGATCGGCACCTGACTGTCGCTTCCGAAGTCGGTGTATACGACTACGACGAGAAAGACGTTGTCTCCAAGGGCCGCCTCGGCCCCGGCGAGATGCTCGCCGTCGACCTCGTCAATGGTGTGATGCTCGATAACGAGGAGATTCACGACCAGCTCAAGACGCGAGCACCTTACAAGAAATGGCTCAAGCAGGGCGTGCGGTATCTCGATTCGGAACTTGTCGATACGCACATGGCCGCGGAACCGTTCGACGAACAGACACTGGCCACATACCAGAAGATGTTCAACATGAGCCGCGAAGAGCTCAATGACATCGTCGCCGTGCTCGCCAAGGCGGGGCAGGAAGCGGTCGGCTCGATGGGCGATGACACGCCAATGGCCGTGCTGTCGAAGAAGGTTCGCTCGCCATTTGACTACTTCCGGCAGCAATTCGCGCAGGTAACCAATCCGCCCATCGACTCACTGCGTGAACGCATCGTCATGTCACTGCAAACCAACATCGGCGGCGAGTCCAACCTGTTCGATATCGGCCCGGAGCATGCGACCCAGGTCATCATCAATTCGCCCGTCCTGTCGCAGCGAAAATTGCGCCAGTTGCTGGGCGAAGATCTCTATGCTGACGGGCACACGTTCATCGACCTCAACGTCGATGAAAAGCTGACGCTACCCGAGGCGCTCGATGCGATCTGCGCCGCGGCCGAGAAGGGCGCCCGCGACGGCAAGCTGATCCTGATGCTTTCGGATCGCTACCTCGAGCAAGGCAAGTTACCGGTTCATGCACTGCTTGCGACGGGCGCCGTACATCATCACCTGGTCCACAAAGGGCTGCGTTGCGATGTGAACATCATTGTCGAGACCGGCGTCGCACGGGACCCGCATCACTTTGCGTGCCTCATCGGCTATGGCGCTACGGCCGTCTATCCGTACCTCGTTTACCAGTCATTGCACGACATTGCGATGCGCGGCAATCTCGATCGGCAACAGCAGCTCGGCCGCAGTTATCGCCGCGGCGTCCGCAAGGGCCTGTTCAAGATCATGTCGAAGATGGGCATCTCCGCCATTTCGAGTTATCGCGGTGCGCAACTCTTCGAGATCGTCGGCATGCATGACGAAGTCGTCGAGCGTTGTTTCCGCGGCACGTCCTCGAGAATCCAGGGCACCAGTTTCGACGATCTGCTCGACGACCAGAAACAGCTCGCCGCGATTGCCTGGGAACCGCGCGTGCCGATAACCCAGGGTGGGCTGCTCAAGTACGTGCACGGCGGCGAGTATCACTGTTACAACCCGGACGTCATCTCGACGTTGCAGGCGGCCGTTCGCACGGGCGACTACGAGCAGTACGCGAAATACGCCGAACTGGTCAACGACCGCCCGGTCGCGACGTTGCGCGACCTGATGACGATGAAGCCGGCCGGCAAGCCGGTGCCGCTCGATGAGGTCGAGCCGATCGAGGATATCCTGTTGCGGTTCGACAGCGCCGGCATGTCGCTGGGCGCATTGTCCCCTGAAGCGCACGAAGCGCTCGCCATTGCGATGAACCGCATCGGCGGGCGCTCGAACTCGGGCGAAGGCGGCGAAGATCCACGGCGCTATCGCACCGAGCGCGTCTCCAAGATCAAGCAGGTGGCGTCCGGCCGCTTCGGTGTGACGGCGGAGTACCTCGTCAACGCCGAGGTCATCCAGATCAAGATCGCACAGGGCGCCAAGCCCGGTGAAGGCGGCCAGCTGCCCGGGCATAAAGTCAACGAGATGATCGCGAAGCTGCGTTACGCGAAGCCGGGTGTCGGTTTGATTTCACCGCCACCGCATCACGACATCTATTCGATCGAGGACCTCGCGCAACTGATCTTCGATCTCAAGCAGGTCAACCCGCAGGCTCTCGTCTCGGTCAAGCTTGTCGCCGAACCCGGCGTCGGCACGATCGCAGCCGGTGTCGTCAAGGCCTATGCCGACCTTATAACGATCTCCGGCTACGACGGCGGCACCGGGGCGAGCCCGCTGAGTTCAGTCAAGTACGCCGGCAGTCCATGGGAACTCGGACTTTCCGAAGCTCACCAGGTGCTGCGCGGCAATGACCTGCGGCACAAGGTGCGCCTGCAGACCGACGGTGGCCTCAAGACCGGCGTCGATGTCGTCAAGGCGGCCATGCTCGGTGCGGAGAGCTTCGGTTTCGGCACGGCGCCGATGGTTGCACTCGGCTGCAAGTACCTGCGCATCTGTCATCTCAACAACTGCGCGACCGGCGTCGCAACACAGAACAATGTGCTGCGAAGCGAGTACTTCACGGGCCTGCCGGAGATGGTGATCAACTTCTTCCGCTTTGTCGCCGAAGAGACGCGCATGATCATGGCCGAACTCGGCGTCCGTAAGCTGGAGGACCTGATCGGACGAGTCGACCTGCTCGGGCTTGCCGATGGCGCTACCGCCAAACAGGAGCGCCTGGACCTGTCACCGCTATTATCGAGTGAGGGGCTGGCAAAGGACGCACCGCAGTTTTGCACTGACCTCAGAAACGAGCCGTTCGACAAAGGTGAGCTCGCAGAAGAAATGCTTGCCGCAATGCGCTCCGCCATTGACAACAAGCAAGGCGGCAAGTTTGGCTTCGAAGTGCGCAACTACAATCGTTCCATTGGCGCGCGCATTGCTGGCGAGATTGCACGCAAGCATGGTAACGACGGCATGAAAGACGCACCGCTCGATATTTCGCTGCGCGGCACCGCGGGACAGAGCTTTGGGGTCTGGAACGTGGCCGGGCTCAACATGACCCTGATTGGCGACGCCAACGATTACGTCGGCAAAGGCATGACAGGCGGGCGCATCGTCATCCGGCCGCCCGAGGACGCGGGCTACGTCGCGCGCGAGACGGCCATCATCGGCAATACCTGCCTCTACGGAGCGACCGGAGGCGAACTGTACGCGGCGGGCACGGCCGGAGAGCGTTTTGCCGTGCGCAACTCCGGAGCGGTCGCGGTAATTGAAAGCGCGGGCGATCATTGTTGCGAATACATGACCGATGGTGTCGTGACCGTGCTTGGCCCCACCGGGGTCAATTTCGGCGCAGGCATGACGGGTGGCTTCGCTTATGTGCTCGATATCGATCGCCGCTTCGTCGATCGCTATAACCACGAGCTGATCGATATCCACCGCATCAACTCGGAAAGTCTCGAGGCGCACTTGCATCATCTGCGCGCAATGATCATGAATCACGTCGATGCCACGGGCAGCAAGTGGGGCGAACAGATCCTCGATGACTACCGCACATTCCTGCCCAAGTTCTGGCTCGTCAAGCCGAAGGCGGCCGAGATCGGCACGCTGATCGAATCACTGAGACAGGCGGCATAAGGCGATGTCCAAGCATCCGCTGCAGTTTCTGGAAGTTCCGCGTCGCGACCCGGACAAGGAAGCGCCGAAAGAGCGCATCAAGCACTTCGGCGAGATTTACGGCCATTACGACGGTGCCAGCGCTGCCGCGCAGGCCGGCCGATGCCTGTCCTGTGGCAATCCCTATTGCGAGTGGAAGTGCCCGGTGCACAACTACATCCCCAACTGGCTCGACCTCGTCGAACAGGGCAAGTTGTTCGAAGCCGCCGAGTTATCGCACCAGACCAACTCGCTGCCGGAGATTTGCGGCCGTATCTGCCCGCAGGACCGCCTGTGCGAAGGTGACTGCACGCTAAACAACGGCATCGAGGCCGTCACGATCGGCAGCATCGAAAAATACATTACCGACGAAGCTGTCGCACTGGGCTGGCGCCCGGACATGTCGAACGTGGTCGACTCGGCCAGGACGGTCGGCATCGTGGGCGCCGGGCCCGCGGGCCTGGCCTGCGCAGACGTACTGGCGCGCAATGGTATTCGTGCCGTCGTCTACGATGCCTATCCCGAGATCGGTGGCCTCCTCACGTATGGTATTCCGCCATTCAAGCTCGAGAAGCACGTCGTCAAAACGCGGCGCGAGATTCTCGAAGGCATGGGCGTGCAGTTCGCGCTCAACACGCGCATCGGCGAGCACAAGTCCCTCGACGAGCTACTCGAAAAGCACGATGCGGTATTCCTCGGCATGGGCACTTACAAGTACGTCCGCGGCGGCTTCCCCGGCGAGGACACGCACGGCGTGCACGAGGCATTGCCGTACCTGATCGGCAATATCTACTACGAGTTCGGCGAGGAAGACCCGGCGTGGCCATACATCGACCTGGCCGGCAAGAAGGTCATCGTCCTCGGCGGTGGCGACACAGGCATGGACTGTGTGCGTACCGCCGTACGCCAGAACGCCGAAACCGTGCAGTGCGCTTACCGGCGTGACGAAGAAAATATGCCGGGTTCGCGGCGCGAAGTGCAGAACAGCAAGGAAGAAGGTGTTGAGTTCCTGTTCAATCGGCAGCCGCTCGAGATCATAGGCAATGCCAACGGCGTTTCGGGCGTCAGGGTCGTAACCACCGAACTCGGCGAGCCTGGCCCCGACGGCCGCCGCCGTCCCGAGCCGGTTGTTGGCACCGAGGAAGTACTGCCTGCCGATGCCGTTGTCATTGCGTTCGGTTTTCAGCCCAGCCCGCCCGCCTGGTTCGGCGATTACTCGATCGAGACCCTGCCGACGGGCCGTGTTCGCGTCGCCACGCATGGCGATTACCCGTTCCAGACGACCAACCCGAAAATCTTCGCCGGCGGCGACATGGTGCGCGGCTCGGACCTCGTCGTTACGGCCGTATTCGAAGGCAGGGAAGCGGCCACGAGTATTGCGAAGTACCTTGGCGTGTAATTGACGCTAGAATGGTGCGGCAATAATCAATTACAACACAGGGGTGAATCATGGGTAACCTGGGGTTCTGGCCGTTAGTACATCTGATTTTGCTCGTCTACGCGGCAATTCAAATCATCAACAGCAACGCAGACACAATGAAGAAGATCCTCTGGATCGTGATTGTTGCCCTGCTGCCGCTGCTGGGACTGATTATCTGGTTCTTTATCGGCCCGGGAACGCCGAAGAAGTAGCTGCCAGAGTTCTATTCGGTCGGTAGCGGCAAGCCCTGCAGTCTCAGGAAAGACAGCTCGTTGAAGTAGCCTCTCTGAAACACGATCTTGTCGTCCTGGACGTGGAAGAAACCGCAACCGCGTAGGCCGTTCGGGTCAGACCATTCGAGGATTGCCCATTCGCCATCCTGGAACAGGCTCTCAATCTGGCACACCATCGTCGCCTCGGCGAACTCGCGTGCGAACATTTCCCGGATCGCGCCCCGGCCTGTGACAGGGTCGCGAACAACCTGGTGGTTGGTCGCGTCTTCGGCATAGAGCTCGGCAACGGCGTCTGCGTCTGCCGTGTTGAAGCACGCAACCCATTTTTCGACTAATTGGCGTGGTTCCATGATGAGGGATATTTCTCCTGCCTCAGTCGTGACTCTTCGATTTGCGACAGTCGTGGCACTCAACCGCCCTGGCGTCGATGTGCCCCTTCGCCTCTTCGTAGTACCACTTCTGTGATTTGGCCTTCCAGATTTCCACCTTCCCGCATCTTCGGCAAGTGAACGGCTTATCGATGTAGAACTCCGGCAGCGCTCCGTAGGTGTTGATGTGATCAAGCTTGCTGTGATCCGCAGGAAGTGCTGACGGGTGACTCCTTTGCTGTTCCGGATGGAGTGCCGCCACGCGCAGCGCTTCCCTGAGTTGCCTGGGCGTAGGATTGCGGCCTGTGTCCTGATCAGGCTTCATTCGGTCTGTTGATAAATCTGGATCAGGTTGCCGCACGTATCGTCAAACACAGCATATTTGACCCCCTCACTTTGCACAGCAGCCTCCTCTTGTTTTTCTGCCACATGTGAATGACGGCTTTGCGTCATTACCGGCCACCGAGTGTATCAGGGTGTCGGGGGCTACTTTCGTCCTGGTAGCGGACGTGGAAGTAATACCAAATGCGTTTAATGGATGCCCATTTCCTGCACGAGGCGTCGTTGCTCTGCTGCGTTCTTGCGATATTCATCAAGCAGGGCAATGAATTCCGGCTCATCGCGAATCGGGTCATATAGCTCACTGTGCTTGAACATCACCTTGTCCATACCTAGCGTATAGAGATACATCGTGCGCCTTTTTATCCTGAGTTTCTCCATTGCGGCGTCCACCTCGCCAAGCGCCAGTCGCCCTGTGATGGATCTCCAGCGGACGGCATAGGCGTCGTCCCCTCGATCTTGCTCTTCCAGGTAGGCTTTCATCAAGAATGTGCCTCGATCGATGTCGCCACTCCGAAGCAGCGCGAGCCCGGTGAAATAGAGGCCAAGATCACTTGCGTGAAGGTCATTCGGTGGATCGTCGAACAAATTCGGGTAAAGATTATGGAGTACTTCCAAGACGGTGTCGTGTTGTCCCAGTTTGGCGCCGGTTTCTGTCAGCACGACGAGTGCAACCTCGAGGGAGTGGTAATCCGAATTCAGGTTCTCTGTCAGAATTTCCTGTACAAGCCGGAAATTCCCTTCTTCATTTTCCTGCAAATAGTAATTCAGAAAGATCTGGCCAAGACGCGAATATGTGTCTTCTGGATTTACTTCAGTCAGTCGGTCAAACCAATAGCGCGCCTCGTCCACCATATCCAACATAAGGTAGGGCATTGTGAACACACGCCACATCCGAGTGTCGTCGGGGTCCAGCGCGAATAATTCCCTATCTGTCTTAATAACCGCTGCATACTCGCCCGTGAATGCACGACAATCACCCTCAAGATATATCGCGCTTGGCGAATCGGGCATGACCTCTCGAAACCTCAACGCTGTCTCGAGGGCTTCGGTCAACTTCCCCTGGTCCCGCAAAATGGTTACAACGCCTCTGTAGCCGGCTTCTTCCAGCGGATTCAACTTTATTATCCGTCGAAAAACTTCAAGGGCTTCGGCGGGGCGCACTTCGACCGCCGCCAGGTGCGCAGCGTAGTATCGCAGCGCGAGAAGATTGTTCGGATCGGCCTCGAGCGCCTTTCGCAGAAAATGTTGGGCGTTATCCTCATTGCCGTCACTCCATTCGGCAAGGCCGAGAACCGCCAGCGCCTCTGGCAAATCCGGCGCAATATCAAGCGCACGGTATGCCGCATCCCGCCCCGCAGAAATCACCTGGGTCTGCCCCATCTCTCTAGGCTGGTTCAAGTAAGAAAGTTCGTTCAAGTAAAGGCGACCCAGCATCGCGTGCGCGCGAGCATAGTCCGGATCTAACTGGATCGCTTTCTCAAGGTGTGGCAATGCATTATCTACCGCCGTAGATGTCCATGGATTGAGGCTGTCGACGGCCAACAGATACTCGGTATAGGCGTCGGTATTCTCGGTTCCGCCGTAATCGAGTCGCTCAGCCGTTTCGTCGGACATTGATATCTCGAGCGCAGCAACAACCTCTCTCGCAATATCGTCCTGGATGGCAAAAATATCTTTGAAGTCCCGATCAAAGGTACTAGACCAAAGATGATAACCATCGCTCACGTCGATCAGCTGGGCAATGACTCGCACTTTGTCGCCATGCAGTTGCACACTGCCCTCGAGCACTGCGCCCACATTGAGCCGTCTGCCGATCTCGCTGATGTCGCCCTCAAAATCACGAAACTCGAACGACGACGTACGCGCCGGAACCCGCAGATTTGGAACTTGCGCGAGCATGTGCAGCATCGTGTCGGCGAGGCCGTCCGAAAAGTAGGCACTGTCCTCTTCCGCGCTCATATTAGTAAACGGCAACACGGCCACCGAACGCTCAGGTGGCGGGCCGATCCACCACTTGTCGTAGGCAAACACGAGTACTGCGGCGGCGAGCAGGGAGATGATAACGAAATCCACGCGTCGCCCAGTGACATCTGAGGCTGACTCGGCCAGGCGCTCATCCGTGTCGAAACTAATGCCCTCGGGCGTTAGCTCGTAGAACCACGAGATGATCAGCGCGATCGGGAAGCCGATAGCCAGTACTGTCAAGGTAATCGGGCCGATCGATTCAGGGAGCGGGCCCCGGTCGATCAGCAAGTCCACAACCTGCATGATCAGCCACGCCGCGCCCAGATAAAGAAGCGCCATGCGGAAGACGTTGCGCCGCCTGAGCTCTGACACTAACCCCATGATAGAACGCTTACGCTGCTAAAGTGTCATGCACAATCCGTATCGACCGCAGAATGGGCAATGACCGCAATGGGTCACAAGCCGTCATTGTAACCCAGGCAACATGACCGGCTGGAATGCGGAGTAAAGCAGCCGCTTAGTAGTCTCTCGGATCGGACTTCGAGTAACCGAGTGACTGATTAACATGTTCAACAAAGGGCTTGCCCCATTCTTGCGAATCTCGCACCCTGGGCCAAACAAATTCCGGGTTACTTGCTGCGACTGAAACAAACCAATCGTTCCAAGCAACAAACAGCTCGTCGGAAAATACCCCATCTGCATTCGACATATAGGCGCGTTCCCACGCAACATAGTGCAATTCAATGTAGTTCTGGAACCGGAGCGCTTCATCGGGTGACAGCTGGCTGGGATCGGTATATCCCTTGGTCAGTAACAAGGCCAAGTCGCCGCTCTCAATCACCAGTATCCTTCTTTGATGAGTATACGAAAGTAGTTCCGCCTGAATGTCGGCATCTGACTCTAGCGTGGTTCTACGTATTTCGAGACCAACATAGATCAATGAAACCACAACTGCCGCTGCAGATATTATCTCCGCTATCGCAACCCAACTGCTTAGTTTGCGTTCAGACATCACCCCAATTCCGCATCAACACTAGCTAATGACGCAAGTAATGAATGACCCAATACGAACTTTCGCCAACATCCGCTTTGGGTCATTGCCAGTCGCTCAGCATACACCGAAACCAGCCGTTCCAACGGCCGGTGTTGAGTGCTTACCGGACGGTGAATGTCGCGTCAGTTAGTGCAAGTATCGTGGCGGTGAGGGCTCGCTGATGGATTTTTCCGCAACGCTCAACAATCCTCCCGCGGGAGGAATTTGGTACGAGCCGGAAATATTGTCATCGATCACATCCGGCGAGCTGTAACCACACTCTGGAACAGCAATTCCATTGGGCCGGATGAAGTACCAGCGATGCTGGAAGTCACGCTCGATCCGGTAGCCACCCTCATGCACCAGCGTGTGATGCTTCGTGCACAGCAGCATCAGGTTGTCGAGGCTGGTTTCACCACCGTTCGACCAGTGCTCGACATGATGGCTGTGCAAGTAGCGTTGCTTGCCGCATCCCGGGAATCTGCAACAGCCACGATCCCTGGCATACAGTGCGCGCTCGATGGCCTTCGGGATAATCCGCGATTTGCGACCGATGCTCAGAGGTTCACCCTCTTTGCTCTCTGTGAGTACAACGGCATGACTGTCGCAGCAAATGCGTTTCACCGATTCGATGGGAAGTGTCGAACGGCCTTCATTGCCGGCAAGAGCAGATTGGTCGACATGCACGGTGACAACGTAATTATCGTTAGACCGCTTCTCGGACGAACTCCCCGACAGATAGTCGTTTACCAGGTTGACGAACGCATCGGCCTGCCGTGTTGACCACGACGTAACGGCCAGGTCGGGCGCCTTCATACATTCATCGTCGCGCGCCTTGTCCAGGGCCTTCTCGACGAGTTCACCGGTATCCATCGGCAACTCAACCGTAATCGTCATCACGCCACGATGGTGGTCACGACGGACGCGCAACGATCGAGCAGCATAGGCGCGCGCGGCAGAATCGGTTGAATCCTGGCTGCCGCAGTGCAGCTCCCTGCAACGCTCGGCGACATGCACGGCCGTCGAGCGCAGCGCGAACTCGACCAGCACTTCTTCATTGCTACGGTTTGCGACACGCGTCAGCGCCCGGACTTTCGAGTAGGAGAGCTTGCCCGATGCAAATTCCTGGGACGTCAATGGCAGCGACTTGAGTGCATGCGCCACCCGGACCTTCTCCAGTGCCGTCGTCATGCTGAAATCACAGCGCCAGGCCAGCCACTCGGCGCAATTCTGCATGCCCCACTTCAGCCAGCCAACCCGTTCGTCAAACTCGCGAACGAGAATGAGCAACTCGTAAGTCGCCGTGTTGATGCGGCTGCAAAGCTTCAGGATGTTGCGATCGAGCGCGTCGATCGAGGCCAGTTTGTTTGCCATGACAGGTCCCTCTGGGCAGGTTGGAGAGACCTGTAATTATATACAGTAGTTGGCTTGAAATCAATTATAAAACAGTGAGTTACTCGTGCGCGATCTCTTTCTCGGTGAACAGGTAGTCGCGCAACTCTTTATCCATGGCCGGGTCTTTACGACGGATCCATTCGAGGACCATCGCAGCGTGTTCCTTCTCCTCGTCGCGGTTGTGAGCAAGGATAGCTGCAAGCTCCTTGTCCTTGCAGGCGTCGACACGCTGGTTGTACCAGTCGACGGCCTCCAGCTCTTCCATCAGCGAAGTAATCGCGCGATGCATGTCGCGCGTCTCGTCACTCAGCTCTTCGATTGGTTCGTGATATCCCTCGTTGGCCATTCTTATTCTCCGGAGAAAGTTACAAAAACCCTGACGCCGTCATCAGTGTTCTCTGCGTCGATTCTACCTCGGTGGCCCTCGGCGATGAGCCTTGCTACGTACAATCCGAGCCCCAGGTGTTTGTCGTTGCCGCCGGGGCGCATCGAAACCATCGAGTCGAACATCTGGTAGCGCATGCGATCGGGCAGCGGCGGCCCGGAATTCGATACGGATACTTCAATCGCATTTTCGGTCCGTTGCAGCGCGACGACGATCGTGTCGTCCTGCTGGCTGAAACCAACAGCGTTGTCGACGAGCTTGTCGAGCATCTGGATAAACAACTCGGGTGACCCTTCGATGTCTGCTGTTTCCTCGTCGGTATCAAATTCGAATCGCCTGTCGGGGTAAACATCGCGGTAAGCGGAAACAGTCGATGTGAGCACCGCACATAAATCAAACTTCTCGGGCTCCACATTCGCCATCAGTTCCTCCACGCGGCTGGCCTCACTCATTGCCGACAGGATGCGGCGCAAGCGATCGGCGCCATCACGCGCACGTGCCGCGTATCCTGCCGAAGCCTCGTTGAGCGGTTCGTGTTCGAGGTTCTCGAGCGAGGAAGTAACGATGGCAAGCGGCGTGCGCAGCTCGTGCGACAGCTTTGATGCCAGCGTGCGCAGGTATTCGTTGTAGTCGCCGAGCTGGCGCAGCACGTGCGAAAAGCTGCGAGAGAGATCGCCGACCTCGTCGTTTGATAGTGCGCTGGGTAATGATTTGCGCAGATCATCGTTGTCGAGCGCGTCTTCTGCGGCGATGCTGAGTTTGCGGATACGGCGCGACAGCCAGGTCGCATAACCGAGCAGCGTTGCTGCGACGAGCAACGTTGCGATCAGCGTGACATTCATCAATCGCACGAGCCCCTGGTTGCGAAGACTGAGGATTGCGTCGGTGCCTTGCTGCAGGACGAAAGCGCCTACGGTCTCGCCGTCATAAACGATGGGGTGCGCAACCGCGACGACAGCGCGACCGCTGTCCGCACTGCGGAACCAGCCGGCAGAACGGACCCCGCTGAGCGCGTCGCGCACATAGTCGCGCTGTTCGCGGCCACTGGGATCGGGTACCGCAAGTGCCGCCGCTTCGGCAGGTTCAACCAGGGCGTCGTATGCCCGGCGCAGCCACAGTGAACCAACGCTCGACTCCGCGGGCACATTGGCGATGACATCACCGCTGGTCGCAATGCGCCAGCCTGATTTGTCGGTGACAATGAGGCGCATGCCGGGTTGCGTCAGGCTTTCTGCGACGCGCGTCAGCTCTGGCGAAACCCTGATGAGTGCTCCGGGCTTACGTGAGCGGAAGCTCGGGCTGTTGGCTGGTGCCTGGAGTCCATTCGCCGTGTTACTGACGATGACGCCGAGATGAGTACCGAGCTTGCTGAGGGGAATGCGCGCTTCGACCTGGTAGCCGCCGGGGACATCACGCCAGGTTGCGAGGATTGAATTGTCCGTCTTGATGCCATAGTCGCCGCTGACAACAGGAATGATCGGACCCGGTGCCTCCGCGGCAAACACGATGGTTTCGTTGAGGTACAGCGGGCTCGTGTTGATAAAGCTGACAGCGTCGAAAAACGTCGGGCCGGTCGTCGGTGTTCGCGAGCCGGGTTGCGCGTACACGATGTTGCGGTCGGTGACTTCGGCATACAGGTACAGGGCCTCGTCAGCAATACCAACGGCGAAACGGATCGGCCCGTCGACACCTGGCAATGAGCGCAATGAAGATTCCCCGATCGGCCAGTCATCGAAATAACCGTCAATCTCGGGACGCGTTTCGAGCGGGTGCCCGTAAAGCTGGTCGGCAACGGTCTCGTCGCCGCGCGGGCCAGAAGGAAATTCTTCCGGATACTGCGCCAGGCGGTCGCCAAAAGCCTGCGCCGTTCCGGCGAGCATCTGTTGTTGCCCGGCACGCAACGCGGATTCGGTCTCATGTATGAACCGGTAGCCGGCCCACGGCAGCACGAGCGTCAGCAGGCTTACGAGTAGCAACTGCCGTTTGAGTGTCATGTTTTGAGTCGCGTCAGTCCGCGAGCCAGCGGTAGCCCATGCCGTAAACCGTCTCGATCGAGTCGAACGCGGCATCGATTGCAATGAACTTGCGACGAATGCGCTTTATGTGGGACGTGATCGTGTTGTCGTCGAGGACGGCCTGGGCGGCGTCCATCAGCTGCTGGCGGTTCTTGACGTGGCCGGGATAGCGGGCCATGGCGTGTACGAGCCAGAACTCGGTAAGGGTCAGCCCGACAGGCTGGTCCTGCCAGTGGATCGTCATGCGGTCGGTGTCGATCTCGAGGTTGCCACGGACGATGCGACCCTCGGTCGTCTGCGGCTTTTGCATGGCATCGAGGCGGCGGAACAGGGCTGCGACACGCGCCATCAGGTGCGGCAGGCTGATGTCCTTGGTCAGGTAGTCGTCGGCGCCGAGGCGCAGGCCGGACACGGCATCGAATTCGCTGTCCCTCGCGGTCAGGAAGATGATCGGCAGGTCGGCGGCACGAGAGCGCAATTCGCGACACAGCTCGAAGCCACCCTCCACGTCATCCTTGAGGTTGATATCGATGACGACGAGATCCGGCAGGCGAATATCGAACGCCTGCAACGCCTCATCGCGAGCTTCATAGGCGTCGACTTTGTAGCCCTCGCGCGCAAAAGCGGCGGCGTAATTGTCGCGAATGGCGGCTTCGTCCTCGACGATTGCGATCTTCTTGGCCATCGCCACAATTTGCCACATTACGCCGGTGCATTGCCATGCCGCAGACCACGGGATGGCCCTTTGGCTTGATGCAATACATCGTGACAACCAAGGAGACCGGCGATGTTCAAACGACCCTTCACTGCCATTTGGCCAGTTGTTCTGCTGGCAGCTGCACTGCTTCAAACCAACGATGCGCGAGCCGCGTCACCGGGCGAGATGCAAACCGGCAGCCTGTTGATGCAGATGGCCGAGGGGTACGAGACAGCGACCCTGCTCAATACCGGTGTGAACATCGACGTCAATGGACTGGTTGCGCGTGTTTCAGTCATGCAGGAGTTCAAAAATGAAGGCAACGAGTGGGTGGAAGGAATCTATGTTTTCCCGCTTCCGGATGAGGCCGCCGTCGACCACATGCGCCTCTACGTGGGTGAGCGATTCATCGAAGGCGAGATCCGAGAGAAGGAGCAGGCGCGGAAGGAGTACGAGCAGGCGAAGCAGCAAGGCAAAAAGACCAGCCTGGTCGAACAACAACGCGCTAACCTGTTTACGACTTCTGTAGCGAACATTGGTCCTGGCGAAACTGTCATTGTAGAGATCGAGTATCTCGAGAACATTCGCTACGACGACGGCGTTTTCAGCCTTCGCTTTCCGATGACACTGACGCCGCGCTATATCCCGGGCACGGCAGTCGAGGACAAGCAGGGCAGCGGCTGGTCACCCGATACGACGCTGGTCGAAGATGCGTCTCTGATCACACCGCCAATGGTCGGCGGTTCACGCGGCCACAGGGTGTCGTTGCAGGCGCGCATCAACGCTGGCGTGCCGCTCGAGATTATCGCGAGCCGCTACCACCCGGTAAACGTCGGCGAAGCGACGGGCTACTACACGGTGTCGCTGGCCGGTGGCCGCGTGAAGATGGACCATGACTTCGAACTGCTGTGGCGGCCGGTTCCTTCCGAGGCGCCACGCGGCATGATGTTCACGGAAACCAAAGACGGCGCCCCGTATTACCTGCTGATGGTCATGCCACCGAACACGGGCGCGGCCGTCACTGCGCGCATGCCCCGCGAGATGATCTTCATCGTCGACACGTCGGGGTCGATGCACGGCGTATCGATTGAGCAAGCGAGAAAGGCGTTGCTGCGGGCAATTGACGGGCTGCAGCCGGGCGACATGTTCAATGTCATTGAATTCAATTCGTACCCGAACGCGCTCTTCAACAGCAGCGTGCCGGCGGATACCGGCAATCTTGCGACGGCGAAGACGTTCGTGACGCGCCTGGAGGCCACCGGTGGCACCGAGATGCGCGCGGCGCTGCAACACGCATTGAAAACGCCACCGTCGGATGCGTACCTGCGGCAGGTGATTTTCATCACCGACGGAGCGGTCGGTAACGAGGCGGGCCTCTTCGAGCTGATTGCCGACAAGCTGGGCAGTGCGCGCCTGTTTACTGTTGGAATCGGGTCGGCGCCGAACAGCTGGTTCATGCGCAAGGCGGCGGAAACCGGGCGCGGTACGTTTACAACGATCAGCGCCCTGCACGAGGTAGGCGAAAAGATGGACCGGTTGTTCCGCAAGCTGGAGCACCCGCAGGTAACGAACATCGAACTGCAATGGCCGGGTGGGACGATCGTGGAAACCTATCCGTCCGTGATTCCGGACCTGTACCTTGGCGAACCGGTGTCGGTGCGTGTCAAGGCGACAGGGCAGTTTCGGCCGGGTGCCGAAGTACGCGTCGCGGGCAACTCGGTTGCCGGCGCCTGGACGACGGACCTGTTGTTATCGGCGGATGCGCAAAGCAGCGGTGTGGCGGCGCTCTGGGCCCGCGCCCGTATTGCCGACCTGCTCGACAAGGAGCGCCGCGGCGCCAATCCCGACGAGATCCGGGATGAAATCGTCAAGACGGCGCTGACCCATCACCTGGTAAGCAAACATACGAGCCTGGTCGCTGTCGACAAGACGCCATCACGCCTGGCCAACGATCCGTTGCGCAAGGACCAGGTGCCAAACCTGATGGCGCATGGACAAAGCAGCCGTGCGATCTTCGGGTTCCCCGCGACGGCGACCGACGCGCCCGCGCTTCGCAAGAGCGGATTGCTGACATTGCTTGCCGCAATGCTGATTCTCGGCATGTCGGCGTGGCAGAGGAAGGTGCATCGTGGCCTGGCGCGCCAGGTTTAGCGGGAAGCTGGCGGTGGCGTGCCTGCTGTGCCTCGGCTTCTGGCAGCTTGGCCAGGGCGCCTACATCCCGGCCAAGGCATGGCTGGCGCAGGAGCTGATGCAACGCGCCTGGCTGCGGGCGTCGGTGGATGATGACCGGCAGGTTCCATGGCCGTGGGCCGATACCTGGCCAGTGGCGAGGCTTTCAGCGAAGTCTGGCGAAATCGACCTGATTGTCCTGTCCGGCGGGTCCGGTCGAACACTGGCTTTCGGCCCTGGCCACCTCGCCGCGAGTTCAATGCCTGGCGAAACAGGCAATAGCGTGATTGCCGGGCACCGTGACACACATTTCAGTTTCCTGCGTGATATCGAGATTGGCGAGTCGATCATGATCGAACGCATCAGCGGCCGCAGGCACCTGTACAAGGTGATTGGAATCGACGTCGTGGACTCGCGAAGAGGCAGCCTGTTGCTGGATACCGATGCCGCAATGCTGAGCCTGGTCACGTGTTACCCCTTTGACGCAGAAGAAGCGGGCGGACCGATGCGGTTCGTGGTTACAGCGCGGTTGGTGTTCTAGCAACTCTGAGCAGCGCAGCCACGCTGATGGCATCGGTAATATCGCCGCGTTCGGCCATCGCCACGGCGTCAGCGAGCGGCAGCTTGCGAATCTCCAGGTCCTCCGCTTCCTCGAATTCGGGGTCGCCCTGTGTCAGTTCGCGGGCAACGTAGACGATGCCATACTCGTCCGTGATCGAGTTGCTCGTGTGCAGCCGCATCAGTTCGGTCCAGCTCGTGGCGGTAAGCCCCGTCTCTTCACGGAGTTCTCTTTTCGCGGCAGCAAGCATGTCTTCGTCGAGTGGCGCGCCGCCCATCGGCAATTCCCAGGAATACTCGCCCAGCGTGTAGCGCTGCTGTCCGACCAGCCAGGTGTTGCCGTCATCGTCCAGCGGCAATATCGCGACAGCCCGGTTTTTGAAATGCACATAGCCGTAGATGTTTTCACCACCGCCGGGGTTGATTACCTCGTCGGCACGAACCTGCATCCAGTCGTTTTCCCACACCACGCTCGATGAGATCTTTTTCCAGCTCATGGTTGTTCGTTGGCCCGCCGTGTTTCGACAAAGAGTTTGAAGCGCTCCATGTTCGAGATTGTGCGCTTGCGAATCGTGCCTGTGCCGAATACGGCAAAAAATCTCGCCGTGCCCTTGAAGCGATAGTTGGCAAAGAGCGTCCATTTCGTCTGTCCGGACCCGAGTTCCTCGAATTGATTCACGACCACGGCATCACTGCTGTCTGTGACGTAATTGCCGGCAATGAACGATGGCCTGCGCTTGTCGGTTACATGCCAACGGCCCTCATCATCGACTTTTTCAAATGCGTCCCAACAGGTCTCACAGTCCGCGTCGATGACGATTTCTTCCTTGAGCTTCAATTCTGATTTCTCGCGTCGTTTGGAATCGACGATGATAACCTATGCGCTTTCACGCCCCGGCAAAGAAACAAAATCATGTCGTCTGAAAGGACCCGGCTTACCGAGGGACCGGTTGGCAAACACCTGGTCACGATGACTGTGCCCGTGTTGCTCGGCATCATAACGATGATGGGCCAGGCGCTGATCGACGCATGGTTCCTCGGCCGTGTCGGCGACCGGGCGCTGGCCGCACACGCGTTCAGTTTTCCGATCCTGATGATTGTGACCAGCGTCGCGATCGGCCTGGGCGCAGGCACGTCGTCAGTGGTCGCCCGCGCCATTGGTGCAGATGACCATCGACGAGCGCGACGGCTGACTACTGACAGCCTGATATTGTCGTTCCTGATAACTGCCGGCGTATCGCTTGTCGGTATACTCACGATCGAGCCGTTGTTCCGCGTCCTCGGGGCGCCCGAGGACATGATTCCCCTGATCCGCGGCTTCATGACGATTCTCTATGCGGGCGTGCCGTTCATTGTCGTCGGCATGGTGGCGATGGCCAGCATGCGTGCGACCGGCGATACGCGCTTACCCAGCAAGCTCATGATCATCGGCTCGATACTCAATGTTGCGCTCGACCCGGTGCTGATCTTCGGCGTTGGCGACGTTGTTCCTGCATTCGGGCTGAACGGGGCCGCGATGGCAGCCTTGCTGGCGAGAGGATCGATCCTGGTCGGGGCATTGATCCTGTTGCGATTCCGGTTGCGGATGATCAGCTTCAACAGGCCGCAGGCGAGCGAACTACGCAACTCGTGGAAGGACATCCTGCATGTCGGTATTCCGGCTGCTGGCACCAACGTCATCGTGCCGGTCGGAGCCGCAATCGTAACCGCGATGATTGCTCGTTACGGGCCCGACGCTGTCGCAGGGTTTGGTGTAGCCAGCCGCATCGAGTCGATGATGCTCGTCGTGTATTATGCGATGTCGGCGATCATTGGCCCGTTCGTCGGACAGAATTTCTCGGCGAGCAAGGAACAGCGCATTCTCCAGGCGCTAAGGCTGTGCATGTGGTTCTGTATCGGTAGCGGGCTGCTGATCGCGGCAGTGCTGGCGATGTCATCCGGCTTCCTGCCAAAGCTGTTCAGCAGTAGCCCGGAAGTTATCAGGGTGGCAAGCAAGTACCTGCTGATCGCGCCGATCAGCTACGGTGCGTACGGCATGGTCATGGTGATGAACGCGTCGTTCAACGGCATGGGTCACCCCATGCCGGCGGTTGGCATCAGCCTCGGCCGCATTGTCGTCTTGTATTTGCCGCTTGCCACAATCGGCATGATGTTGCTGGACGCAACGGGGATATTCGGCGCATACGCGATTGCCAATGTCGTCTCGGGGATCATTGCCTATCAATGGGCAAAGAGAACGGTTCGCCGCCACGGTGGACAGCAGACCGGGGTATTTGTATAGAACCTAGCCGATTGGCAGAGTGGTGTGGTCTATCTCGTCGGCCTGTTCGACTTTCGGCTGCGAACGCACGGCACTCTCGCCATCATCATTGTCCTGCCGGCTGCGCTGGCGCATGGCAAAGACCTTCAGGCTCCAGACGACGCAGGCGAAACCGACGCCGAAGTATGCAAAGGACAACGTATAGTCGAAGCCGATATACGTCCCGCCCGACATGAACAGCAGGCCCATCAGCAGCCAGAACTGCGGGAGACGCTCATAAACCGGTGTAGGCAACCACATAGTCATCTTCACTCGTCTGTTACGGGTTTTCGCCGCCACAGATTGACCCAACCGGGGCAAGATCGCGCCGCGGCGCCTCACAAGTTTGCGCGCCCGGAAGATTTTCGCGGCAGAACTGAGACTCAGGTCACGTTCATGCCACGGCTGGCAGGACGCGCCGGCGGTATCCGACAAGCATGCCGATGCCGCGACTTGCCATAAAAAGTGTAAACGCGAGCCACAAACCGTGATTGCCGAGGCCCTGCAGCAGGAACCATGCGGGCAGGAAGACGGCGATTGACGAGAACAGCATTATGTCGCGCATTTCCCTGGCGCGGGTGGCGCCAACGTATACGCCGTCATAGAGGAACGACCATACTGAAACGAGTGGTGACAGGATCAGCCACGGCAGGTAGCGAATGGCCGTTTCGCGGACGTCGTCGAGGTCCGTCAGCATGCGAATCATCAGCGGGCCGAATGTGAGGTAGAGCAAGAAGAGCCCCGCGGCGAAGTACAGTGACCACTTCAGGCACAGGCGCACCGAGTGCTGCAAGGCATCCCGGTTCTGCTGCCCTATTGCCTTGCCGACCAGCGCTTCGGCGGCATGTGCGAAGCCGTCGAGCGCCATCGACGTCAACAGCTGAATGTTCATCAGTATGGCATTCGCGGCAAGTATGAGCCCACCGAGACGAGCACCCTGCGCGGTGACGAACGCAAAGGTGAACATCAATGCCATCGTACGTATCAGCAGGTTCGCATTCACTGCGAAATAGGCGCCGTAGGCGCGCACCCTGAGCAGGCGGGCCAGCGGCCACTGGCCGGTGTGTTTGCGAAGCGCACGCGCAACATAGAACAGCGCCACGAGCAGGCCCGAGTACTCGGCGATGACTGACGCCAGCGCGACGCCGTCGACCTTCATGCCGAGGACGAGAACGAACAGAAGATCAAGGACGATGTTGGTGATATTGATCGTCAGGAAGATCAACAACGGCACGCGTGCGTTCTGTAGCCCGAGGAACCAGCCGATCAATACGTAATTGACGAGTGTGCCCGGCGCGCTCCAGATGCGTATGGAAAAATACTCTAGCGCGAATGCCTGCACATCGGCTTCACCGCCGATCAGGCGCAACGCGATGCTGGCGATCGGCGCCTGCAATGCAACCAGCGCCGTCGCGATCAACAGGGCAACGATGACTGCCTGTCCCAACGATACCCGCAGGCCGTCGTAGTCGCTGGCGCCGAAGCGCTGTGCGGCGATGCCGGTCGTTCCCATGCGCAGGAAGTTCATGCCCGAGTACAGGAAGCCGAAGATCGTCGCGCCGATAGCGACTGCGCCGAGGTACACGGGACTTTCGAGGTGGCCCGTTACACCCGTGTCGACCATGCCGAGCAGCGGCACGGATACGTTGGACAGGATCATGGGCGCCGCGATGCGCCAGACGTCGCGGTCGGCAAGCGGTCGCTCGGCGCTCAAGCCGGCGTCATCCGAAGGCGTTTACGCCGGTCAGCTCCTTGCCGATGACGAGCTGGTGCACGGTTTCGGTACCTTCGTATGTGATCACGCTCTCGAGGTTGAGCATGTGCCTGACCGGCACGTACTCGGCGCTGATACCGGCGCCGCCAAGAATGTCCCTGGCGTCACGAGCGATGTCGATTGCCGCGCGGCAGTTGTTCCACTTGGCGAGCGATACCTGTGACGGCGTGAGCTTGCCCTCGTCCTTGATCCGCCCGAGTCGCAGCGACAGCAGCTGTGCGGTCGTAATGCGCCGCGCCATGTCGGCCATGCGAATCTGGATAGTCTGGGTGTGCGAGAGCGGGCGGTTGAACAACACGCGGTCCTCGGTGTAGTTCAGCACTTCGTTGAGGCATGCCTGTGCCGCACCGATGACGCCCCAGGAAATGCCATAGCGGGCCTGGGTCAGGCAGCTCAATGGTCCCTTGAGCCCGGTCACACCCGGCAAAACGTTGGCCTCGGGAACGCGAACGTTGTCGAAGAACAGCGACGACGTAACCGATGCGCGCAGCGAAAACTTGTTCTCGATTTCCTGGGTCGAATAGCCGGGCGTACCTTTCTCGACGAGGAAACCCTTGACGCCCTCGTCGGTCATCGCCCAGACGACAGCAACATCGGCAAGGCATCCGTTGGTGATCCACATCTTGGCGCCGTTGATGATCCAGTCGTCACCGTCGCGTTTCGCGTGGGTTTTCATGTTGCCCGGGTCGGATCCGCCGTGCGGCTCCGTGAGCCCGAAACAACCGATGGCTTCGCCGCGGGCCATGGCCGGCAGCCAGCGTTCCTTCTGTTCGTCCGAGCCATAGGCGTGGATCGGGAACATGACGAGGCTGCTCTGGACGGAGACAAAGCTGCGCAATCCGCTGTCGCCGCGTTCGAGTTCCTGGCAAATGAGGCCATAACTGACGCTGTTCAGGCCGGCGCAGTCGTAGCCATCGATAGAGCTGCCAAACAGGCCGAGCTCGGCAACCTGTGGTACGAGCTCCATGGGAAACTTGTGCTGCTCGAATGCTTCGCGCATCAGCGGGATGACGGCGTCGTCAACAAATCGTGCGACAGTCTCCTGGACCATGCGCTCGTCGTCGCTCAGCTGCGAGCGGACGTCATAGAGATCGAGTGGATCGAGGTTTGAGGTTCGTGTATTCAAAACGGGATTCCGATACGGCGATAGAGCACCGACAACAACCAGGCGGGCGCTATCATCATCAATTGAAGGTCTTGTAGTACGGGGCGCAGACTACTCTTATTTCGGTGCCCCATAAAGAGGCCGATGATACTCGCGACGAGCAGGCCGATCGACACCCTGAGCGGAGAGAAAGCGGATTGCGCGAGCCACACCTGGATGGCGGCAACGGCAAGTACAAAAGGCAGCAGGCCGATCGCCAGCGATACCGAAATAATGAAGTAATAGACGGCCGAAGCCATCAGGAATGCCGTACCCCAGTTGAGCAGCGGCGAGATTTCGAAGAACTCGTCGGGGATCGGCAGGGTCCAGAGAATGCCGACCGTGCCGACGACGACCATGTTGACCGCGGCCCAGTAGATGCCCGGGTAAGTCAGGTCCCGGTGCGTTTCTTCGTAGCGCTTGAGCCAGCCGTCAGTCTCGGTCATGGGGGTTCTCGGCGTCGGGGCCGCCATTCTACATAAGGAGTATCATTTAGTGACCGTTCATGTTGTCGCGTGTCTAATATGCGCGTCAAATACCGAATTAGCATTCAGGCTTGGGCAGCAAGGAGAAAGAGCATGAAAATCAGTAAGGCCGGCATCGGCATGGTAGGTCTCGCCATTGTTCTGGCGGGTTGTGAGACGCTCGACCCGTACACGGGGGAAAGCGAAACAAGCAAGGCGACGAAGGGCGCATTGATCGGCGCTGCCGCGGGTATCGTGGTGGGCCTGGCGTCCGGCGACGATGCGGTTGACCGGCGGCAGCGCGCATTGATCGGTGCCGGCGTCGGTGCGCTGGCTGGCGGTGCGATTGGCAATTACATGGACCGCCAGGAAGCGGAGCTGCGCGCCGAGCTTCAGGGCACCGGCGTGAGCGTTACGCGCATCGGCGACAACATCACGCTCAACATGCCTGGCAACATCACTTTTGCGACCAATAGCTCGGATCTCAACGCGGGCTTTTTCGAGGTGCTGGGTTCGGTGACGAAGGTCCTGAAGGAATTCGACCAGACCGTAGTCGAGGTTGCGGGCCATACCGACAGCACCGGCACAGATGCTTACAACCAGCAGCTTTCCGAACGGCGTGCGCAAACAGTCACAGACTACTTCGTGGCGCGCAAGATTTCCTCGCAGCGATTCATCACGATTGGTCTTGGTGAGTCGATGCCGGTTGCCGATAACGGCACGGCCGACGGACGCCAGCTCAATCGTCGCGTCGAGATCACCCTGGTGCCGATTACGGCAGGCTGATACCGGCATCGGCGATCGTGTCGGTTTCAGGGGATTGTACGAGTGGAATGACCTGGGCGGGCTCGTGCACTGGACACATCACGACCCGCACGGCATCGAGGACGGTGGCTGGATCAGCCACCGTCGCCGTAAATACGCCTGATTACACCGCCATCGCGTTGCGGAGTTTCTTGATCGCGTTTGCCTCGATCTGGCGAATGCGTTCGGCGGAAACACCGTATTCATCGGCCAGCTGGTGCAGCGTCTGCTTGTTCTCCGTCAGCCAGCGGCTCTCGAGGATATGCCGGCTGCGCTCGTCGAGCGTCGTCAATGCGCGCGACATGCGATCGGTTGCGTCGTTGTGCCAGTCGTTGGTTTCAACCAGCACAGCCGGATCTGCGTCCGGGCTTGGCAGGTACGCTGCCGGCGTGAATGCATGATCATCGTCGGCGTCCGGTGCCGGGTCGAAGATCGCATCCCGCGCACTCAGGCGGCGTTCCATTTCGGTAACCTCTTTCGGAGATACACCGAGGTCCTTTGCCACGGCCTTGGTCTCGTCGTGTGACAGCCAGGCCAGGCTCTTTTTCGATTTGCGCAGGTTGAAGAACAGCTTGCGCTGCGCCTTGGTCGTCGCAACCTTGACGATGCGCCAGTTCTTCAATACGAACTCGTGGATTTCGGCGCGAATCCAGTGGACCGCGAACGAGACGAGGCGTACGCCGTAATCAGGGTCGAAGCGTTTGACGGCCTTCATGAGGCCCACGTTGCCTTCCTGGATCAGGTCGCCGAGGGGCAGGCCGTAGCCCGTGTAGCCCTTGGCGATATGAACGACGAAACGCAGGTGTGCCATAACGAGCTCGCGCGCGGCATCGAGGTCTTCGCTATTCCGAAAACGATGCGCGAGCGACTGCTCTTCTTCCTTGCTCAACACAGGAATAGCACCGACGGCATGGATGTAAGCATCCAGGCTGCCAACCGGGCCGGCAAGAATCAGGTCATGGTTTGTTTTTGCGACTGCTGTCGTCATCCGTAAGCTCCTACCAATGGGCGTTAATTTTAGCACTCGACATTTTAGAGTGCTAACAGACGCACAAGTTCCTTGAAGATATCTGGGCGAACTCCATGAAAAACAAGGGCTTATGAAGTGTGACGCGGCCTGTATTATGTCGAATCGACCTAGCGCGGCTCGATTCGCCGCATGTGTCGCGCGGCCGCAAACCAGGACCCGACGAGCCCCAGCAGGACGCCGATGCCGATGATAGCGAGGCTCTCCTGGAGCGAAAGGGCCAGCACCGTGATGCCGCTCTGATACAGGCCGGCCAGCCTGGCGGCAGGTTGCTCGAGCAGGAACAGGCCGTACTGAACAAGACCCAGGGCGAGCCCGCCGCCAAACAGCCCGTACCAGAATCCTGACCAGAGGAACGGCCGCCGCACGAATGCATTGCTCGCGCCAATCAGCTTCGTGACCTCGATTTCCTCACGCCGGTTCTGGATGTCGAGGCGGATCGTGTTGCCGATGATGACGACGATTGCGATGCCGAGCAGGGTGGCGCCGATAACAATGGCCTGGCGAACGATGTCGAGGATGGCATGGAAGCGCTGCACCCACTCCGTGTCGACCTGGACGAGATCGGACTCGGGCAGGTTGGCGAGTTCCTCCTGCAACAGGATCATGGACTGGCTCGTGTTGGCGGGGCTGGGCCGCACGACCAGCGTATGCGGTAACGGGTTCTCGGAAAGCTGATCGAGCGCCTCGCCGAAACCGGACTGTTGTTTGAAATCGGCCAGCGCCTCGCTCGAAGTAATCAGTCGAACCGATTCGACGTCAGCGCGCTGCTGAATCAGCCGGGCCAGTCCGGCCGCTTCGCTTTCTGTAACATCACGCTTCAGGTAAATCGAAAAATCGAGTGCATTGTCCCAGCCGCTGCTGACGGCCTGTGCGTTCTTGACGACGAGGTTGAGTGCAGCGGGAATCGCCAGCGTCACCGCGATGACAAGCACAATCATCAGGCTGGCAAAGGGTTGCCGGAACAGCCTGCCCAGTGAGCCGATCGATGTGCTGACGTGGCGCATGAACCAGATCGAGATCGGCCCGGACGACCGTACCGGGGCAACCGCGTCGGAATGACGTGTTACTGCCACAGGTCATCCTCCTCGGTATCGTGCTCGACCAGCTTGCCGGCATCGAGCTCGATACGGGCGCATCCCATGCGGTCAATCAGGGAAATATCGTGGCTTGCGATCAGCAACGTAACACCGACTTCATTAAAGCGGCGAAAAATACGCATCACCTCGAGCGACAGGTCAGGATCGAGGTTACCCGTCGGTTCGTCAGCGATCAGCAGTTTCGGGCGCGTGACAATGGCGCGCGCGATACCGACGCGCTGTTGCTCACCGGCGGACAGGGTTTCGGGGTTCTGTTTCTCCTTGTGCAGCAGACCGACCTGGTCGAGCGCGGCGCGCACACGACGGCTCGCCTCGCGGTGCCCGACACCGGCAATGACCAGCGGTAAAGCCACATTGTCAGAGACAGGCCGGTCGTAGAGCAGCTTGTGATCCTGGAACACCATGCCGATCTGCCGCCGGTAGGCGGGAATCTTGCGGCGTTTGACGCGGCGCGTATTCTGGCCGTCCACGATCACCTGGCCGCTGGTGGGCCGCTCGATCAGCGCGATCAAACGTAACAACGTGCTCTTGCCTGCGCCGGAATGCCCCGTGACGAATAGCATCTCGCCCTTGTCGACCGACAGCGTCAGCCCGGACAGGGCTTCCTGCCCACCCGGGAATCGCTTGGTCACATCTTCAAGTTGAATCATCATGCCTGGCCGCTCGCAAGTAGCGCATCGACAAACTCCGTGGCGACGAAGGGCTGCATGTCCTCGGCCGCCTCGCCTATGCCGATGAAGCGCACGGGTACCTGCAGCTGGTTGGCAATGGCCAGCAGGATGCCGCCCTTGGCGCTGCCGTCGAGCTTGGTTACCGTGATGCCGGTAAGGCCGAGCGCTTCGTGAAATTTCTCCGCCTGCACAAGGGCATTCTGCCCCTGGCTGGCGTCGAGCACGAGCATGATCTCATGAGGCGCCGTCTCGTCACGCCGGGCCACGACGCGTTTGACCTTGGCGAGCTCGTCCATGAGGCCCTGCTGGTTCTGCAGGCGCCCCGCCGTATCTGCGAGCAAGACATCGATGTCACGCGCGCGCGCGGCTTCCCACGCATCAAAGATCACGGCGGCAGGATCTGCGCCAGGCTGCTGCGCGACAACCGGGACATCATTGCGTTCACCCCAGGCCTGCAACTGCTCGACGGCCGCGGCACGGAATGTATCGCCGGCAGCAAGCATGACCGACAGGCCCTGGTCTTTGAAGCGCCTCGCCAGCTTGCCGATCGTCGTGGTCTTGCCGGCGCCGTTAACGCCAACCATGAGGATGACGTAAGGGCGATGTTCGGGAGAAATATCGAGCGGCTTGGCAACCGGGTCGAGGATGGCGGTCAGCGAGCGATGTAAACCGTGGCGCAACGCATCGACATCCTTGAGCTCCTTGCGCGCGAGGCTCTTCTGCAGGTCGCCGACAATACGCTCGGTCGTTGCAATACCGACGTCTGCCATGACGAGTTCGGCTTCGAGGTCGTCGAGCACGTCCTCGTCGATCTGGCCGCCCGGTGCGAGGTTGGCCAGGTCATATGTCAGCCAGCTGTCGCCACGATTGATGCGTGCGCGCAGCCGCTTGATGAAGCCCTGCCGCGGTTCCGAATTATCCTTTTTCGCAAACATCGGCGAATCACCTACACTGTGTCAATGGCAAAACATTCCCGGCCGGGACGGCTGCGTATTGTAGCGGGAAAATGGCGAAGTCGTCTGTTGGATATCGCGGACGTCGATGGTCTGCGTCCCACTGCCGAGCGGATTCGCGAAACGCTGTTCAACTGGCTGGCGCCACGAATTCACGGCGCCCGTTGTCTCGACCTGTTTGCTGGAACGGGTGCGCTCGGGCTCGAAGCGCTATCGCGTGGTGCAAGCGAGGTCGTGTTCGTCGAGAAATCACGGGTTGCTGCGTCAACGCTGCGAGCGAATATCAAGGTGCTGGAAGCCGCTGGCGCCGATGTGCGGCAGATCGACGCGATCGAATTCCTGCGCGCGAACGCAGAGCAACCTTTCGATATCGTGTTTCTCGATCCGCCGTTTGCCGCCGATATGCTCCACGATTTGTGTAGACTGCTGGATAAGGCGGGGCTGGTCACTGCCGGTTCGCTTGTCTACCTCGAGGATGATCGTGCACGCCCGCCGGTTGATCTCCCCGAGGGCTGGAGTCTCAGCAAGTCGAAAGCCACCGGGAATGTTCGCTATTCCCTGGCGCAGGTTGAAAACAGGGCCTGATGCTGACAGGTCCCAAAGGAGCCGTTTCATGACAGTCGCTGCTATGTACCCGGGAACATTCGATCCCATCACGCTGGGGCACGAGGATCTCGTCAAACGGGCGGCGACATTATTTGACCGGGTTGTCGTTGCGATTGCCGATAACCCCGGCAGCAAGGCGCCGCTGTTTACGACCGAGGAACGGGTTGCAATGGCACAGAGCGCGCTGGCTGACATCGACAACGTCGAGGTTACCGGTTACGCGGGGCTGACGGTGGATTTCGCCCTGGAGCACGACCTGCGTGTGATCATCCGCGGCCTGCGGGCAGTGTCTGATTTCGAATACGAATTCCAGCTGGCAAACATGAACCGCCACCTGACCGAAGACGTCGAGACAGCTTTCCTGACGCCGACCGAGAAGTACACGTTCATCTCTTCGAGCCTGGTCCGCGAGGTCGCACAGCTCGGCGGCGACGTTGCCGAGTTCGTATCGCCCAAAGTCAAAGATGCGCTGCTAAAAAAGTACGGTCGAACCTAGCGTTGACAATCTTTGCAGTAATACGTCGAACGCTGCCCCTGCACGATCGCCGATACGGGCCGCTTGCAATTCAGACAGGGCTCACCCTCGCGTCCATACACGGCTAGCTCCTGCTGAAAGTACCCGGCCTCGCCGTCGCCACCGTAGAAATCCCGCAGTGTCGTGCCTCCGGCCTTTATGGCCCTGGCCAGCACCGTCCTGATCGATTCCGCCAGCATGTCATAGCGTTGCCTGGCGATACGGCCTGCCGCACGGCGCGGATTGATTCCGGACAGGAACAGCGACTCGCTTGCGTAGATATTGCCGACACCGACAACGATGTTGGCATTCATGATGAACTGCTTCACGGCGACGCGGCGACCGCGGGACTTCTCCCACAGCCATGCCCCGGAGAACTCATCACCCAGGGGTTCGGGGCCGAGCTTTTCGAGCAGCCAGTGGTGCGTCGGATCGTCTGCCCAGTGCAGTGAACCGAAGCGACGCGGGTCACGGAAGCGAAGGGCCTTTCCGGAGGCGAGCTCGATGTCGAAGTGGTCATGCACGCCGGCGGGCGTGCCGCGGTCGACAATGAACACGCTGCCGGACATGCCGAGATGAATAATTGCGGAGCCGTGGCCGGTTCGCAGCAGCAGGTACTTGGCGCGCCGGCCGACCGATTCGACAGTGGCGCCACGCAGCCGCTCGGCGACTTCGTCCGCGACGGGCCAGCGCAGCCGGCGCTCGCGAATGACGATATCGTCGATTCGCTGGCCGTCGAGGTACGGGGAAATGCCGCGGCGGCTGGTTTCGACTTCGGGGAGTTCGGGCATCGCTATAGCCTACAAAAAAAGGCCCGCGTTAAGCGGGCCTTTTTGAATTCATTCCGGAAGCGGCTTACTTGATCTTGGCTTCCTTGTACATCACGTGTTTGCGAATCGTCGGGTCGTACTTCTTCGTCTCCATCTTCTCGGGATGCAGCTTCTTGTTCTTTTGCGTCGTGTAGTAGTGCCCCGTGCCGGCGCTCGACACCAGTTTGATCTTTTCGCGGTTACCTTTGGCCATCAGTCATTCCTCCGTTTAAGCGCTTTGCTCGCGCGCGCGAATGTCGGCAAGAACCTTTTCGAGGCCATGCTTGTCGATGATGCGCATACCCTTGTGGGAAACGCGCAGGCGCACCCAGCGTTGCTCGGATTCGAGCCAGAAACGCTTGGTCTGCAGGTTCGGCAGAAAACGGCGTCTCGTCCTGTTGTGGGCATGAGAAACGTTATTTCCCGTCTGGGGGCGCTTCCCGGTTACCTGGCATACCTTGGACATTGATCTAAGTCTCTGATTTGACGAAAGGTTGCCCACGGCCTGTGGGCAGAGAGCGGCACTTTATACCAGCCTGTGTAGCGCAATTCAAGGGCCTGTCACATCATGCCCCGCGATGCCATCGACGTGGCTCGACCGTCGCCAATGACGAGGTGGTCCAGCAGCCGGATATCGACCAGCTCGAGGGCCGATTTCAGCCGCCGGGTGATGCGCTCATCGGCCTGGCTGGGTTCGGCCACGCCCGACGGGTGATTGTGCGCCAGGATCACGGCCGCGGCGTTTACGGACAGGGCCTCTTTCACGACTTCACGCGGATACACGCTGGTGCCGTCGATTGTGCCGCGGAACAGCTCGTCGAAGCGCAGGACGCGGTGGCGGTTATCGAGAAACAGGCAGCAAAACAGCTCATGGTCGAGGTGCCGCAGCCGGGCCTGCAGGTAGGCCTCGGTGTCGGCCGGGCTGCGGATCGAATCGCCGGGCAGCAGCGACGACGCAAAATAACGGCGTGCGATCTCCGGAATGGCGAGGATTGTCTCAGCCCGTGCCTTGCCTATGCCAGGTTGCGAACATAACGCTTCTGTATCGGCGTGGAGTATTTCTCTCAGCGTGCCGAACCGGGCCAGCAGGCTGGCAGCCACGCCTTGCCTGCCGCGAAGGAACATCGCGAGCAGGTCGGCGTCGGTCAGCTCGTCATGGCTTGTGCCTGCAGGCTTCATCAGGGCCTCATTCTGGCGGCCCCGGCGAAACCGGCAAGCCGTCAATTCGTGCGGGATACCGTGTTTCGCGCCAGCTTCAACGCCGTGTCCATTGCCTGCTCGGGGTCGGTTTCGATATCCACCGGAACGCCAACCGCCTCGATGCGGCCATGGGCGACTGAATAATAGTCGGCGACGGGCAAGCTCACGATGAAGCCATCGCCAACGTCGAACATACTTTGCGACAACATTTCGCCGGCGCTTTGCCGGCCGACCAGCGTCGTGACGCCGGAGCTGCGCAACGCATCGGCGGCGAGTTCGGTCGCGGACGCAGAGCGCTCGTCGAGTAATACGAATACAGGGCCATCAAAGTTGGGCTCTGCTGGCCGGAATTGCACACGGACAATGTCTGTTTCCTGCACGGCCTTCCAGAAGCCGATGATTGACCAGCCCTCCCATGGTTTTGCCGCAAACGCCTGCGCTCTCGACGGCGGCGAGTCGTGTTGCCGGTTCCACACCTGGGAAATAAAAAAGCCGGCGTCGACAGGTTCGTCGATGACATGCTCGACGAGCGGCTTGACCGCAAATGCGCCACCGCCATTGCCGCGCAGGTCGATGATCAGCGCAGACGGGTCCGCGTCGGCAACCTGTCCATACGCAGCGACGATCTGTTCGATTGTGTCGGCGCCCATCATCGTCCGTACTGTCAGGATCGCGATATCGTCGACGAACTCGACGGTCGCAGCGTCAAAGCCGACACGGTAATTGTCGAACATGGCGAACATCTCGGCAGCGGATTGATGGGAGCGCTTGAACTGGAAGTGCGAGAACGGGTCGTTTTGCCACAGCCAGCTGAAGCCGAACAGGATGTCGAGGTCGTCGTTGGCGAGAGCCGCAACCTCGCCGAGTTGGCTGCGGAATTTGAGATAGGCAGGTCGCTGCAGGTCGGCCGGCGAAAACACTTTGGCAGCGACAACCCGGTCAAAGTCCACAAGGAGCGCCGCGTAGTCACGCACGGGAGTTGCCTCGCTGACGCGCTTGCCGCGAAGCGTGCCCGCGAAGAAGCCGTCATCGATCTGCGCGCTCAGTTCGTCGCCATCGATCGTGAGCGAGATGTTGCCGTCTTCCCACGGTGCAGTGATCGTGCCCGTGTATGAGTCGTCGCCCGAAGGTTCGGCCGAGAACGCCATCAGCCCGGCCGCAACATTTCCGGCGCGCGGCAGTTGCTCGAGAACCGACACTGAACCCGACAGGCTGCGAGCGGCGAGACTGCCGTTGTCGATGTCTATCTGCAGGTGAAACTCGACCGGTCCAAACGGCTGTGTTTCGATCGACACCCTCCACAGGGAAGCCCCAGCGGCTGCTGCCGGTGAAATCGCGACCAGCAACAATGCGGCCACAATCAGCTTGAATCTGTGCATCGTCATGTCCTCCTTATACCCTTGCAGATGCTCCCGGTCCGGATTTGGATTAAGCTCCGCCCATGAACATCGTCCTCGGCATCACCGGCGGGATAGCAGCGTACAAGACGCCGGAGCTCGTGCGCCGCCTGCGCGATCGCGGTGCGGATGTGCAGATCGTAATGACGGCGTCGGCCCGCGAGTTCGTGACCGAAACGGCTCTGCAGGCCGTTTCCTCACGTCCGGTCAGGGACAACCTGTGGGACAAGGAAGCCGAAGCGTCGATGAGCCACATCGAGCTCGCGCGCTGGGCAGATGTCGTGCTCGTGGCGCCTGCAACGGCCGAAATCATGGCGCGGCTGGCGTCCGGGGCGGCGGCAGACCTGCTGACGACGCTGTGCCTCGCGACCGAAGCGCCGGTCGCGATCGCGCCGGCGATGAACCACGTCATGTGGAATAACGCAGCGGTCCAGGCCAATCGCAAGACGCTTGAAGAGCGCGGTGTGCAGATCCTGGGTCCGGGCCACGGGTCGCAGGCCTGTGGCGAGACCGGTGCCGGACGCATGCTCGAGCCGGAAGAGATCGCGGCTATCGTCTGTGGCCCGCTTGCCGCCGGCGAAGGCGCACTGGCCGGCCAGACTGTAGTCGTAACGGCCGGCCCCACGCGGGAGCCGATAGACCCGGTACGTTACATCACCAATCGCAGCTCGGGAAAAATGGGTTACGCGATGGCCAGTGCGGCAGCGGCGCAGGGCGCGAACGTGGTGCTGGTCAGCGGGCCGGTGGCACTCGCGGAGCCTGCTGGCGTCGAGGTTGTCCACGTGAAGACGGCCGAGGAAATGTTCGAGGCGACGCATGCGTTCGTCGCCGATGCTGATATCTTCATCGCGGCCGCGGCGGTTTCTGATTACCGGCCGTCTGCGGCGGCGCTGGAAAAGATCAAGAAGAATGAGGAAACGATGCAGATCGAACTCGTTCGCTCCAGGGACATCCTGGCGTCGGTCGCTGCGCTGGCTGACGGTCCGTTCACGGTCGGGTTTGCCGCGGAAACCCATAACGTCCGCGACTATGCGATCGGCAAGCTCGAGAACAAGAAACTGGACATGATCGTCGCCAATCGCGTCGGTGATGACTGTGGCTTTGATGCCGATGACAATCTCGTCGCGGTTTACTGGAAAGGTGGCGAACAGGCATTCGAAAAGGCCGCCAAGACCGATCTCGCACAGGACATTATTAAACTTGTGGCGGAGCGCTTCACGGCGGTACGCGGCGGTGACACACAACCCTCGATACCAAAACTTCATGCGATCGATTGAACTGAAAATCCTCGACGAACGGCTGGGCGACTCGATAGACCTGCCGCACTATGCAACGGATGGCTCCGCCGGTCTCGACATGAGAGCGTGCATTGATGAGCCGCTGACCGTGGAGCCCGGCGAAACGATACTCGTGCCGACAGGCCTCGCTATCCACATCGGCGATCCTTCCCTGGCCGCCGTGCTGTTGCCGCGCTCCGGGCTCGGCCACAAACATGGCCTCGTACTGGGCAACCTGACTGGCCTGATCGATTCCGACTACCAGGGGCAGGTGTTCATTTCATGCTGGAACCGGGGCTCGAATAGTTACGAAATCCAGCCGGCCGAACGCATCGCTCAGATGGTGTTCGTGCCGGTGGACCAGGTGAAATTCAGTATCGTCGAGGAATTCGACGACAGCGATCGCGGGTCAGGAGGTTTTGGTCACTCGGGAACAGCTTGAGCGGCGCATTTTCAGTCTCGTCAATTTCTTCGACGAGGCCCGGGTCGATCGTCTCTGCTTCGGGATCGGAACTGTAAGGCTTGTAACGGCCCGCCTCGCGCTTGAGCTGGTCAAGACGACGAGTCAGGTTACGCAGGTAGAGTTCGGTGACGCGAGCCTGCGCCCGGAACAATTCCACGCGGCGGTCGCGGTGCATCTCGATTTCTTCAACGCTGATGTAAGTGGACAGCAGGGCCTTGTCGGCTCGAAACTGCAATTCTTTCTGCGTCTTTAACTCTGCCAGGCGCGCCTCTTCCGCGAGTTGCTCTTCTGTCTTCTTGCCTTCCAGTTCGTCGATAGGGACGCCCTGCTGATTAAGAACTGTCTTGGGCATTTCAGCTGATTCAGGCGGTGGGGTGTCCGTAAAGGTGACGTTCCCGTCCTCATCGACGTATTTGTATGCTCGCTGATTCTGCGCATCCGCGATGGCGGGCACGAGAACGCATAGAAGTATGGATGAAATAATTAGTCGCATAGCGAAACTATGACACGTATTGCAACTCACTTATTTGTACTGGTTCGCGAAATTGCAGCTTAGACCGATCCCGGATTCTTGTAAAATATTGACCGATATAACAATAAATTCAGTCACTTACGATAATACGCCGTATTTCTTGCGATATTCAACGACTGGCTCGAGAAATTCGGCATATTCGTCTGAATCTTCAAGAATATTGATCAGGTCATTAAGTTGAATAATGGCCGCGACCGGGATGCCGAGCGACTGTTTGAGCTCCTGTACGGCCGATAATGACCCCTGGCCGCGTTCCTGCCGGTCGAGTGAAATCGCGAGACCTGCGACTTCCGCGCCAGCAGCCGAGATGATCTGGTATGCCTCGCGAACGGCTGTACCGGCGGTGATGACGTCGTCGACGATCAGCACGCGACCTCGCAACGGCGCACCGACAATGTTGCCTCCTTCGCCATGCGCCTTCACTTCCTTGCGGTTATACGAATACGGGACATCGATATCCTGGTGTTCAGCCAGTGCCGCGGCAGACAGGGCCGCGAGCGGGATGCCCTTGTAGGCGGGGCCGAAGATCATGTCGAACTCGATGCCGGATGCGGCGATCGCAGCCGCGTAGTAGCGGCCGAGGCGCGCGGCCGCATAGCCCGTATTGAATAATCCGGCGTTGAAAAAGTAGGGACTGACCCGGCCGGACTTCAGTGTGAACTCGCCGAAGCGAAGCACGCCGAGCTCGAGCGCAAGATTGATGAATTCTTTCTTATAGGCCTGCATGTCGGTGGTCTTTCTGTATCATGGCCGCCTTCGATCGGCGCGTCGGAGTATGACACGCAGCACGTCAGGGAGAAACCGCTTGTTTCGAGTAATCAGCCTCAACGCGAATGGTATTCGCGCCGCCGCCCGCAAGGGCTTTTTCGACTGGATGGCGAAGCAGGACGCCGATGTCGTCTGCATCCAGGAAACCAAGGCACAGGTGCACCAGCTCGGTGACGAGGTGTTCTCGCCTGCCGGCTATCACTGCTACTACGAGGATGCGGTAAAGAAGGGCTACAGCGGCGTCGCGATCTACACGAAACATGAACCGAACAAGGTCATTCGCGGTTACGGTGACAAGGAGTTCGATGACGAAGGCCGCTACCTCGAGGTGCAACTGGGCGGCATATCTGTCGTCTCGCTGTACCTGCCGTCGGGCTCCTCGAAGGAAGAGCGCCAGCTTGCGAAGTATCGCTGCATGGACACCTTCACGGAGCACTTGCACAAGCTGCGCCGCAAGCGCAGCGAGTACATCATTTGTGGCGACTGGAATATCGTGCACAAGGAAATCGACATCACGAACTGGAAGGCCAACCAGAAGACGTCCGGCTGTTTGCCCGAGGAACGAGCGTGGCTGGACAAGGTTTTCGATGAATATGGTTTTGTCGATGCGTTTCGCACCATCGAACAGGAGCCTGATCAGTACACCTGGTGGTCGAACCGGGGCCGTGCGTACGAGAAGAACGTGGGGTGGCGCATCGATTACCACGTCGTCACGAGGGGTCTCGCCGACAAGGTGCTTAGAACCGAAATCTACAAGGACGAGCGATTTTCCGATCACGCGCCGCTGATCATGGATTACGATTGGGCCCATGGTGACTGACACCACACCCGGGACTGCAGCACCGAAACACTCGCTCAAGGAAGCGGTATTCAATCGTCGTACCCTGATTTGCGTCTTCACAGGGTTCACGTCGGGCCTGCCTCTCTACATTCTGATTCAGCTGGTTCCAGGGTGGCTGCGAACCGAGGGTGTGGGCCTGGCCGAGATCGGCTTTTTCACGCTCGTCGGCATGCCTTACACATGGAAGTTCCTGTGGTCTCCGATCATGGACCGCTACACGCTCCCATTTCTCGGCCGACGGCGAGGCTGGATGCTCACGACGCAACTGGCGCTGATAGCGTCCATCGCGACGATGGGGCTTTTCGACCCGGGGTTGTCTATCTGGTCGGTGGCGTATCTTGCTGCGGCGGTGGCGTTCTTCAGTGCCAGCCAGGATATTGTGCTCGATGCCTACCGACGCGAATTGCTTCCTGACCACGAGCTGGGCCTCGGTAACTCGATTCACGTACAGGCCTACCGGCTGTCCGGCCTCGTACCCGGAGCACTGGCCCTGATACTCGCCGATCATATGCCCTGGCATATGGTCTTCTTTATCGTTGCCGGCTTCATGCTGGTGGGCGTCGGTCTGACCCTGAGCATTGATGAACCGAACAGAGATCCGGACGCCCCCAAGACGATTCGGGAAGCTGTGATCGAACCATTTCGTGAGTTTATTGCTCGTGAAGGCATCGCTCCGGCGTTGCTCGTGCTCGCATTTCTGTTTCTCTACAAGCTCGGCGACAATATGGCGACTGCTTTGCAGACGCCGTTCTTCATCGATGTCGGTTTCTCACTAACGCAAATAGGCACGATCGCCAAAACCGCATCGCTGACTGCAGCAATTGTCGGTGGTCTCGTCGGCGGCCTTATCATGGTCAAGGTCTCGATAAACCGGGCGCTATGGCTATTCGGCGTCGTGCAGATCGCAAGCATTCTTGGCTTCGCCCTGTTGTCTGAAATCGGCGCGAACCCCTGGATGCTGGCGGTGGCGGTTGCTTTTGAATACCTGGGTGTCGGGCTCGGGACAGCGGCACTGACCGCATTCATCGCACGGTCGACGAACAAGGCATTCGCGGCGACACAATTTGCGCTGTTTACCGCGCTGGCGGCGACACCGCGCACGCTCGCCAATGCCGTCACCGGCGTCATCGTCGAAAATATCGGCTGGACCAATTTCTTCCTGTTGTGCACGGCCCTGGCCATTCCGGGCATGCTCCTGTTATTCAAGGTTGCGCCCTGGAACGTGGCTGCCAATGACTGATACCGCCGAAGTCGAAGTTGGCCGGCTGGACGAACTGACAGACCCTGGCTGCAAGGAGTTCCAGATCGGTGACGGCGACTGGCCGTTTCGCGGCTTCGTTGTGCGCAAGGGTGATGAAGTCTACGCGTACCAGAATTTCTGCGTACACGTCGGCCACCCGCTGAACTGGATGCCGGACAGGTTCCTGACCAGGGACGAGACATCGATCATATGTGCGTCGCATGGCGCGCAATACGAGATCGACACAGGCCTGTGTTTTGCCGGGCCGTGTATCGGTAAGTCACTGCGAAAAGTGGACGCCGAGGTTCGCGCAGGGGTGGTTTACGTGACCGGGCCTACGTCATTGCGATAAAGGGCTAGTCCTTCTCCAGGAACTCCAGCGGATCGTGGAAACCGGACGGCATTTCACCGGCGGCGGTGCCCTTGTAGTCATCCGGGTCCATGTCCATGGGGCCTGTCCAGTCTTCAGGTGCCTGCACCTCGATCAGCAGCTGGTCGCGCCAGGATTCGATTTCGAACTCGTCGATCGTGCCGTCGAACATCTGAATTTCTATTGTGTCGGCGCTCTCGTCGACCGCCACGACTTCGAGCAGCGTCCCGTCAGGACGGCGAAACCATTTGCCGATTTTCGGATAAGCGAAGCCCATACCTTAGTTATAGATCAATCTTCTCGAATCGCCAGTCGAAGATGCGGTGCCCATGACGCAGGCCGCGGCGCTCGAACTTGGTGCCGGGCCGTTCGAATGGCCGGTCGCCGTCGTGCTCACGACGCTCGGTGCAACGGAAACGTGAGGAGCCGGCAAAGACCTCGTCGATATGCTCGGCATAGTTGGCCCAGTCGGTCGCGATATGGATGGTGCCGCCGGACTCGAGGCGGTCGGCACACAGATCGAGAAACGCAGGCTGCACGATGCGGCGTTTGTGATGCCGCTTCTTGGGCCATGGATCCGGGAAGTAGAGGTTGATGCGTGCGAGGCTGGCTGGCGGGATTTGTTCCCCGAGCACCTCGATCGCGTCATGAACAATCAACTTCAGGTTAGTAATGCCGGCACTGTTCGCAGCGATAAGGCAATGCCCCACACCGGGTTCATGCACCTCGATGCCGAGGAAGTTCTTATCGGGCGCGGCTGCCGCAAGCTCAACGAGGGTGTCGCCGTTGCCAAAACCGATTTCGAGGACCACCGGAGCCGCGCGGCCGAAAACCGCGTTGAAGTCGATTGGCCGGCCGTCAAACTCGAGCCCGAATGCCGGCCACAGTTCCTCGAGGGCGCGTAGCTGCGATGAGGTCAGCCTGCCCGCGCGGCGGACGAAGCTGCGGATGGGACGATGGTGTTTTTCGGCGCCGGTCACGGGGCCTCAGCGAGACAACCGGATCGGACCCATCTTCTCCGGCCGGCGGCCCGATATCGGGGCATAAAATGACTCGATGACGGCCATGTCGATGTCGCGGTCACCGGTCAGGGTGACTATCGGGCCGAGACCAAGACGCTTGTTGCCGTAGTCGAGAAAGCCGAGCACGACCGGGACGTTTGCGCCCTCGGCGATGCGATAGAAACCGCTCTTCCAGGTATCCACCTTGCTGCGCGTGCCCTCCGGCGCCAGGCCGAAATAGAAGTCGTCGTTCTCGTCAAACGCGGCGATCGCCTGTCCGACCGATGACGTTGCCCGGCTGCGATCCAGCGGAATCGCGCCGTTGACTCGTAACAGCACATTCAACGGGAACCAGAACATCGAATCCTTGACGAACCAGCGGATGTCCAGTTGCGCGTATACCTTGAAACAGATTGCCCAGAAACCATCCCAGTTGGACGTATGCGGCGCGGCGATGAGCACGGCCTTGCGCACGGCGGGTTTGCCTCCGACCACGGTCCAGCCGCCGAGCCATAGCAGGAATTTCGCGACATGGGGAAGGATCATTCCTTGTCCGTCCTGTCGTCCTTCGCGGCCTTTTCGAGGAATGCGGCGAGGTTGTGCAACACAACGGGGAGTTCCTTGAGTATGCCGCGCAGCTGCGGCAGGTTTTCACGAAGGTCTTCGAGAATCGCACGCGGTCCAACCTGCTCGCTCATCCAGCGCTTGAGGACAGGGTGAGCTGTCTGCCACAAGTCGAGTTCGGGATACAGCTGTCGTCCGAGCCCTTCGATGTTGAACAGCGTCTTCTGCAACAGGAACAGCTGCGGCTGGATCTCGACATTGAAGCGCTGTGCGACACGGAACAGCCGTATCAGCACCTGGGCGAACGAGATCTCGGACAATGGCTTGTTGAATATCGGCTCGCAAACCGTGCGCACCGCGGTCTCGAGCTTGTCTATACGGGTGCCTTCCGGCACCCAGCCCGAATCGATATGCAGCTTTGCAATGCGGTGGTAGTCGCGGTCGAAGAACGCGAGGAAATTGTGAGCGAGATATTTCTGGTCTTCGGGGCTGAGCGTGCCGACGATGCCGAAGTCGACGGCGGCGTACTTGGGTTTATCCGGGTCGGTGACAATGACGAATATGTTGCCCGGGTGCATGTCAGCGTGGAAGAAGTTGTGCTTGAACACCTGGGTGAAGAAAATCTCCACGCCATTCTCGGCCAGTACCCTGATGTTCGTGCCGGCTTCGCGCAGGGCGTCCATGTCACTGATCGGAATGCCATAGATGCGCTCCTGGACGAGCACCTCGGGGCGGCAGTAGTCCCAGTAGACATCCGGAACGTAAAGCATGTCGGAGCCGGCGAAGTTGCGCCTGAGCTGCGCCGTGTTGGCGGCTTCGCGCATCAGGTCGAGTTCGTCGATGATCGTCTGTTCGTACTCGGCGACGACTTCGAGTGGCCGCAGGCGCTTGCCATGCTCCCAGTAGCGGTCCGCGAGGCCGGCAAGCAAGCGCAACACGTCGAGGTCCCTCTCGATTTGCTGCTGCACGCCGGGCCTTAGCAGCTTGACGATAACCTCCTGCCCGTCCGGCAGCTGTGCCGTGTGCACCTGGGCGATCGACGCGGCCGCGAACGGCTCGACGTCGAAGCGCTTGAAGACCTCATCAACCGGCTGGCCGTAAGCCGCGCTGACAATTTCTATCGCCTGTTCGGCAGGGAACGGCGGCACCTCGTCCTGCAACTTGGCGAGCTCGTCAGCAATATCCGGGGGCAGCAGGTCGCGGCGAGTTGAAATGGCCTGGCCGAACTTGACGAAAATGGGGCCGAGTTCCTCGAGCGCGAGGCGTATGCGCTCGCCGAGTGGCGCCGAGGCATCCCTGCGGCGAGGCAGGATGTAGAAGAAGAACCGCAACGGTCGCAGCAAATGTGTTTTCTTGACGAACTCGTCGAGCCCATACTTCATCAGCACGCGCTGGATGCCGATCATGCGGCCGATGGCCTGGCGGCGACGCACTATCAAGCGCCTCCAGCCAGTCGATTGATACGCGCTTCGAGGCGCGCAACGTCATCACGCAGCGCGTCAACCTGGTTGGCAAAACGCTCCACTTCGTAACGACTGGGAACGTCACGACTTTCTTCCTGCAAGTACTCGCGAACGTCCGAGTGAATCGTGTCTCGCACTCCCTGTACCCACGCACGAAAGCCACGGGCAAACTGGCCCGCGCGGTGGGCGGCTGCATCGCCAACCACCTGCGACAGTTCCTCTTCAACGTCCGGCTTTGCATACTTCAGCAATTGCTGAAAGTTCTGCGCGGTATAGGCATCACCTGTAATGTCGAGTGAGCCACTCCGGATCGGCGCGCCGTCGGACTCCTCTCCGGCGGGCCCGGCCATTCTCGCCAGCGTGAGCAAGGAGCCGGTCAGCACGACGTCAGGCTCGGATTCAATCGCGGACTTCAGCGTCAGCACTTCGTCGTTGACCAGGAAGTACATGGCAAGACCGGTATCACGCACGCGTATCGCAATGATCTTGTCATCGAGTTTCCGGCAGAGGTCGCGCGCGGGCGTGGTCTCGCTGATGTTGCGGTTCAGGATGCCGGTGAGCGGGCGCAGCAGTTTCTCGAGCGGATCCACAGCCAGAATCCTAGATGCGATAGCCGATATGCAGCGCGACGATGCCGCCGGCGAGGTTCTGGTAACGGCTGCGCTCGAAGCCCGCGTCTTTCATCATCCCGAGCAACGTTTCCTGGTCCGGGTGCATGCGGATCGATTCGGCCAGGTACTGGTAACTGTCCTCATCCCTGGCAACGACCTTGCCGATGAACGGCAGCACCTTGAATGAATAGAGGTCGTAGGCTGGCTTGAGCGCCTTGACCGGTTCCGAGAACTCCAGGATCAGCGCCTTGCCGCCCGGTTTCAAAACCCGGTACATCGAGCGCAGGGCGGCATCCTTGTCGGTGACATTGCGAAGACCGAAGGCAATCGTGATGCGATCGAACGTAGCGTCATCGAACGGCAGGTTCTCGGCGTCGACCTGCGCGATTGTCACGTTGCCGGCAATGCCGGCGTCGACCAGCCTGCGGCGGCCCTCGTTGAGCATGGCGGCATTGATATCTGCAAGCACGACATGGCCTGTCGGGCCTACCTGGCGAGCGAACTTGATGGCGAGATCACCGGTGCCACCGGCGAGATCGAGCACCTGGTGCCCGGGGCGAGCCGCGGCCTGGTCGATCGTGTGCCGCTTCCAGAGGCGGTGCAGGCCGGCTGACATCAGGTCATTCATGATGTCGTAGCGGGTGGCGACGGAGTCGAATACGCCCCTTACGTGGTCCGCCTTTTCATCGACGGGCACATGTTTGTAGCCGAAATGAGTGGTTTCGGCGGAAGCGTCTGGTTTGTTCATGATGGGCTGTTATTCGGGCTTTTTGCGAGCATACCCTGCCGCCGCGAGGCGGTCGAGGTAGCGCAGCCAGTTGGCCTCCATGTCGCGGCCGAGCTGGTGCAAATAGGTCCACGAATACAGGCCGGTATCGTGGCCATCGTCGAAGACGAGCCGCACGGCGTAATGTCCGACCGGGTCAATGCGCGTGATGACGACGTCTTCCTTGCCGGTCTGCAGCGTTTCCTGGCCGGGACCGTGGCCGACCACCTCGGCGCTCGGCGAATGGACCCGTAAATACTCGAACGTGTAGGAGAACGTGGAACCGTCGTCAAAGGACACCTCCAGTACCCTGGACTTGGTTCGTAATTTGATGTCAGTTGGAGTCATCAGAGGATGTACCGACTCAAATCCTCATCTTTGGAGAGTTCAGCGAGATGTTCGTCGACGTATCCGGCATTGATCTGGATGTGTGTTCCGGATTTGTCAGATGCCTCGAACGAAATCGTTTCGAGCAAACGCTCCATCACGGTGTGCAAACGGCGGGCACCGATATTCTCGGTGTTCTCGTTTACGTGGAATGCAACTTCGGCCAGCCGTTGAACGGCGCTCTCGGCAAACTCGACGTCGACTTCTTCGGTCGCAAGCAACGCCTTGTACTGTGACGTCAGCGACGCATCCGGTTCTGTCAGGATGCGCACGAAGTCGTCCGTGGTCAGCGACTTCAGTTCGACGCGGATCGGGAAGCGGCCCTGCAACTCGGGGATCAGGTCCGACGGCTTCGAGACGTGGAATGCGCCCGACGCGATGAACAGGATGTGGTCGGTCCTGACCATGCCGTACTTGGTGTTGATCGTCGAGCCTTCGACGAGCGGCAGCAGGTCGCGCTGCACACCCTCTCGCGATACGTCGGCGCCGGACGTGCCCGAGCTCTTCGCAACCTTGTCGAGCTCGTCGAGAAAAACGATGCCGTGCTGCTCCACGGCTTCGAGGGCCCGCGCCTTGAGCTCCTCCTCGTCGAGCATTTTCGCGGCTTCCTCGTCGGTCACTTGTCGTCGAGCTTGCCCTCGCGCAGCATCTTGCGGAATTTTTGTCGCGTATCGCTGTCCTGGGGCTGTCGTTCGGCATCGCTTGTAAAGCCGACGGGCTGCTTTGGGGGCGGCAGCAGTGCATCGAGCACGCGCTCTTCGGCCGCGTCCTCGGCCCGGTGCCTGACCTTGGCCATCGCATCTTCGCGGATCATCTTCACGGCAACGTCCATCAAGTCGCGAATAATGCTGTCGACCTCGCGACCGACGTAGCCGACCTCGGTAAACTTGGTTGCTTCGACCTTGATGAACGGGGCCTTGGCAAGACGTGCCAGGCGCCTCGAGATTTCAGTTTTGCCGACACCGGTCGGGCCGATCATCAGGATATTCTTCGGCGTGATCTCGCTGCGCAATGGCTCCTCGACCTGCACGCGGCGCCAGCGATTACGCAACGCGATAGCGACAGCTCGCTTGGCCTCATCCTGGCCGACGATATGTTTGTCCAGTTCCTGGACGATTTCCCTGGGTGTCATGTACATGCTATTTCGCCGGCAATTCTTCGATGACGATGTTGTGGTTGGTGTAGACGCAAATGTCGCCTGCGATAAGCAGGGCTTTCTCGGCAATCTCCCGCGCATCGAGATCGGTGTTTTGCGTCAGGGCCAGAGCAGCCGCCTGTGCAAACGGGCCACCGGAGCCGATAGCCATCAGGTCATTCTCGGGTTCGATCACATCGCCGTTACCGGTGATGATGAACGAGCTTTCATTATCGGCAACACACAACAGTGCTTCGAGCCGCCGCAGCCGGCGATCGGTGCGCCAGTCCTGCGCCAGTTCGATGGCGGCGCGCGTCAGGTTGCCGTATTGCTCGAGCTTCGACTCGAACAACTCGAACAATGTGAAGGCATCGGCCGTGCCGCCGGCAAACCCGGCAATGACCCGGCCGCCGGCGAGTTGCCGGACCTTCCTGGCATTACCTTTCATGACGGTGTTGCCCATGCTGACCTGGCCGTCACCGGCGATGGCGACCTTGCCATTACGCCGTACCGAGACGATGGTCGTCCCTCTAAATTGATCCATTTGATTTTCCTAGCTTTTCTTGCGGGCGCGCGGATGCGTTTGATCGTATATCTGGGCTAAATGCTGGAAGTCAAGATGAGTATAGATCTGGGTCGTGGAGATATTGGCGTGCCCGAGCAGCTCCTGGACACCGCGCAAGTCATGGCTGGATTCGAGAATGTGGGAGGCGAAGGAATGTCGAAACAGGTGCGGGAACACCTTGGCGTCGATGCCCTGCTTTTTGGCCCAGTGCGTTACGCGCGCCTGTACGGAACGCCGGCTGATGCGCCGGCCGCGGTTGCTGACGAAAAGAGCGGTCTCATCCGCCGGCGCCAGCTCTCCGCGGCACTTGTGCCACCTCGACAGGGCGGCGAGCGCCTGGCGCCCGACGGGCACGATGCGGTCCTTGTTGCCCTTGCCGGTGACACGGACGGTTGCGTCCTGCGCATCGACATCGCCGAGGTCCAGGTCGACGAGCTCCGACAACCGCAGTCCGGATGAATACAGCAACTCCAGCATGGCGCGATCGCGATTAGTGACCGCCGTGTCGCCCGGGATGTCGAGCAGCCGGGCCATGCGATCTGCATCAAGATTGCCAGGCAGCCGCTTTGGCGACTTCGGTGCCGACACCGACACGACCGGGTTGGTCCTGACGTGTTTTTCGCGCAGCAGGTAGCGAAAGAAAGTGCGTGCGGCCGACAAGCGCCGCTGTATGCTTCTTGCCGACAAGCCGCGCCGATAGCTCAGCGCCGAAAACGCGCGGATGTGTTCGCTGTCGAGCTGGTCCCACGAATCGACGTCGTTTGCGGCGCAAAACTCGAGCAATGCCTCGAGATCGCGCTGGTAGTGCTTGCACGTGAGTTCGGACAGGCGGCGCTCGTAGCCGAGATGATGGATGAACTTGTCGAGCCAGGTCCTAATAGCGTTTCAGTGCTCCCGCGATGAGGTCACCGACGCGCGCAAGAAAGTCGATACTCATGCCCGGATGAAAGCGATCGGCATCGTGGCTGCCGATAGCGAGAAAACCGAGGTCGGCCTTGTCGCCGAGCGGGACCAGGGCAACCGAGCCGATCTCCTCGGCATCGTCCTGGAACAGGAAGTTCTTCTGCGAGTCGCGTACCTGGCCGCAGCGCGGCCCTTTGCCCTCGAGGAATGTATCGAACGGGCCGAGCGCCTTGTCCTTGCGGTCGACAACGCGGAAGAAACGCCCGCCATTGATGTCGTCGAACATCGTCGGATCGGCAAACAGCACCAGGATCGAATGGTCGGCGCCGAAGCCGCTGCGCATGGCCTCTTCGATTGCCGAGACACAGGATTGCAGGTCGGCTGCGGACAGCAGCTGCAGCGTAAGCTGGTGAATCTTGGATGAGAGAACATCGTTATCGCGCGCGACGTTGATGAGTTCCTTCAGTTGCCGCTGCAGCTTCAGTTCCTTCTGTCGCAGGACTGACACTTGCCGCTCGACCAAAGAGACAGTGCCGCCGGTGCCGTGTGGCAATTCGAGTCGGCTCAACAATGAGCCATGGCGCTCGAAGAAGTCGGGGTGGGCCTCGAGGTATTCGTGCACGGCCTCCTCGGAGACCTGTTCCTCGACAAATTCCGGCTTACGTTGTGTGCTCATAGATCAATCGTTCCCTCACTAATCAGTTCGGCATTGCCGGTGAGCCACACGGGCTCGTCGCCTCCGCGCCAGCTTACCACGAGTTGCCCGCCAGGCAGGCGCACCGAGACTTCCTCCTCGAGCAGGCCGAGACGCTGCCCGGCGACGACAGCGGCACAGGCGCCGGTGCCGCATGCGAGCGTTTCGCCGACACCTCTTTCGAACACACGCAGCTCGATATTGCGGCGGTCGGCCACGCTCATGAATCCGACGTTGGTCGCCTCGGGAAAACGCGGATGTTCTTCGATCGCAGGACCCAGGCGGTCCACATCGGCCGCGGCAATGCCATCCACGAGCAATACGCAATGCGGATTGCCCATCGACAGCACGGAGACGTCAAGCGTGCGACCGACGACCTCGAGCTGGTATCGATCCTGCCGCTCGTCCGCGACAAACGGGATTCTCGAGGGCTCGAACTCCGGCGGGCCCATGCTGACCGACACCTGCCCATCATCGAGAACACAGGCTTCTATCGGGCCGGCAGGGCTTTCGAGCGTGAAACGGCTGTTCGCGCCGTCATCGCGGGCAAGCATCCAGGCGACGCAGCGCACGCCGTTGCCGCACTGTCCAACCTCCGAGCCGTCACGGTTGAAGACGCGATAACTCGCGACGGCGCCGTCATTGTTAGCCGGACCCACCCACATTAGCTGATCGAATCCCGGGCCGGTGCCGCCATGGCCCAGCCGGCGAATCTCGTCTGCCGAAGGCGGCGGGTGATCGTCAATTCGCTGGTCGACGACAACGATCTGGTTGCCGGCGCCTTGCATTTTCAAATAGTGAAGCAACATTGGTGGCTGTGATTTGGCCGGATGGACTTTTGAAGTCGGCGGCTGTAGTTTACATAAAACTCTAAGAATATTGCCCTTGAGGAGAGGTCATGCGGCACATAATGGTATTGAACGCCAAGGGTGGCTGTGGAAAAAGCACGCTCGCCACGAACATCGCAGCCTATTTTGCCAATGAAGGCGCCAACGTGGCGCTGGCGGACTACGATCCGCAGCGGTCGAGTCTCGATTGGCTGGAGCGTCGCCCCGACGACCGGCCGACGATTGCCGGCGTAGCCGCCTTCGAAGACGGCCTGCGGCACGTTCCGCGTACTGTCGACATCGTTGTCAGCGACGCGCCCGCCCGCTCGCACGGTAAGGAGCTGACCGACCTTGTCAAGCATGCTGAAACAATCGTCGTGCCTGTGTTGCCGTCAACAATCGACATGCAGGCCACAACCTCATTCCTCGGCGAGCTGCAGAATCTCGGCAAGGTTCAGCGCAAGCAGGCCAAGATCGGAGCCGTCGCCAATCGAGCGCGTGACAACACGCTGATCTGGGACGAGCTCGACGAGTACCTGACCAAGGCGCGCGTGCCTTACATCGCTGCGTTGCGCGAGGCGATGAATTACGTTCGCGCCTATACGCGTGGCATCGGCATCCACGAGTTGCCGGAGTACCTTGCGTGGCCCGATTGGGACGAGTGGCAACCCTTGACCGCGTGGCTGCGCAGTAAGCGGAGTCAGCCTTGAGGCTGTAAGGCCACGCGCCGGTAACGCGTTCCCCGCGCGCGGCATTTAGTCGTCGAGGCTCGCTCCGATTCCGTCCACCGGATTCGGGTACTGCAACTCAACGCCCAGGACTTCCCGCATCTTTCGAGTGTCAACGCGGCGTTTGTCTCGCAAGAAAGATAAACGCATGGGCGAGAACTGTTCCTCGGCCTGTTCCATCGATATTGTCGGTGGTGGTGGCAGTCCGAGTTGGCGGGCGACTTCGAACGTGAACGCGGTCGATGAGCGGTGGTCGCCGTCGCCGACGTTGTAGATGCCGGCCGGCACGTCATCGGCCAGCGCTGCGGCACAGCAGGTGGCGAGATCGTCGACATGAATTCGGTTTCCCGGGCCCACGTCCGCTTCGCGCACGATCGGCGACTGCTCGCGAATGCGCTCAATGCCGAGCCGTCCGGGTCCGTAGATGCCGGGCACCCGCAAAACGATAGCCTCGCATGCATTGTCGGCGGCCCAGGCTCGCAGGGTTTCTTCTGCTACTACGCGTTTCGCCGCATGAGGCGAAGCCGGGTTGACGGGGGTGTCCTCGTCAACGGGGGCGCCGCCGTGATCGCCATAGACGCCGGTCGTGCTGATGTACACGAATCGTTGCGGCGTCGGGTCGAGTTTTGCAAGCAATCGCTCGAGCCTCGCATCTGACGCCGAGTTGCGCGCCGGCGGCACGGTGTAAAGGATGTTGTATTGTTGCGGCAGCTTGACGGCGAACGTGCGGTCATGATCGAGATCGAAGTCTGCGCGAGTGATGCCGCGAGCGTCCTTGTTTTGTTCGAGGAAGCGCTGGCCGAGATAGCCGACGCCGACGACGAGTGTTGCGGTCACGCCTTGTCCGGCTCGAGATGAGGAATAGCAGGCAACGTGCTTTGAGCCACCAGGCCGAGACCTTCGCGGTATGCATCGGCGGCGGCATCCGTTTCGCCCAGCTGGTTTAGCAGGCGGCCATACTCCTGGTATGCCTCGGGCGTCGGTCGCAGAGCGATGACCGTCTCAAGGTAGCTGCGGGCCTTGCCCCAGAGCTCGTTGCGCAGGCAAAGGCGTGCGGCAGCCAGCAGCAGGTCGGGGTCGTCGTCATGGCTGGCAAGCCAGTTCTCGGCACGTTTCAGCTGTTTCGTCGGGTCGGGCCCCTCGACGAGCCCGAACAGGCGTACCAGCGGCGCGCGCCATTCTGACTTGAGCGCAGCGACCAGGTCTTTTTCGGCCTTGTCGTGCATGCCGACACGCATCAGTGCCGTGTAATAAGCGTCCAGGATATTCGGACTGTCCTTGATGCGCTTGTGGACCTGCTTCCACTCCGCCTGTACCGCCTCGCCATCGGCAGCGTTCTCGAAATTTTCCCTGTGAACACGAATGGTCCATTTGTCGAGCATCTCCTGTTTCACGCGACCCTGCTTTTGCAGGCGCGGCAGGATTTGAGCCAGGTGCTGCCAGTCATTCAATCGGTAGTACAGGCGGCCCAGCAGTGCGAGCGCATAGCTGTGATCCCGGGAGTTTTCCTCGATACGGCGTAGCGTGGCGAGAGCCTGCTCATACTGCTCGCGGTCGAGCTGCAGCTCGGCCTGCGTAAGCAATACCGCATTCGATGCCTCGGGCGTATGCTCGTAGGCAAGTTTGAGCCATTCGTCGCGACGCTCATCCTTGCCCTGCAGGTGAGCCGCGCGCGCGGCCGGCAGATAATTGAACAGCGGCGCATCACTCGTACTCGCGGCTCGCGCCAGCAGCTTTTCGCCACGCGCGAAGTTGCCTTCTGCAACCTCGATCATGCCGCGCGTGAGCTTCATGCCCGCGCGTCCCGAACGGTAGCGTCCGGCCGCCTCGCCGAGGCGTCGCGGAGCCTGGACAATGCGGCGGACAAACCATATTGCAACGACCAGCAGCACGGCCAGGGCGAGCAGCACCGGCACCGACATCTCGACCAGGTAGCCACGGAATGTGATCGCAACGTAGCCGGGGTCGCCAAGCAGGAAATGCGACGCGAAGGCCGCGAGCACCAACACCACGACGACGATGGCGGCAAATTTCATTGCGCAGACTCGTTGATGCTGTTGAACTCGCGCAAGAGGCGCAGCGACTGCGAGATGTCGGGTGGCGACACGGTGAATATGCCCGCGCGTATTTCGGCAATGGTCGCCCTGGCCCCCCGCACCTGGGCACTCTCGGTGTCGAAATACGTAGCGAGCCAGTGGGAAGCGTCGTTCAGGCTTTGTTCGAAGACGGCTTGCTCGCCGCGCAACAGCGCGAGGCGCGCTACCTGTATTTGCAATGTCAGGTTGGTACGCAGGAAATACTCGGCGTCCGGTGTCATCAACGGCATCGCAATCTCGTCTGGGGGGGTGACACGGACGAGGCCGGAGGCGGCGCCCTTTACGGATTCCCACGCGCGTGTGAAGCCGCTGGCTTCCGGGTCGACGTCGGCATCGGCAGTTCCTGCGGCATTCGACGTTTGCCGCAGTGGCAGCGAGTCGACGACACGCGCCAGGCTGGAGAGCGTCAGGGTTATGCCCTCGATGTCAGGCTTCTCCATTCCGTCGAGCGCGGCCAGCTCGTCGGCCAGTGCGCTGCGCACGCCCGTCAGCGCCGGGTCGGCCAGCTGCACGATGCGCTCATCGGCCATCTCGAGTGCGTTGGCCGCGAGGTGAGGGTTGCCCGCAAGTTGCAGCTGGGCGTTGGCAATCTGCATGTAGTACTCGGCTTCGGCCAGCAACCAGCGATTGCGCGCACCGGCGGAGACGCCCTGCAGAGCCGAAACTGACGACTCGAGGTTGGACATGCGCGTCGGCAAAGAGTCGATCAGCTGCAAGCGGCTCTCGAGGTCCGCTCGCAGGCGCTCGATTTCGGTCGTTGTCCGTGCATCCACCTCTTCGAGCGTGGCGATATCCTGGTCGAGTTCGGACAACGATTCGCCGGACGCCGCCACGCCACTCTGGAGATCGCCAAGCGCATCGGCATAGCGCTCGTTGAAACCCCGGGTACGCCAGTCGTCCACGATCATGTAGCCGACGCCGGCCGTCGCGATGAAAGCGAGAAATACCGCGAGCCAGGCAATGCTTCCGGACCCCTTCTTGTCTGCTTCTCCGGCTTCCGGGGCCGGCAGAGCCTCGGGCTCACTGACGGCTTCTTCGGCGACGAGCTCCTCTTCGTCAGGAAATTCGGCGTCTTTCTGCTGTTCGTCGTCTTTAGTCATCGGAGTGTCCGGGGTTCGTGCATGTCACGATTGCTGCAACCATGTCGTTGGCCTGCGGTCCTTGCGCCAGTGTCGTTGGAATGCCGGGGATTCGTTTCTCGACTTCTATTATCACACGTGACGCGGGCGTCACCAGTGGGGTTTTTCGCAAGGCGTCGTGGCATGTAGATGGCAACAGTGCGAGAAGGTTCACGAACGAATCGGCACTCATCATCGTGATGACATCGATCTCACCGGCGCTGATCTGTTGCGCGACGGCGGCGATTTCATCGGCCGAATACTCGGGAATTCGCCGGGAATACACCTCGAGGTATTCGACGATGGCGCCGCGCTCGCCCAGTGTCGTCGCCAGCAACTCCCGGCCACCGTTGCCGCGGATGATGCGCACGACCTTGCCATCTACCTGCTGCAACTCGGGTGTCTCGAGCAGGTGCTCGCTCGTGAATCCGTCGGGCGAGAGAATGTCGACGGCGAGGCCGTGTTGCGCGGCGACCCGGGCCGTGGCGGGGCCGATGGCCGCGATGTGTGCAGAGCCTGCAGACGTATGCCCGAAGCGCACGGCATTCGAGCTGACAAAGATCGTGATGTCGGGATCGGACAAGCGGCCGCAGTCGACGGCTATGTCGGCGGCGCTGCGTGGCTCGGTTTCAATGACAGGAAACTCGATGGTCTCGCCACCGCGGGAGCGAATGGCCGTGACGAGCCCTTCGGCCTGGGCTTTCGGGCGCGTGACGAGCACGCGCACACCATCGAGCGCGTTGTCAGTCATTGTCGGCCGCCACCGCCGCGAGCAACTCTCCCGCGCCGGCGGCCAGCAACTTGTTGGCGAGTTCCACGCCAAGCGCTTCCGCGCTGTCAACGGGCCCTTCGACGGAGTCCCGTATCGAGTCGCTGCCGTCCGGCAGGGCAACGAGGGCCGTTACGGTCATGGTCGAGTCGTCAATGACGGCGTGGGTCGCGACCGGCGACTGGCAACTGGCCTGCAAAGTCTTTGCGATGGCGCGTTCGGCCGCAGTCGTCTGCACTGTCGGTTCGTGATTCAGTTGAGCGAGCACCGCGCGCAGTTCTGCGTTGGATTCCAGGCATTCGATGCCGATAACTCCCTGCGCAGCTGCCGGCAGCATTTCATCGGGTGTGAATTGCCGGCTGATGTAATGTTGCAGGCCCAGTCGCTCGAGACCGGCCGCGGCGAGGATGATGGCGTCATAGTCGCCGTTGTCCAGCTTCGACAGGCGGGTATTGACGTTGCCGCGCAGTGGTTCGACGTTCAGGTCTGGGCGCATGAGCTTGAGCTGCGCCTGCCGCCGCAGGCTCGAGCTTCCGACCGTGGCGCCGTCGGGAAGCGATTCGAAGTCGCAGCGGTTATGGCCGACGAAGGCATCAGCATGATTCGCGCGCTCGAGCACGGCGGCCAGGCAAAAGCCATCCGGCATATCCGCGGGAACATCCTTCATCGAATGCACTGCGATATCGGCCCGGTCTTCCTGCATGGCGACCTCGAGCTCCTTGATAAACAGGCCCTTGCCACCGATCTTCTGCAGGCTCTTGTCGAGCACCTCGTCACCGCGCGTGGACATCGGCACCAACTCAACAGAGCCGACGCCAGCTAACTCGTCGAGCAGTCCGGCAACGTGTTCTGCCTGCCAGAGCGCGAGCGCGCTCTGGCGAGTAGCGATACGAATTTTCAAGACGACCTATCCTCCCTTGAGACGTCGACGAACCGTTGCCAGGTGGCGCCGGCTGATCACGAGTTCGTCGTCAGGGGCATTGTCGTCGTCATCAGGTCTCTTTCGCAACACAACGTGGGTTTTGCCGTCGGCCAGCTTTTCGAGTCGTTCGATCTTGTTGACGGCCACGAGTGCAGCGCGGTGAATTCGTACGAAACGGTCGGCGAACTCCTGCTCGAGCGATTTGAGCGAGTCGTCGATCAGGTCGTCGCCGTTTTCATGGTGAACACACACGTATTTCTGGTCGGCGTTGAAATAGCTCACTTCACTGATCGGGATCAGGCGCAGCTGATCACCGATGCGCGCACACACGTGGTTGCGGCGCGATTCCATCCCAGTGTCTGTGGCGACGTCATTGAGCTGCTTGCCGCTCAGGCGCGTGGCGTGTTCGAGCGCGCGTTCGAGGCGCTCGCGCCGTACCGGCTTCAGGACGTAACCGATCGCCCGGGCGTCAAACGCGTCTATCGCATACTCGTCATAGGCGGTCGTGAATACGACGGCCGGCGGACGCTGCATGGCATTGAGGTGGTGCGCGGTCTCGATGCCATCGAGACCCGGCATGCGAATGTCGAGCAGTACGATGTCCGGCAACTCCCGGGCGGCCAGTTCGATGGCCTGCTCACCATTGCCGGCTTCGCCGACGACGGAGTGCTGTCCCGCATCGTCAATCAGCTGCCGCAGCCGGTCGCGCGCAGGTTTCTCGTCATCGACGATGAGTATCTTCACGCCGCGCTCTCCTGTGGGAAGCGCAACCTCACGGCATAGCTTGCATCGCTGGTTTCGACATCCACTGTGGCGCTGCTGCCGTAGGCCAGTTCGAAGCGTTGCCGGATGTTCGCCAGCGCCATCTGGTTACCACCCTTGGCGCGCGTCTCGCCCACCGCGACAGGATTCGAGATGCTGATCTCGAGGTACTTGTTGTCCTTCTTGCCGACAACGGTGACTTCACCGCCGTCGGGCAGCAGCTCAATGCCGTGGTAAATCGCGTTCTCGAGCAGTGGCTGGATCGTCAAACTTGGAATCAGCGCGCGCATGGGCAGGTCGGCCACATCCCAGCGAACGGTCAGCCGGTCGCCGAGGCGCAGCTTCTCGATGCGCTGGTAGATGGCGGCGACTTCGAGTTCTTCTTTCAGGGATGTGCGGTCGCCAGAGCCCCCGAGGTTGGCTCGAAGCAGGTCGGACAGGTCCTCGACGGCTTCCTCGGCCTGCCTCGGGTCGGTCCGTGTCAGGGAGGCGATCGTGTTCATGCTGTTGAACAGGAAATGCGGCCGGATCAGGGCCTGCAGTGCGCTGATTCGGGCCTGCGCTTCGAGCACGATGCTGCGTCGCCACTCGCTCGACACGTACAGGTAGCGCATGGCGAGCGCGATAACGATCGAGCTTATGGCGAAGGTCCTGAAGATGAAGCGCGCATGTGACTCGCGGATCGTTATGAAATCGGGAAACCGGAATGCGAGCTGGAAGGAGATCTCGGCGAGAATCAGGCAGACGAGCTCGAGCATCAGGAAGCTGAGCACGAATGCGCGTGTTTTACCTGCACTCTCCAGGCGGTCGCGGAACAGGCACATCACGCCGCAGCTCAGTATCGCGAGCCATTGCACAAACAGCGACGTTCGCGACAGCTCGACGAGAAACAGGCCGTCTGGTGTATGCGCAGCCAGGGTCAGGAGGATGGCAATCAGCTCTGCGATCAGCACGACAATGAACACCGTACCCGCCGCACAGAAGTCCGGCAGGTAAGCCTGCGATCCTTTGGCTTCGGGGCTCGTGGCTGCGCTCAAGCGAAACGCTCCTCACAATTTGGGGACAGTCGCTTAATTATCGCACGGTCTGTACGGTTAATAATTAAGCGACTGTCCCCAAATTGTGGGGGCGGGCTGTTAAGAGCCGCAATATTTCTGAATCTGGTCTTCGACCTTGGCGCGGGCCGCCATCACCTCGTCTTCACTGAGGTAATTGCGATCGCCGCTGTCGCTTTCCTCGTACAGGCGCGTGGAACGCAGGAATGCCTGCAGGCGGTCACGGTACATCTGGCACTTTTCTGCACGTGCCTGTTGCTCTTCGCGAATTTCTTCCTTCGACATCTCGGGCGGCGCTTCGGATGCGACCTGTTCCTTCACGGCGCGTGCCTTGCGGTTCGCATCGACGCGTGCCTGTACGGCCGCGTCATCCGTGTTTCTCGACGCGATGTCCATGTGCTCCATGTCGGTCTTGCCGACAGGACGATCCTCATAGTGAACGTTGCCGTTCTCATCGATCCACTTGTAGATTTCGCCAGCAGAGGCGAGGCCGCCGGCCAGGAGTGCTGCAAAGGCAATTGCTACGGGTAATCGAAAGTTCTTCATCTGATTTCGTCTCTATTTGAGCCGTTGGACAATAACCTGAATTAAACCACTTGCCATGGTGACATGTCGTGATCGGCATCACACAGGAATTTGTGCGCTGACACGGGTGTTATGGTCAAAAAAAGGCGGGCCCGAAGGCCCGCCGTCAGGGGGGATGTAGTCGGGGGCACTACATTATGGTTACTCGGCGCTGGTAAATTCGGGGTACGCCTCGAGACCACATTCCGAAATATCGACGCCCTCGTACTCTTCCTCCTCGGAGACACGGACTCCGATGATGAGCTTGAGTACATACCAGACGACGAAGCTGACGCCGAAGGTCCAGGCGAAGATGCTGGCAACGCCGACGATCTGGCCAAGCGGTGTCGCGCCGCCGTTGGTGAACAGCACCGCGAGGACACCCCAGATACCGACGACACCATGTACGGAAATTGCGCCGACCGGGTCGTCAATCCTGATCTTGTCGAACATGACGATCGAGGCGACAACAATCAGGCCACCGACCGCACCGATCAGCGTTGCAACAAACGGTGACGGAGACAGCGGGTCTGCCGTTATCGCCACGAGGCCCGCAAGCGCTCCGTTCAGTGCCATCGTCAGGTCGGCCTTGCCGAACCAAAGGCGCGATAGCAGCATCGCAAACACGAGACCGCCGGCGGCAGCCATGTTCGTATTAACGAATACGAGCGCGACCGCGTTTGCCTCGCCAACGTTCGATACCTTGAGTTCCGAACCGCCGTTGAAGCCGAACCAGCCGAGCCACAGGATCAGGGTGCCAAGAGCCGCCAGCGGCAGGTTGCAGCCCGGGATCGCATTGACCTGGCCATTCGGTCCGTACTTGCCTTTGCGCGGCCCGAGAACGAGAACACCGGCCAGCGCGGCGGCAGCACCGCAAAGGTGTACCGTGCCGGAGCCCGCGAAGTCGAAATAGCCGAAGCTCTCGGTCAGGAAGCCACCACCCCAGTTCCAGAAACCCTGGATGGGATAGATGAATCCGGTCAGTACGACGGCGAATGCGAAGAACGACCACAGCTTCATGCGCTCTGCAACGGCGCCCGAGACAATCGACATGGCGGTTGCCACGAACACGACCTGGAAGAAGAAGTCCGACAGACCCGAGTAGTAGGTATCGCCACCACTGGCAAGGACCTCTTCGGCGGTGTTGTCGCCACGACCCAGCATGCCGTCACCAAACTGCAGGAACAGGTTGGCAGCGTCTGACGGGTACATGATCGTGTAACCGATCAGCATGTACATGATGCAGGCGATTGAATAGAGACCAACGTTCTTGGTCAGGATCTCGGCAGTGTTCTTGGCGCGTACAAGGCCAGACTCCAGCATCGTGAAGCCGGCGGCCATCCACATGACGAATGCGCCCATGACGAGAAAGTAGAAAGTATCGAGAGCATAGGCCAGCTCGGTGACCTGCCCCGCAACGGTTGTTAAATCATCCACGAGAAATTCCTCCGCTTATTCGAGTTATCAAACCGCTTCGGCGCCGGTTTCACCGGTGCGAATGCGAATGGCTTCGGAGATCTCGGAGACAAAGATCTTGCCGTCGCCGATTTTTCCTGTACGTGCCGTGTTGGCGATTGCCTCGACCACCTGGTCGGCAACTGCGTCGTCCACGGCGAGCTCGATTTTTGCCTTGGGCAGGAAGTCCACGACGTATTCGGCGCCCCGATACAGCTCGGTGTGACCTCGCTGGCGACCGAATCCCTTGACCTCGGTGACTGTGATGCCCTGTATGCCGATATCGGCAACGGCCTGGCGGACGTCGTCGAGTTTGAATGGCTTGATGATCGCAGTGATCATTTTCATTTCAGTTCCCCTTGTGATTACAGGTCGAACGACTTGCCGACCGTAAAGATCAGGGCCTCATCGCTTTCGCCGACAAGATCCTCGTTGGAGAAGATCGCGGTTACGCCAAGGTCGATCTCGGCAACCGTCGTACCGTAGCCGACCTCGAGGTACTCGCCGTCAAAGTCCTGAGCGAATCCGCCGACCTTGCCGTAGAAACCGCTTTTCTCGAAGGTTACGGCGTAGTAGGTGTAGTCGAGCGTCGGCCCGTCGAAGTTGTCATACTGCCCGACGGCGACATCGAACGAGAACAGCCCGGCGGCAGCGCCGAGATTGATCTCCTGGTAGGTGTCGTCGAAGTCGCCGGTATAGAAGTAGCCCGTGTAACCGACCGACAGGTCGACCGCGCCGGCTGTGAAGCCGTAGCCGAAGTAGCCGTCGACCTCGAGGCCATCACCGACGTCGGCGGCCCAGGTGCCGGCATAGAAGCCGTTCTTTTCGAAGTCGATGCCGCCGTTAGCCGACGTGCTCTCCTGGAAAATGCCGCGATAGTAATACTCGCTGGCAAAGCCGAGGTTGGCAGACCATTCGGCGCTGGCTGTTGCGCTGGCGAGGGCAAGTAATGCGGCAAGCCCGGTTTGAAGAATTGATTTCATGTTGCGTTGCTCCCATTTAAAGTGATGAATCGAATTCACCCTGTATAGAGCAGGAAGCGTGCCAATCCGGAAAACAGTTTTATAAACAGAGTGTTACTGGCGCAGCCGTGGTGCAGGCGCCCTACAATGGAACACAAAAATGGACGCATGCACTGATTTGGGGAGCTGGTGTTTGGAATTACCCTGGGGTATCAACAGCAAATGAGCGACAAATCGATTGAAGACCTCGCGCGCAAGCTCGCCGAGGCATTACCTGAAGGCCTGCGCTCGATGCGTGACGAGGTTGAGCAGAGTTTTCGTGGTGTCCTGAAGACGGGCCTCGAGAAATTCGATCTCGTGACGCGCGAAGAGTTTGAAGTGCAGGAAGCTGTACTCGCACGGACGCGCGAGAAGCTCGAGGCGCTGGAGAAGCGGCTGCAGGAAATGGAAAGCAAATAGGGGTCAGAGCCCAGGGGCTCTGACCCCGGCATAGCTCCACTGGCCACGGAGGGCCGCCGTGAGTCTCGCCATCCTCAGGAGCCGGGCGCAGCTCGGAACAGATGCGCCACCCGTAACGATTGAAGTATTCCTGTCGGGTGGTTTGCCGTCGTTCTCGGTTGTCGGCATGCCCGAGACCGCTGTGCGCGAAAGCAAGGACCGGGTGCGCAGCGCACTGATGACCTCCGGGTTCAAGTTCCCGCAGGAGCGCATAACGGTCAGCCTGGGGCCGGCGGACATGCGCAAGTCGGGCGGGCGGTTCGATCTTGCCATCGCGCTGGGCATTCTCGCGGCCGGCAAGCAGGTGCCGCTCGAGGCTGCAGCAGGCATCGAGTTCTATGGCGAGCTGGCGCTGGATGGCGCATTGCGCCCGGTACCCGCGATCTTGCCAGCCGCCCTGCAGGCGCGCAGGGCGAATCGGTCGCTTGTTGTTCCTGCTGCCAATGCCGCGGAAGCCGCGTTGGCAAAAGCCGTTGTTTATGGCGCGTCGTCGCTGCGGGCCGTCACGGCGCACCTGCGCGGCAGCGATACGATAGAGCCGACAGAGGACATACCGGCAGGCAAGAAGCGGGTAGACGAGCCCGACCTCATCGACGTCGTTGGCCAGTCGCAGCCCAAACGCGCGCTCGAGGTTGCCGCGGCGGGCGGGCACAACCTGTTGTTCATCGGTCCGCCCGGCGCGGGCAAGAGCATGTTGGCAAGAAGATTGGCCGGCATATTGCCGCCGATGAGCGAAGCCGAAGCGCTCGAGACTGCGGCGATCAACTCGGTTATCGGCCAAACACTCGATATTGCACGATGGCGCCGGCGGCCGTTTCGCGCACCGCACCACACGGCATCACCGGCGGCACTCGTCGGTGGCGGTCCAGGGCCACAGCCGGGTGAGATTTCACGCGCCCACAACGGGGTCCTGTTTCTCGACGAGCTGCCCGAATTCAACAGGAACGTGCTCGAGGTTCTGCGTGAGCCGCTTGAAGCCCGCGCGATAACGATCGCCAGGGCGGGTGCCCAGGTCGACTTCCCCGCGGGCTTCCAGCTGGTCGCGGCCATGAATCCCTGCCCGTGCGGTTACCTCGGCGATGAAGCGGGAGACTGTGGCTGCAGCGCAGAGAAGGTACGGGCCTATCGCGGCAAGATTTCCGGCCCGTTGCTGGATCGTATAGATCTGCATGTCGAGGTTGGACGCCCACCGAAAGAATCATTGCGTGGGCAGGCACCATCCGGCGAACGCAGCCGGGACGTGTGCCGACGTGTGTGCGAGGCACGCAAACTTCAGACAAGGCGCAGCGGATGCAGCAACGCGCAGCTCGAAGGCCGGAAGCTTCGGTCAATCTGTGATTTGCGGGGTGAGGCGCTCGATGTGCTCGAAGACGCAACGGACAAGTTCAACCTGTCAGCGCGCGCCTACCAGAGAGTTCAGCGCGTCGCGCGAACGATCGCCGACCTGGCGGGCGCTGACACTATCGCCACGGCGCACGTAGCGGAGGCGTTATCGCTCAGGCAACTGGACAGGAAAACGTAATCGCCCGCTGGGGCGGGCTCCTACTGGCTTTCCGCGACCATGTAGTCGACAGCGTCGCGGACTTCCTGGTCGGAGAGACTCGCACGGCCGCCCTTCGGCGGCATTGGTGCAATCGCCTCGCCCTGGAAACCGTTGATGGCGTGGCCATAAAGCACATCGTTGCCCTGTGCAATGCGTGGCGCCCACGCTGCGGCGTCGCCGACGACCGGGGCACCACCGACACCGTTTCCGTGGCAAACAACACATGCCGTGTTGTAGACCTGCGGGCCGGTCATTGTGGTTGCGACCGGCTCCGGATCCGGGGCTACGTCGACTTTCGGCGCGGGTGCTTCATGTTCCTCGCCGGGCAGGTAAACCTCGCCAAACGGGCGGATGCGCTCATCAATGGCAGCCTGGTATTCCGCCGTGTCACGGGTATAAACGCCCTGTGTCAGGTCGGACATCTTCATCGCCAGTACGATCAGCGCAAGCGCGAACGCGGCGAGGATGCCGATTACGAGGGAATACATGTCAAAGAACTTCTGGTCGCGGCTCAACTTACTGCTCCGGGTGTTGCTGGTCGGAATGGCGGGGCACAGACCCCTTGGTGTGGCGCGCGATTATATAGCAAGTCTTTCGCATGCGCGACGGAATGCCCGGCCAGATCAGGGCCGCTGAGGCTGTGCGCGGCTTTAGAAATCGTACTTCAGGAACGCCAACCCGCCGCGATAACCCCACTCGACATTGCCCTCGAAGTTCTGCTCGGAAACGCCGATGTTGAACGTCACGGCGTTGTATCCGACGCCCAGCGAGACGTGCTCGGACAGGCTGTAGTCTATGCCCGCATATATGTCGACGAGAGTGCCGGTCCAGTTGTCATACTCTAACGCGAATAACTCCCCGCTTGCGCGCAACGACCACTTCTCGGAAAAACCGTACTCGCCGCGCAGGCCGAACACCGGCAACGGTGCGGTGCCATCACCGCCGTCGCGCTGGCCGATGTCCGTCGCAGACAGGGTGGTTTTGAAGTCGGCAACATAAAGTCCCGCCGAGGCGCCGAGAAAACCCTTGTCGCGTCGCAGAAACGACCAGGTATAGGCTGCCTTGTAAATAGCGAGGTCGAAATTGCTGCGGATTACCGTATTGATCGGGTATACCGTGCCGTTCCAGATGATCTCGGTATCTATTTGCTTCTGCTTGGAGCGCGACAAATCGAACCAGCTGACGTCGATGCGATGGCGGTCGTTGAATTTAAAGTACCCGTCAATGCGAAATACCGAATCAGAGCTTGCCAGGCCGAGATCTCCCTCCAGGCTCACATTACTACCGGTTTCGCCGGTCGAGGCGTCAATCCGGGTTTTGGTGTCGCGGTCCGTCACAAACACACCGAGGCTGATACTGCCCGGCTGGTCATCGCCAGCCGCCGCCAGTGCGCCTGCTACCGGGGCGAGAGTCAACAGGCAGGCCGAAGTCACCAGCCAGGATGATCGCGCGACGCGATAGTTATTGATGATGTTCATTTCATTAGGAATCCGATATGCGAGGCGCCAATGTTGCCCTGTCAAATTATACTTGGCCCGTTTTTGCGTAACAGTCGCGGTTTACCGCTACAGGTTCAGGACCGGGGAGCCCGGGCATCAGTAGCTGAAACGAACCCGGACGTAGGCGTTGCTGGCATCCTCGAACTGGCCGAAGAAGGTGTCGGCGTCGCTGCCGCCAAACAGGTTGCCGCCAGCCGTCAACGACCACTGGTCGCTGTAGCGGTAGGTGTAGGCCGGCCGCAGGTAATAGTCATTATCGCTCGGTGAGTAGAACGTGAACAGCGACCAGGTGTGGCGATCGCGACCGGCCCGGTAAGTCAGCCTGTTCGTCAGCCAGTGACGGTTATCGGCGTTGTCGTGCTGCTCGAGATAGTACTGCAGGCCCACGGTGAAGTTCGGTTTCGCTTCCCACTCGTAGCCGGTCAGGAACCGCAGCTGATTGTTGTCGTCATCGGAGTCGTAGTACGACGCCTCGACGTTGATCAGCCCCGGCCCCGCTGGCCGCCTGATACTGGCGCCATACGCGTTCATCGGTACGAAGAACGGTTGCTTGGAAAAACCGCGATAGGCGTAGAACGCATACTCGGTGCTCTCGACCGTTTTGTACAAACGCAGCGCGAACTCACCATTCGAAAATTTCTCGTCCGGTTCGGGCGCCTTGAACGGCGGGTCGGGTGCAATGTTGCCGCCGGCAGCCGGAGAATAGAACGAGAATCGTTCGCCGGTGATGTAGACATCGGGTTCGAACACGGGTGTCCAGACGAAGTCGACGTTGATCGCGTCGGAATACTTCGTGACCCGGACAGCATTGCCTGGCGCCTTCAAATATTCGTCGTCGCGGCCAGCGAAAAACGACACATAGTCCTTGGGGAACAGGTCATTGAGAAAGACCAGGTCACCGGTGCCCCAGGTCTGCACTTGTCTGCCGACCTTGACGTCGACCGACTCGCCGATCGGGAACGCCATCGTCAGGTCGCGGACATCGGCAATCCAGTCGTCCTCGACGCCGTCATAGCCGGCATCGACTTTGAGGCCCAGCGAGATGTCGTCGAATTGCCACTCCGTCTCCACTCGCCAGCGAAGGTCTTCGAGCGTGCTGCGGTTGTCGATGAGCGGGTCTTCACTGAAGCGTGTGCCGTACGCAGCCTCGACGAAACCGTTCCAGGCCAGTCCCGCTTCTTCCTCACCCCAGTCTTCCTCCCACGCGTCATCGGCCCAGGGGTCTTCCTGGGCGAATGCGCCGAGCGGCAGAAGGAGGAGCAGCGGCCGGAGATTCATGTCACCGTGGGGGGACTACTCAGCCGGCCGCTTAAGCCAGTCGCGTGGGGGGGTACGCAACGAGCGCTCCGTAAACACACTCTCGGGCAGGCCGACGTCGTACTTGATGTAACGAAACTGCATGTCGGTCTGGCCGCCGGTCAGAAGGTCCGAAACGCGGCTCGTGGTTACCGTCGGGTGACCATCGAACTCGTCGACCTCGAATACCTCGACGCGACGATAGATGTCGCCGGCGGGGTTCGTGTATTCGATTTTCATTGGCAGGAACGTCTCCCGGTCAATCCAGGTGACGTAACTGGAAAACTCGACGCTTTGCGGGTCTATCGGCACGTGGTGCAGGACGTAGAACTCGTCGGTCGTTTCCACGAGCTCATGGGTGTCGTCCGACGGCCGCCGGCCCGATACGTCTTCATAGAAATAATGTGCGCCGACAAAGCTCGTGCGCTTGTCACCCGCGGAGATGCGTTTCACGAGGTCGAGCCCCGGCAGGTACAGCCAGCGATCGTCGTCGCGATCGATATGCTTGTCGACGAGGAACACCGTGTTCCTGACGTCGGAGGGCTGGCTGAACACGACGAGGAACTGCTGGTCGCCGGCATCCTCGACGTCGCGGCGCAGCACAGTGAACTGCCTGCGCTGCTGGCGCCCCTGCGCGTCGGTAATAATCATGCGCACCTCGGAGCGGCCATCGGCGCCGGCATAGTAAGAGGCGTGATCCGCTTTCGCGATGATCTCGTCGGCGTCGGTCAATGCGTCTGCGTGCGCCGGAGGCACCAGGCCCGCGGTTGCGAGCATGATCAACAGTCGTACAAACATCAGTATTACTCCTCAAGCATGCGCCGCCTGCACCGGCGGAACGGCAGGTGCGGACTTGCGCTTCATTTCCGGAAACATCCACTGGCCGGCCCAGGACATCAGTGCCGGCAGCAGGATCAGGGTCGTTACGCCTGACAGAGCCATGATCGCCGCCATGAATGCGCCGACTGTTATATACGGTACAAGTGGCGCGAAGAACAGTGGCGTGAATCCAATTGCGATCACGATGGCGTTGCGTGCGATTGCACGCGCCGGCTCTTCGAACATCTGTTTTTCCGCGGCAGCGAAAGAACCGCTGTCGCGCAAGAATGCCCGCGTGCGCTCGATGAAGTGGATGGCGAAGTCAATCGACAGGCCGAGTGTCAGGGATGACAGCACAGCAATCGGCATGTCGTAGTCCTTGCCGATCCAGCCGATGAAGCCGTAAACACCGAGTATCGTGACGGACAGCGGCACCATTGCCAGCAGGCCGATACGAACGCTGCGGAACAGGAACGCCATCATCAGGAACACGACGACAAAGGCGCCCAGCAAACTGTTGAGCATGCCGCTGACCATGACGTCCTGCCAGACGACATTAATAAAGGTCTTGCCGGCCCAGCGCATTTCAACGTTTTCGGGCAGCGGGTTCTCGGCGAGGTAGCCGTCGAGGAAGTCCATCGCCAGGCTCATGTCCTGGTTGTCGCCACTTTTGAGCTGCAGCCAGATTGCCGTGGATGTGAAATCCGGGGTCACGATGTGCCAAAGGTCGTGTGGCCGGTGCGACGACTGGTACTGCAGCAGCGTCTGCGCAACCGCGGGGACCGACTGCGGGATGCGGTACTCGCTGTCGTCGCCACCACGCAACTCGCGGTTGACGACCTTGACCACGTCGGTAACGGCATTGGACTTGCCAACATAGCCGGAATTGTTCATGGCCTGCTGGATTCCACTGATGTACTCGAGTACGTCGGGCCGCTGGAAGTACTTCGACGCGGTCTGTGCGTCTTCAGCGAGGTACATCAGTTCCTCGAGTGCGGCAATTTCGTCGTCTTCCGATGATTCGAACAGCGCATCATCGATGGCCGCTATCAGGCCACCGTACCAGGCGCCAAGATCTGAAGAGTCCGCACCGAGCGCCTCTCGAACGGCCGATGCAGAGTCCCCGGCGACGCCAGATAGCAGTTCGTTCGCCTGTTGCCTGAATTGCGGCAGTGCCTCGTCATCTTTGTAAGACAGGACGACGAAGGCGTCATAGGTGCCGGCGAAGTGTTCGTTTAGCACATCGTCGGCAATGCGTATCGGGTGGTTTGCCTTGAACCAGCGCACGGGATTGTCGTTGATCTCGATGCGACTGATTCCGGCCGCGCTGACGGCGATGACCAGCACGGCAATTCCCGTGATCAGCTTGCCGCGCCGCATGGCAAAGCTGCCGCTCTTGCGCAGCACGCGGGCGAGCAAGGTATCGGTATGCGGCGTTTTCGAGCGCGATGCGAGCTTGTCGAGCGAATGCGGTTTCATGCGCACGATGTAGGCCGGGATCAGCGTAATCGTGAGAATAAAAGCGAGCAGGATGCCGAAAGCAACGAATACGCCGAACACCTGTACCGGGGGAATCGGTGTCAGCAGCAATGACAGGAACCCGATGGCTGACGTCAGCGACGTGAACAACATGGGTGTGAACAGGTGCTCGACAACCCTCGAAATGACGGCCTTGGCATCAGCGCCCGGGCGGTAGGAGTCGGCAAATTCAGACATGATGTGTACTGAGTCGACGACCGCAATCGGCATCAGGAAAATCGGGATCATCGAGCTCATGATGTGAACCGTGAAACCGAGTCCGGTCAGCAGGCCCATGCTGATGATGACCGTTGCCATCGCCACGAGCATCGGCGCCACGACCAGCCGCGGGCTGCGGAAGAAGTACAACATTAGCAAGAAGATCATCAGCCCGGCGAGCGGGGCTGAAATGCCCATCTGCACAAACATGTCGTGGCCGAACGTATCCTCGGCGACCGGCAGCCCCGTGATGTGGTAGTCGTCCTCGGTGTCGAGCTCGCTGATCAGCCCGTGGATTTCCTGCGAAAGCGGGTGGCTAAGGTGCTTGCTCGCGATCGGCACGTATATCGTTGCAGCTTTGCCGTCGCCCGAGACCAGCGAGTCCTTCAGCAGTGGCAGGCGGTTCACCTTGTCGCGAATCTCGAGAGCCTGTTCCTGCGTAACCGGCGCTTCGCGCATCAGCCACTCGAAGCGAATCGTGCCGACGCCTTCCTGTTCGATGTTATCGACGGTGGAGAGGGACGCGAGATCCGGGGCGATGACGCCATCCAGCGCCAGGATTTCGCTGCTGAGCCGGTGCAATGCATCGAGTGATTTGACGTTATAGATGCCGTTCGGATGCGTCTCGTTGACGACCCCGACGACGATCGCGTCGTGGTAGGTGAAACGCTTCTCCACAGCATTGTGAAAGACGCGATCTGACTGTGCTTCCGGCAGCATGTTTTCCGGATCGGTATCGATCTGGATACGGCCGATCAGTGCGCCTGTAACGAGGACAAGCGTCATGATCACGGCATAGACCATCCGTGGCCGGTTCGTTGCGACGTCAATAATCGAGTGCTTCATCAGGCGGATTCCTTGAGCCTTTTTGCGCCCAGCATCTGGAGGATCATCTTTTCGTAGTAAGGCTCGGTCTTCGCCGCACGAACCTTGTGCAGGAAGTATTTCTCGTATGCGATCTTGGCGACATGCACCCACTTGCCCTGCGACGCCCAATTGGTGTTGCGCGGCGGAATCTGCGGCAGTGCGATGAACGCAACGCCGGAGTCACCGAAGTCGGCCAGGCAGACGGCGCTCCAGCTACCCTGTTCGTCGGGCTCCTTGCCTTCGAGTTCGTTGAGGATGTTGTGCGTCGTTGCCGTCACCATCGATTCGATCATGTAACCGGTTTTCGGGGCGCCGGTGGCGACCGGGGTCGGGCCGACCGGCGGAATGGCGACACAGACGCCGACGGCATAAATATTCTTGAACGTAGGGTTGCGCTGGTGATCGTCGATCAGGATGAAGCCGCGCGGGTTGGTCAGGCCCTCGATGTCGATAACAGCATCGATACCCTTGAACGCGGGCAGGATCATGGAATGTTTGAACGGCATCTCGTGGTCTTTCTTTTCGTTGCCGTCTTCGTCGAACTCGGTGAACTTCAACGTGCCTTCGGCAACTTCGGTGATCTTCGCGTTGCAGGTCCAGCGGATATGCCGGTCGCGCATCTCCGACTCCATGAGTCCCTTCGTGTCGCCGACCCCGTCCAGGCCGAGATGGCCGACGTAGGGTTCCGGCGTGACGAAATGCATCGGTACCTTGTCGCGGATCTTGCGCTTCTTGAGTTCGGTATCGAGGATAAAGGCGTATTCATAGGCCGGGCCAAAGCACGATGCGCCGGGAGCCGCGCCGATGATGACCGGACCCGGGTCTGCTGCAAGTGCCTCGAAGTCGACACTTGCCGCTTCGGCATGGCCGGTCTTGCAGATCGACTGCGTGAATCCGTCGGGCCCGAGGCCCGGGACTTCTTCGAACGCGAGTTTCGGGCCGGTGGCAATGATCAGGTAGTCGTAATGAATTTCGCCACCATCGCCGAGTTCGAGGCTGTTCTTCTCGGGGTGGAGGCGCTTGACGCCCTGGTTGTAGAACTCGATGCCGAATTTTCGCATCAGGTCGGGCAGGTCGACCGTGATCTGGTCCCGCTTGCGCCAGCCAACTGCGACCCACGGGTTCGACGGCGTGAATTCGAACCGATCGGAGTCGCTGATCAACGTCAGCTGATGCTCCTTGCCGAGCACCTTGCGGAGCTCGTAAACCTGTGAGATGCCGCCGATGCCGGCACCCATCACTACAATCCTCGCCATTTCGTGTCTCCTCGATCCGTTGCGATATCCGGGGTGCAGAATATATTGTAAATTTCTAAATTAGTAAAGTCTAAATTATAGACAACTAAATTAGCATCGTCTATAGTGAGCAGGTCTGACGGACTTCTGGCATGGAGAACCGGAATGAATGTGAACGATATGGCCGAACACGCGGCCGACGCAGCCGGACTGATGAAGGCCCTGGGTAATGAAAGCCGGCTGATGATCCTTTGCATGCTGGCGGACCAGGAGCGCTCGGTAGGTGAGCTCAACCAGACCATCCCCCTGAGCCAGTCGGCGCTTTCGCAGCAGCTCGCGCGGCTGCGCCAGCAGGGCATCGTCAAGACGCGGCGCGAGTCGCAAACCATTTACTACTCACTGGCGGACGGCCCGGCGGATCGGGTCATTCACCTGTTACATGACATTTACTGCGGCACGGCCCTCAAGGAGTCACACTGATGGACACGGCATTCGGATTCGGCAAGCAGGTCGACCTCGACTTTGATGCTGCTATAGATAAGGTCACTGAGGATCTGCAGACGGAAGGATTCGGCGTGCTCTCGGACATCGACGTTGCGGCAAAGATGAAAGAGAAACTCGACAAGGACATGCCGCGTTATCGCATCCTTGGGGCCTGTAACCCGGCGCTAGCCTACCAGGCTATCGGCGCTGTCCCGGATATCGGGCTCCTGCTGCCCTGCAACGTCCTTGTTCGCGAAGACGAAGACGGTTCTGTGAACGTCAGCTTCATGGACCCCGCGAGCGTCATGTCACTCGTCGACGATCCGGGCGTGGAGCCGCTGGCCGCCGAGGTCAAAGCGCGGCTGCAGCGCGTGCTCGAGCTGATTAAGTTCGCAGCTTTCTCCGCGTCGTGCTTGAGGCGCATCACGCGTCCCCGACTGACATACAGCAGATCGCTGATCTTGAGCACTAGCGAGTCTTCATACTTGTCGAGCCGGCCATCGGCATAAGCGATTTGCCAGAGCAGCGAGACAATCTGTGCCTTTTCATCTTCGGTCAGGTAATCGTGTAGCAGCTTCGTAAACTCGTGAATGTCCACGAGGTCCTCTGCCCTGGCGCTGGCGTCAACCACAAGGTCGGCAGACTCCCCTGCGCTCAGGCCGAAGTGTCCCTGTACGAGTTGCAGCACCTTGTCGAATTCGCTTTCGTCGAACACGTGATCGGCACGCGCGACATCGATCATCAACACGGCCGTGGCCAGTCGCAGCACAGCCTGACGGTCCTCAACGGCAACCCCGTCGGCTGATGAAAGGCGTTCGATGACATGCGCGCGAAAATCGGTTTCGTGGTGCTCGTGCTGGCCGCACTGGCGGCGCCGGTTGACAGTATTGCCGGCGAAATTGCGGGTCTCCCGGTAAACACTCCGCCATTCATCGAGCGGCCGCTCGAATTCGCGTTCAGCAACGACCTCCTGGGCCGCGGTGGGTCCACCGATGACTACCGTACGCAACAGTTCATCATTTCCGCGGAGCTCAGTGAGCGCTGGGAGTTCACGATCGATCAAAGCATCCTGACATTGGTCGATGCCGATGAGCCCGGGCGGACAGACCAGCTCTCGGCCACCGTTGGTTATCGCCTGTTCGATTCGGGAAGCGAGCTCTCCACAAACCGATTGACCGCAGGTATCGGCGTACGGAGTTTCGGTGACTTTGGCGGTGAGCGCATGCAGAACGGCTCACACCAGCTCGTGCAAAGCAGCGTCGAGGTCGTGCCGTATACAGACCTGCAGCGAACGGACGCGACGGTATGGGCGGACGCGCAACGCTTCGCACTGTTCAGTGGTGCCTTCGATTCGGAGGACTGGCGCTTCGGCTACTGGCTCCGTGGCAGCCGCACTCGGCGCCTACGGCACGGCGGGCAAAGGAGCAGTCGATCTCTGGTTTGGCCTGCGGCATGACTGGCGTTCGGGTTACGAGGAACCCGTGCTTGTTGAGACAGCCATGGCCGAGGAAGATCTCGCCGCCGTATTCGGGTTGCGCTGGGGGCCGATTGTGTTCGAGACCGTGCAGCAATTCGATAACAGCGCGTCCTATGGCCAGGTACGTCTCATCGCGGCAGGCTTCGGGGAGGAGCGTCGCGGTGTGAGGGAATCCAGCTTTGCGCTCGACGCCGGCATCACCGTTCCCGATGTGCTGCTCAACGTGACCGGCCGCTGGCGCGCCGACTGGCTGAACGGCGGGTCGTCGGACTGGAGCCGGACGCTCTTCGTCGCCGCCGGATATGGCGAGCCGCAGCACGACGACGACCCGATGATCTACCGGCGTACCGTGCAGGCGGGCGCGGGCATTGAATGGGAAAGGGCAATGTCTGGTGACGGCTGGGCGAGCATCTACACATCGGTCGGCGCCGGTTGGCGGCAGGAGCGCATCTTTGGCGACGACGAGCGCGCCGGGGAAGAATCCGACACGACGAACGGCGCCGCGTTGCTGGCAGGTATCGGCTGGCGATTCAATTCCGGCGAACTCTTTTCCGGGCTGCACTACCGCATACAACTCGGCCTGAGTGCGTGGATCCCGTTCAGCGATGCCCGGATCGATATGAGTGGCGAGTCATTCCGCGTCCAGGAGCCGTCCTGGGCCATCACCCTGGGATTGACGCTCGGTCGCTTCGCCGAATGATCGTTGAGTGCCGTTATAATCGAGACTCCTGTACGCTGCGGGGGAGCGGCAACCATGACGCCAAGGATCATTCTCGCCATTACCATGGCAGTGTTTAGTATGCTCGCAACGATGGCGAGCCAGGCGCAATCGAACCCGACCTACGACGAGCTGCTGCAACTGTTCGCCGACTGGCGTGAGTTCGAATCGCCGCCGTTGCTCGATGGCGCACCCGACTACACGGCGGAGCAGTTCGAACAACGCCAACCGGACTACCTCGCACTGCGCGAACGCCTGGAGTCGTTCGAGATCGACGCCTGGCCAGTTCCGCAGCAAGTCGACTGGCATCTCGTGCGTGCCGAGATGAACGGTTACGACTTCAATCGGCGCATCCTGCAACCGTGGGCGCGTGACCCGGCGTTCTACAATTCGGTGTGGACCGACCGTAGTGACGTCCCGGCTCACGAAGGGCCGACTCATCATACAGTCGTCGAACTGTGGACCTACGAGTTCCCGTTGTCGGCCGCCGAGGAGCAGCGCCTGACGGCCGAGCTCGGCGTGATTCCGCCGTTGATGAAACAGGCGCGCCGGAACCTGACGGGCAACGCGCGCGACCTCTGGATCACCGGTATCCGTGACATTCGCCAACAGCGCGAAGTGCTGGACAGCCTCCGTGTGTCGGTCGCGGATTCAGCCGGAGGTGAGCTGTTGGCGACGATCGCGGCGGCGCAGACGGCAACCGACGAACTGATCGCCTGGCTCGAGGCAGAGGCCGGCTCGAAGACAGGGCCATCCGGCATCGGCAAGGACAACTACACCTGGTACCAGCAGAACGTGCACCTGGTGCCGATGACATGGGAAGACGAGGTTCGGCTGCTGGAGCGCGAGCTGGCACGGGCGTGGTCATCGCTCAAGCTGGAAGAGCAACGCAACCGGCACCTGCCGCCGATGAAAGCCGCGAGCACGCCGCAGGAATACGACGCCTACGCGGAAGATGCGGTGCAGCGCATCATGAGCTTCCTCGAAGAAAAGAACATCGTCACAGTGACCGACTACATGGAACCGGCGCTGCGCGAGCACATGGGCGCATTCGTTCCCGAAGAGACGCGGCATTTCTTCTGGATTACGGCGCACTACGACCCGGCGCCCCTGTTTACGCACTTCTGGCACTGGTTTGAACTGGCGCGCATGGATACCGAGCCCCATGAGAGCCCGATCCGCCAGGGCGCGTTGCTGTACAACATTTTCGACAGCCGCAATGAAGGTACCGCGACCGGTGTCGAAGAGATGTTCATGCACGCGGGCCTTTACGATGACAGCCCGCGATCGCGCGAACTGGTCTGGATCCTGCTGGCGCAACGCGCCGCCCGCGGCCTGGGTTCTCTTTATGCACATGCCAACGAGATGACGATGGAGGAAGCCGGGCAGGTGCACATGGAATGGACGCCGCGCGGCTGGATGAAGACCGAGAAGGAATTGCTGATATTCGAGCAACACCTGTACCTGCGGCAGCCCGGCTACGGCACGAGCTACGTGACCGGCAAGTACCTGCTCGAACAGACGCTCGCTGACTATGCGAAGCAGGTTGAGAGCCGCGGTGAGGAATTCGATCTCAAGGACTTCTTCGACCGTCTCAATGCGATTGACAGCATCCCGATTTCGCTCGCGCGCTGGGAAATGACCGGCGCCAGGTAAGACTGCCTTAAGGTTCGACCCGCACAATCCTCGCATGATGGGGACGGTTCCGGACACAATCCGGCAGCCTGGAGGGTCTGCCACTATTGCGCTGGCCGCAATCTGGCTGCTTGCGGCGCAGGCCGCACTGGCAGACGATGATGAATTGCTGGCGGTGCTGGATGAGTCGGGCGCCGTCATCGACTCGGTCATCATCAAGCCGGAAAGCATCTTCGACCTCGACAACCCGGAAGAAAACAGCTTCTTTTACCGGCTGGCGAACAAGCTGCACATCACCACCAAACCCGAGGTCATCGAGCAACAGACGCTGTTCATGTCGGGCGACGAGTTCTCGGCCAGGTTGCTCGAGGAAACCGAGCGCAAGCTTCGCGCCAACCGTTACATCCAGGATGCGACCGTTGAGCCGCATCTCAACGAAGACGGAACGGTGGAAGTCGACATAAAGACGTCGGACACGTGGACACTGATGCCGAAGCTGTCGTTCTCGCGGGCGGGTGGCGTCAACAAGTCTGCGATCGGCATTCGTGACATGAACCTGCTCGGTCGCGGCATCCAGCTGGAGGCGGCGTATGCGAGCAATGTCGATCGCACATCGACCATGCTGAATCTCACCGACAACAATGTAGGCAATTCCTGGTATCGCCTGCACCTCGACCTGCAGGACAGCAGTGACGGTTTTACGCGTGGCGTTCAGTTCGGCATTCCGTTCTATGCGCTCGACAGCACCCGGGCACATGGATTCTCGTACTACGACAACGAACGTGTGGATGCGATTTACGACCTCGGCAAGAAGACGGGTGAGTACGGACACAGGACCAACAGCTACGAAATTTTCCGCGGCTGGTCATCGGGCCTCGAAGACGGCAAGGCGTTGCGTTACACGGCAGGTCTCGCGTACGACGAACACCGCTTCTCTGCCGTTGACGATGTTGCCTACACGGGAACACCGCTTCCGGACGATCGGCAGTTGTTCTACCCGTTTTTCGGTATGGAGTGGGTTGAAGATAACTATGTGGAAACAAGGAACGCGGACCAACTGGATCGCACGGAAGACTTCTACTTTGGCACGCGTGTCACGGGACGTCTCGGTTACGCAAGTGACCGGCTGGGCTCGGACCGGAGTTCGTGGATACTGAACGCCAACGCTCAAACCGGCTTCGGCAGCATCCAGAAGCACGCCGTGTTCATCGACGGCGGCCTCGATACGCGAATCGAACGCGGCGCCCTGCATGACTTCGGCCTGCGCGGCGGTGTGCGGTATTACGACCGCCAGTCTCCCAAGCGGCTGCTTTTCGCAAGCGTCAGCGGTTTTTATGGCAGGAACTTCGATGCGGATCACCAGCTTTATCTCGGCGGCGACACGGGGCTGCGCGGATACCCACTGCGTTACCAGTCCGGCGACAGCAGCGTCCTGCTGACCCTCGAGCAACGCTACTACACGGACTGGTACCCGTTCCGGCTGTTCCGCGTCGGTGGCGCGGTGTTCTTCGACATGGGGCGCACCTGGGGCGAAGGTCCCAACGGCGGTACGAACAATGGCTGGCTCCGCAACGTCGGTTTCGGGTTGCGGCTCGGCAGCACGCGTTCGGGACTCGGCAAGGTGGTGCACATCGATCTCGCCTATCCGCTCGATGGTGACGGCAGCATGGACAACGTGCAGTTCCTGATCTCGGCCAAGCACGGATTCTGAGCCGGCGCTTGTGCCCCACGCCGAACTCCGTGCAAACTGGAGCGGCCATGGCAAATACACCAAGAATCGGCCTCGCCCTCGGATCGGGCGCATCACGAGGCTGGTCGCATATCGGAATCATTGACGCGCTGGTAGCAGAGGGCATCGAGCCGGACGTCGTCTGTGGTACGTCGGTGGGTGCCATGATTGGCGCGTCGTACCTGGCAGGCAACCTGGAAAAGCTCAAGGAGTGGGTGTTGAAGTCCAGCCGCTCCGATGTCTATCGTTTTTTCGATATCAAGTTTACGCAGTCGGGTTTCGTCGATGTCGGCCGGCTGGACAAGTTCATTCACGATTTCGTCGTCGCCGAGGACGTCGAGATCGAAGACCTGCCGAAGCCGTTCGTTGCTGTTGCAACCTGCCTCAATACCGGCCAGGAAATCTGGTCGCGTGACGGCAATGTCAGCCGCTGGGTGCGAGCCTCCATGTCGCTACCGGGGCTGTTCCCGCCGGTGCGCGAAGAGGATTGCTGGCTCGTCGACGGCGGCCTCGTGAACCCGGTTCCCGTGACTGCGTGCCGCGCACTTGGCGCGGAGGTTGTTATTGCCGTGAATCTGAATGCCGATCTCGTCGGCAAGGGGTTGAGGGATCGCGACGTGCCAACGGCGGAGGAAGAGGAGGGTTTGCTGCGCTACCTGAAACAGCAGGCCAAAGACGTTTCGAATTCGTTGTTCTCGTCGAACAGGAAGGCTGATGCGCCGCCGGGATTGCTCAGTGTCGTCTCCAGTTCGATCAATATTTTCCAGGACAGGATTACTCGCAGCCGGCTGGCCGGTGACCCGGCCGACGTCGTCATTTCACCCAGGCTGCGCGACGTGGGCCTGCTCGAATTTGGCAAGGCTGCTGAAGCGATTGAAACCGGAGAAAAGTGTGTCGACCGTGCGATGCGCGATATCCGACAGGTGCTGGACCTGCCGGAGGACTAGCCCCTAGCCATCGTCGCGCTTCGCATCGGAACCGAGGCTTGGTGTAAGGCGCAGGATCGCAACGTTGATCAGCGACAACAGGATCGCGACCTCGAAGCGATCGAACGCGACGGCAATGCCTATCAGGCCCATGTTCCAGATGCTGGCCGCCGTTGCCGTACCACGAACGGAACTCCCCGACTTGAGAATTGCGCCGCCGCCGATAAAACCGATGCCCGTGATGATGCCCTGCAGAACGCGAGCCTCGGCGTCGGTCGTACTGAGAACCGAAGCGCCGACGAGCGCGTAGCCGCAGGCCGCCATCGAAACCAGCGGAAAGGTCCTGAGACCTGCGCTGCGGCTCTCCTTTTCGCGGTCGAAAGCCACCGGCATCGCCAGTAAAAAGGCGATGCCGAGGTGGTAGAGATTGTAGACAATCACGTTCCAGTCGACGTCAAGCGTCATGCTCGTCCCCTGGGCCGGTGAACAGGTTACTGGTTCATGCTGTCTTCGAGATCGTCGGCCGCATCTTCAACGGCGTCCGCGGCATCGTCAACTGCATCTTCTGCCGCTTCCTTGGCCTCCTCAGCAGCCTCTTCCAGGCGGCTATCGCTATCGTCGACTGCGTCGCGAACTTCCTCGACGGCCTCATCAATGCTTTCACCAGCCTGCTCGGCGGGGCCTTCCTTCTCGCATGCCGAGACCAGGAACACCATAGAAATTATAAGTAGCAGATATCGCATGACTCCTCCCTTCGCTGAATTGTTTGCGCATAGTATCGCAAAAGTTGCGAGATCGCAACCATTCCGGTAGTATAGGCATCAACCTGGCTCAATGAAGGGCCAGGCACCTGAAGCAACACGGAGGACCAATGACAAGCAAGCAATGCGAACTATCATTCGAGCGCGAAGCGCTGGAACCTTATATGTCTCGCGAGACGCTCTTGTATCACTACGACAAACATCACAAAGGTTACGCGGACAAACTCGAGACCCTGATCAAAGGTACCGAGTACGAAAACCTGGACCTTGAGAGCATCATCGAGGTTGCACGCCAGAATGGCGACATTGATGTATTGAACAACGCTGCCCAGACCTGGAACCACAATTTCTTCTGGCGCAGCCTGTCGCCGAACGGCGGCAAACCGGATGGCGCTATCCGCGATCTCGTAGAGAAGCAATTTAATAGTGTTGATGACTTCAAGAACGCCTTCCGCAAGGCTGCAACAGGCCTGTTCGGCAGCGGCTGGGTGTGGCTTGTCATCGAAAACGGAGAGCTGCGCATCATAACGTCTGTAAACGCGGAGACACCGCTCGGTACGGACCAGACACCTTTACTCACACTTGATGTGTGGGAGCACGCTTACTACGTGGATTATCGGAATCGTCGCGCAGCCTTTGCTGATGCGTTCCTGGATAACCTCGTGAACTGGAAATTCGCGGCGGCGAATCTGGAGATGCTGCGTTCGCAACAGGCTGCCTGACAGTTCGACGGAAGCCACATCGACCTGACAATCAATTTATAAGGAGGAAGCAAGCCATGCGGCAACAGCAATCTCAGGAAGCCAGATTCAGCGCCGAGCTAACACGGCTGCGGACCGACCTCGAGGAACTAAAGTCGAAGATCGAGGAAAACGAAACCAGCGACAAGAAAATGATCCAGTACCTCGAGCAAATCGAGGCGAAAAAGGATGAACTCACCGAGAAGCTCCACGAATGGAAAGAGAGCAGTGGAGATGCAAAGGAAGAGCTGACGAAGGGATTGAAAGAAGCCTGGGATCGCCTCGCGATAGCCAGCAAGGCGGCGAAGGCGCGGCTGCACTGATCGATTAGCCAAAGATAAATGGAAAGCCGCTCACAGGAGCGGTTTTCTTTTAACCGGAAGAACATGTCTATGGCCGCAACAAAACCAATGCGCACCATGCGGATGCTGGACAGGGCGCTGCATTTTGCGCGCAAGAAGCTGACGACCGACATCACAGCACAACGCCTGCAGATTCTTCTCGCGGTGTACTTCAACGAAGGCCTTAGCCAGCGGGAATTGTTGCGGTTCCTGGATATGACCTCCATAACGGCCCTGTCCCGCAACATTGCGGATCTTTCCCGCCTGACCACGAAAAAGCTCAAGGGCCCCGGGCTGCTCGAGCTGCGCGTGGATCCACTCAACCTGCGGGTAAAACGAGTCTTCCTGACGAAAAAGGGCGAACGCTTCATGGAGCAGTGGCTGGCCTACGCCAATACGGCCACCGTCAATGATGAATAGGGGCACATTTAATGTGCGCACATTTGAAGGTAGAATGGCGCCCCTCTCAAAGCGCCCGTAGCTCAGCTGGATAGAGTACTGCCCTCCGAAGGCAGGGGTCACAGGTTCGAATCCTGTCGGGCGCGCCAGTAAACAGAAATTGGGCCCCTTGTGGGCCCAATTTTGTTTACCGGTGTGTCCCGCCCAAGGACGCGGCCGAGTCCATCATTCGGCCGCTATTTCGTCTCTTAGTTCGGCAATGACTCCGCCG
>JARRLQ010000010.1:0-45787 GCA_037386905.1 Woeseiaceae bacterium
TGGCGCGCGCTGGAGCGCCACGGCGGCGCCGGTCCCGGCATTCCGTTCATCAACGATCGCACATTCGTCATGTCGCTTGCGCTTGCCCGCGCGACCGATCCCGGCGAAGCCGAAGGACTCATCGATGCCTTGCAGCGCATGCATCGGGCAGGCAGCAGCAGTGTTGGCGCAATTCGTGAAGCGGCCAGCGGGCTCGATGCCCTCCTTGCGCGTATGGAGTCGCGCCTGACTCCGGCCAAACTGCGTGGCCGTGAGCAACAGATTCTCGAGGAAGTTCTTGCCACCGGTGCTGACGGCAATTACCTGGACTATGTCAGTGCCGAGCAAGCTTTCATGGCGGTGCAAATGCTCGTCATCGAACTCGACGATCCCGATCTCGAAGTTGAACTCGACACGCTTGCCGATTCGCTTGACAATGACGAACGTTATCGGCCGTCGGAATTCCGGCGATTACTTTCGAGCCTGCAAGAAGACCAGGAAGACTGAGACCATGAGAAGAATATTCCTGACGGCGACAGTCGCCGCGTTTGCGGCTGCGTGCCAGCCAGCCACACCACCGGTGGAACCTGCGGATGACGTTGTCATTCGGCCAACTTTCACGCTGGCCACCGACAAGGCGTATGACTTTGACACGATACCCGCATACCTGGAATCTCACCAGGATGTCTACGACTACATCGATGCGAACATCGGGGATCACCTGGGCGCTATCCAGCGCTGGTTACGGCAGCCATCGATCTCGGCGCAAAACGTCGGCATCCAGGACATGGCCGAGATGGTGCGCCATGACCTGGAGGCCATGGGTTTCACCGAGGCAGAGATCGTGCCGACCGACGGGCATCCCGGTGTCTGGGGCTATTACGATGCCGGTGCAGACAAGACACTCGTCGTCTACCTGATGTATGACGTGCAGCCGGTAAACCCCGAAGACTGGGAAAGCCCGCCATTTGCTGCTGAAGTCGTCGACCACGAGCTGGGCAAGGTCATCATGGCGCGCGGCGCGACCAACCAGAAGGGTCCGCAGCGCGCGTTCCTGAACGCACTCGAATCGATCATCGCCGTCGATGGCACGCTGCCAGTCAACATCATGATTACGGCCGAGGGCGAAGAGGAGCTCGGCTCACCACATTACCCGCAGATCGTCGACGCCTACGAAGAGCGACTCAGGACAGCCGATGCCGCGCTGTTCCCGTTCAATTCGCAGCGCCCGAACGGAACAGTAAGCGTTATCCTCGGCGTCAAGGGCATCGTCTACTTCGAAATGATTGCGAACGGTGGCGCCTGGGGCGGACCGGCCAATGCCGAGATTCATGGCTCATACAAGGCGATTGTCGACTCGCCCGTCTGGCAACTCGTGCAGGCACTGTCCACCATGGTCTCCGAGGACGGCAACACGATACTCGTCCCCGGGTATTACGACGACATCCGTCCACCAAATACCGAGGAGTCGCTACTGATTAATGCCGGCATCGAGCAGTGGTCGGACCAGACGATGCAGGACATGCTCGGCGTCAGCCAGTGGATTGACGGCAAGACGGGCAAGGATGCCGTCATCGAATACCTGTTCGCGACGACCATGAATATCGACGGCATCTGGGGCGGCTATACCGAGGAAGGTGTGAAAACCATCCTGCCGCACCGCGCCGCTGCAAAAGTCGATTCGCGGCTGCCACCCGATATCGATCCCGATGAGGCGCTCGCGAAAATTCGTGCGCATCTCGACAACAGCGGCTTTGCTGACATTGAGATCAGGAAGCTCGGCGGCTACCCGGCATCGCAAACATCCGTCGAGGCGCCGGCTGTCCAGGCTGCATTGTCTGTTTTCAAGAAGTACGCCGATGACATCGCCGTGCAGCCTCGGGTTGCCGGTAGCGCGCCGTTCTACCAGTTCACCGACCGCCTCGGCTTGCCGCTCGTACCGTCCGGTCTCGGCTTCGGAACCGGGGCGCACGCGCCGAATGAGATCATGCTGATCGAGCCCGGCCCCGACACGGCCGCTTCAGGCCTGGCCGACATCGAGAAAGCTTACGTGGACTTCGTCTACGCGCTGGCCGACTAGCGTCATTGCGAGCGCAGCGAAGCTATCCCGGGACAGGTTCCGATGTTCACTCGCCAACAACTCGATGCCGCCAGCGACCTGGTACGCAAGAGTGTGCTGCCGACACCAACGCTCGACTGGCCGCAGCTGTCGAGAGCCCTCGGTGCCGAGACCTGGGTCAAGCATGAGAATCACACGCCAATCGGTGCGTTCAAGGTTCGCGGCGGTATCGTCTTCATCGATGAACTGGTGAAGAGCGGCGCACCACCAGGCGGGCTGATTACAGCGACACGTGGCAACCATGGCCAGAGCATTCCGTTTGCAGCGCGTGCCTTCGACATTCCCGTGCACGTGCTGGTCCCCGAAGGCAACAGCACGGAGAAGAATGCCGCAATGGCCGGCTGGGGTGCTCACGTCGAGACCTTCGGCAAGGACTTCGACGAAGCGCGGCTCGAAGCCGAACGCCGCGCAGAAAGCGGCGGGTTCGCCTACGTCACGTCATTCGGCGAACACCTGGTTCGAGGCGTCGCCACCTACGCCCTGGAAATGTTCGAGACCATCCGCGACCTCGATACGGTTTATGTCCCGATCGGCATGGGCTCGGGTATCTGCGGCGTCATTCTCGTGCGTGACCTGCTCGGCCTGAAGACTGAGGTTGTCGGTGTCGTTTCGGGCAACGCCGATGCAGTGGCGCAATCGTTCGAAGCGGGCCGGATCATCGAGACGCCGACCGCCAATACGTTTGCCGACGGCATGGCCTGCAGGGTTCCTTCACCGGATGCGATGGAGATTATCAACAGAGGTGCTGCGCGCGTCGTTCGCGTCAGCGACGATGAGGTTGCAGCCGCCATTCGCCTGATCTACGCAACGACGCACAACGTTGCCGAAGGCGCAGGCGCGGCCGCCTGCGCAGCAGCAGCCAAAGAGAAAACCAAAGGCAGGAAAATTGCTGTGGTATTGACCGGCGGGAATATCGACCAGGACTGGTTCGCCGCGATTCTTGCAGGCCAAACGCCAGCAATCACTCCTTAGGAGCCCGCCCCGGCGGGCGATCAGAATCCGATCGAAGTCGTGGAACCGCCAAGGCAAAGTGCGGTCGTCGAGCCTTGCAGTGACAGCGGCGGTTGCCGCGAGAACTGGCCGGCGGCTGTCCTGACCATGTCGATCAGCACGAGCTTGGCGAGATTGAGGGCGGCCTTGCCGCGTTCACCCTGCAGGATCTCCATGCTGGCCGATCCTTCCTTGAGGCCGTAGGCCGTAACGACGAGTTCCTCGCTGCGAAAATAATAGGCGCCGCGATAGCGTTCGCCATCGAGGTGCACGGTCACAATACCGTCAGGAATCTTCGTCATAAGCTTCGCCACGCAGAGGTGTAGCCACGTCCATGTCTTCGTAACAATTGTCCAGAAATGCCCGGGGAGTTGCCGAGGCAGGCATCACGAAAAAAACATGAACTGTGTCACATTAAGTATTGAACATAATAGATGCCGTCGGGCATCAGCCCGCAACGCCACCGCCGTCGACGATCAATGATTCACCCGTGACGAACGAAGACTCGTCCGAGGCGAGAAACAGCACTGCATCGGCGATTTCGTCGACCGTTCCGATACGACCCAGCGGTCGTTCGACAGCGCCCGCCGCATACTCATCCCAGGTCATACCGCGCTTCTCGGCATCGTCCTCGAGCATTGGGGTCATCACATCGCCCGGGCAGACGCAATTCACCCGGATGCCATCCGGCCCATGATCGATCGCCATGGCCTTGGCCATGATCACCAGGCCGCCTTTTGCCGCGCAATAAGCAGCGGCATCGTTGCCGCCGAGGATGCCCCAGCCGGAACTCGTGTGAATGATCGATCCGCTGCCCTGCTCGATCATCGACGGCAGTGTGTACTTGGACATCAGGAAGGCGCCCTTGAGGCTCGAGTCGATCGTCTCGTCCCACTCTTCCTCAGTGCATTCGGGAACGGTCTTTGGATAGAACACACCGGCGTTGTTGAACAACACATCAATCTTGCCAAATCGCTCCAGCGTCTTCTCGACCGCATTCCTGCAATCTTCCGCCAGGCGAACATCCGATTTGATAAAGATGGCGTCGCCGCCACTATCGATGATCTGCGAGACAACTGTGTTACCGCGTTCCGGATTACGGCCCGTGATCGCAACGGCAGCACCTTCCGCCGCAAGACGAATCGCAGCCGCGCTGCCGATGCCCGATGTGCCGCCGGTAATCAGCGCGACTTTTCCTTCCATCCTCATGCGTCAGTCCTCACTTCATGCGTCCACTGGCTGCAAAGCCCGCCGGTTGTTTCCGCGCCGTCCATGACATACACCTGTCCTGTGGCAAAAGCCGCGTCATCAGAGGCAAGAAATGCAAACAATGCTGCGATCTCCTCCGGCTTTGCGTGCCGGCCGAGTGGAATCTTGTTGTTGACAGCAGCCAGCATTTCATCCGTGTACTCGGCTCGCTGCATCGGTGTAAGCACATAGCCGGGAGAGATGGCATTGACGCGGACCGTCGGCGCCAGTTCCAGCGACATGGCCAGTGTCAGTGCAATTACGCCGCCTTTGCTTGCGCTGTAGTCCGCATAATGCGGGTAGCCGATGCTCCCGGCCGTTGACGCCGTATTTAGAATGACGCCGGCACCCTTCTCGACCATGTACCGCGCCGTGGTTTGCGCCATGTAGAACACACCCTTGAGGTTCACGTCGACAACCCTGTCCCATTCTTCGGGCGTGATGTCGAGAAAGTCGTGACGGATACTGATGCCTGCGTTGTTGATCAGGATGTCGACGGACCCCATCGACTCGACGGCTTCGGCGACAGCCGACTGCACCTGGTCGTGGTCGGAGACGTCGACATCGATCGCGGCGGCGAGTCCGGAAAGTTCATTCACAACCCTCGCCCTGGCTTCGTCACTGCGGTCGAGCACACAGACCGAACATCCCTCTTCGAGAAACCTTGCTGCAGTGGCCTGTCCGATGCCGCTCGCTCCACCGGTGACAATGACGTTCTTGTTCTCAAGTCCTCGCATGCTCTTCCCCTAGATAGGCAGCACTGTCGTGTGCTTGATGTCGGAAAGCACGATGGATGAATTGACTTCCTGGATACCAGGCAACTGCGACAGCTTTTCGAAAAAGAATTGCTCATAGGCCTTGATATCTTCGGTGACGATCCTGAGCAGGAAGTCGACATTGCCGAGCACGACATAGCAGTCCAGCACCTCGGGAAATTCCTGCACCGCCTTCGAAAACTCGGCCAGGTTGCCGCGGCCGTGCGAGGTCAGTTTGACGTGCGCAAACACCATTGTATTGAGACCTACCTTTTCACGATCGATCTTTACAGGCTGATCGACGATGACTCCATGCTCGCGCAGCGACTGCATGCGTCGCCAGACTGCCGACTGCGACTTGCCGATTTTCTCGCCGAGTTCTGCGGCGTTGATGCCCGGTTCTTTCTGCAGCCACTCGAGAATCCGGCGATCCGTCTGATCGAGGTCCAAATTCTGCATGTTTTATGCTCTTTGGCTTAGATATACGCATAAATTATGCTGTATTTGCATCCATGGCAAATGAAATTGCAATATCTGTGCGCTTTTTTGGGTATATATTGTAGGCCCCGTGTGAGCCTGTGGAGGCATTGCTATGCCTGTTTTCGACCACCCCGAATTCGACCAGCACGAGTCACTGCATTTTGTGCAAGACCCTGAAACCGGTCTCAAGGCGATCATCGCGATTCATTCCACGGCACTGGGTCCCGCAGCGGGTGGCTGTCGTCGCTGGCAGTACGCGACCGACGAAGAGGCCATCACGGACGCGCTTCGGCTGTCGCGTGGCATGACCTACAAGAATGCGGTCGCGGGTCTCAACTTCGGTGGCGGCAAGTCAGTCATCCTTGCGAGCGACACCGCACCCAAGACCCCTGAACTTTTCCACGCGTTCGGCCGCGCCGTCGAGGCGCTCGGCGGCAAGTACATCACGGCTGAAGATGTGGGTTGCAGCGTGGAAGACATGCACCATGTCAACAAGGAAACAGGCTACGTCTCCGGGTTGCCGCGCAGCGGCGACAGCGCCGGTGGCGACCCGTCACCGATAACCGCTTTCGGTGTCTTCCAGGGCATCGAAGCAGCCGTGAAGTTTCGCCTGGGCGCAGACTCGCTCAAGGGTATTCGCATCGCGGTGCAGGGCGTCGGCCATGTCGGCCTGAACCTGTGCCGTTTACTGCATGAGGCCGGCGCGGAGTTGACGGTTGCCGATGTTAACCGTGACAACCTCGCGCTGATTCGCGATGAACTCCCGGTCACCGAGGTCGCACCGGCAGATTTACTGTATGCCGATGTTGATGTACTCGCACCATGCGCGCTCGGCAATATACTGACGGCGCACACGATCCCGAAACTCAAGGCCAAAGTCGTCGCTGGCGCGGCCAACAACCAGCTCGCAACCGAAGAAGACGGGGCGCGACTCGCCGACCGCGACATTCTCTATGCACCCGACTACGTCATCAATGCCGGTGGTATCATCAACGTCGCTCACGAGTATTACGGCGGCAGCCTGGAAGAAGAGGTCCGCACCGAGGTGAGCCGGATTCCCGGTCGCCTCGAGCAGATATTTACCGAATCAAGAACCAGCAAGCAGCCGACCAACCTGATCGCAGACGAGATGGCGCGGCGAATCGTTGCCGCTGCCGCGTCCAAATCGCCGGCTGCTGCCTGATAACAACAAGCAGGAAACCATTAATGGTCAGCAAGAAGTCACGACTCTACATCCCGCAACCGAAAGCGAGACCAGGAGATGTGCCTGACTTCAGCTACCTCGACTTGTCGCCCGCCGGCGCAGTCGACAAGCCATCGATCGACTCGCGTACGCGTGACATTGAGTACCTGAGTTCCGGGCTCATCCGCGTGCTCGACGACGAGCACCAGGCCGTTGGCCCATGGGCCCCCGACCTCGACCCCGGCAAGCTGCAGATCGGACTGCGCTGGATGATGCTGAACCGCGTGTTCGACAAGCGCATGTGGCAGATCCAGCGCCAGGGCCGTATCTCGTTTTACATGGAAGCGCTCGGTGAAGAAGCGGTATCGGTAGCACAGGGCATGGCCCTGCGTCCGGGCGACATGTGCTTCCCGTCGTACCGCAACCAGGCGTTGTACATGTACCGCGGCATGAAGCTCGTCGACATGATGTGCCAGTGCCTGTCGAACACGCGCGACATGTGCAAGGGCCGCCAGCTGCCGATCATGTATCACAGCGCCAGGGCCAACATATTTTCTATCTCGGGTAACCTGGCGACACAGTATCCGCATGCCGTCGGCTGGGCGATGGCATCCGCCATCAAGGGTGAGGATCACATCGCTGCCTCGTGGCTCGGTGATGGCGCCACGGCCGAAGCCGACTTCCATCACGCCATTACCTTCGCGGCCATCTACCAGGCACCGGTCATTCTCAATATCGTCAACAACCAGTGGGCCATCTCGACATTCCAGGGCACGGCCGGCGGCGAGCGACGCCCGTTCGCGGCGCGCGGACTCGGCCTCGGAATTCCGGGCATCCGCGTCGACGGTAATGACTTCCTTGCCGTGTACGCGACGACGCTGTGGGCGGCTGATCGCGCGCGACGCGGCGGTGGTCCCACGATGATCGAGCTTGTCACCTACCGTGGCGGAGCGCATTCAACGAGTGACGACCCGACCAAGTACCGGCCCAGGGACGAATGGAACGCGTTCCCGCTCGGCGACCCGGTTGAGCGGCTCAAGCAACACCTGATACTCCTCGGCCACTGGTCCGAAGAACAACACCAGAAGCTCGAAGAGGAGCTCACCGCCGAGGTCACGGCCGCGTGGAAGGAGGCACAGACCTACGGCACGATGACTGAAGGTCCGTTCCTCGACCCATCCACCATGTTCGATGACGTTTACGCCGAGGTGCCGCGTCATCTCGAGTCGCAGCGCCGCCGCATGATGGAAGTGGAAGGCGTTAACGGCGGAGGGTCGAAGTCGTGACCCAGATGAACATGATCGAGGCCGTCCGCTCGGCACTCGATGTCATGCTGGACAAGGATCCTTCCGTCGTCATGCTGGGCGAGGATATCGGCTATTTCGGTGGTGTCTTCCGATGCACCGACGGCTTGCAGCGAAAGTACGGCGAGCATCGCGTCATTGATGCCCCGATCGCCGAAGGCGGCATCATCGGCGCAGCCATCGGCATGGGCCTCAACGGCCTGCGCCCGGTTCCCGAAATACAGTTTGCCGATTACATCTACCCGGGCTTCGACCAGATCGTCAGCGAACTGGCACGCATTCGTTATCGCTCCTGCGGCGACTTCTTCTCGCCTGTCACCATTCGCACACCGTGCGGCGGCGGCATCCGCGGTGGCCAGACGCACTCGCAAAGTCCAGAGGCAATATTCGCGCACGTCTCCGGAATCATCACCGTCATGCCGTCAAACCCGTACGATGCCAAGGGGCTCCTGATAAGCTCCATCGAATCTGATGACCCGGTCATCTTCTTCGAGCCGAAGCGCATCTACAACGGCCCGTTCGATGGCGATCCCGACAAGCCCGCCAAATCCTGGGTTTCGCATCCCAAGGGCGAAGTGCCGGAGGGGCATTACACGGTTCCGCTTGGCAAGGCCGAAGTTGTCCGCGAGGGCTCGGAACTGACGATCATCACCTATGGCACACTGGTGCACGTTGCGGAGGCGGCGGCCGAGGAAACCGGCGTGGACTGCGAAATTATCGACATACGCACGATTGCCCCACTCGACGTCGAAACGCTGGAGGCGTCCGTCAACAAGACCGGTCGCTGCGTGATCGCACACGAGGCAACGCGTTTCGGCGGTTTCGGCGCTGAAATAGCGGCGCGTATACAGAAAGAGTGCTTCTATAACCTTGAAGCGCCAATCAGCCGTATTGCCGGCTGGGATACGCCGTATCCGCACGCCTTCGAATGGCAGTACTTCCCCGGCAAGAAGCGCCTTGTTGCGGGCATCAGAACGATGATGGAGGTTGAATGAGCGAGTACGTCTTCAAGCTCCCGGACCTCGGTGAAGGAACCGTTGAGTCGGAAATCGGCGAGTGGTTCATCAAGGTCGGCGACCAGGTCAACGAAGAGGATATTGTCGGCACGATGATGACCGACAAGGCTGCGGTGGAGCTCTCCTCGCCGATCACAGGCAAGGTTGTGAAACTCGCCGGTGAACCCGGTGACATAGTTCCGGTGGGCGCCGCACTTGTCGTGTTCGACGTCGATGGTGACGCATCAGCCGACTCTGCACCGGCGGAAAAGCCTGAACCCGAGCCGCTTCCGGCAGAGAAACCGGCGTCGCCTGAACTTCCCGTCGCGGCTGAAACCGCTCCTGCAAAAGCGGCGGCCCCCGCCGCGCCCGTGCACACCGGCCGCGTCATGACGTCGCCTGCGATCCGACGCCGCGCCAAGGAGGCCGGCATCGACCTGCACCAGGTGCCCGGCACGGGGCCAAATGGCCGCGTGACGCGCAAGGATTTCGATGCATACATGGCTGGTGCGCCTGCGCCTGCTGTCGAACCTGCCGGGGCCAAAGCAGCTCCTGGAGTATCGGTTGCCGCCACAGAGCGGCCCGCGACCAGGGAGATCAAGGTTATCGGCCTGCGCCGCATCATCGCCGAACGCATGGCGACCGCGACCCAGGAGATTCCGCATTTCACCTACGTCGAGGAAATCGACATCACCGAGCTCGAGGCGCTGCGCAAGCACCTCAACAGCAAGAAGAACGACCCGGCCGAAAAACTGACACTGCTGCCGTTCCTCGGCCTGGCGTTGATCCGCGCACTGCGCGAGTTTCCGCAGTGCAACGCGACCTTCGACAAGGAACGCAATGTGCTGATCCAGCACGGGCCGGTGAATCTGGGCATCGCGACGCAGACCCCTGACGGGCTCAAGGTGCCTGTTGTCCACAATGCCGATACGCACTCGCTCGACGGCCTGGCAGGCCAGATCCGCCGCGTGTCCGAGGCCGCACGCAATAACTCGATCACGAAGTCCGAACTTACCGGCTCGACGATAACGATTACCAGCCTGGGCAAACTCGGCGGCATCGTATCAACACCGGTCATCAACCAGCCCGAGGTCGGCATCATCGGCGTCAATCGCGCCGTGGAACGACCAGTTGTCGTTAACGGGCAGGTGGATATCCGGCTGATGATGAACCTGTCATCGTCATTCGATCACCGTTACGTTGACGGCTACGATGCGGCGGCGATGATCCAGCGCATCAGGGAGATGCTGGAGCATCCGGCAATGATATTCCTTCCTTCGTGATGAACTTACTCTTGTCGCCTTCGAGGAATGCCTGCACCGGGCACAATGAGTCGAGCCGCAGCTCGGATGCGTCCCGTAACTGCAAATGCGCATACTTTTGTCGCAGTGCTTCTTCGTTAACAATCGTGTAAAGATCCGGCCGCTCCCAGTACTGCGGGCACATGGCCACGAACGTATCGTGCATATGCCCGTACAAGAGTGCGTCGAAGTGGTTGATGTTGAGCGCTTCGTCCCAGTATTCGTTGACATGGTCGGCCCAGTCGAATTCGCGCTGTATGACCCAGCCATCATTTTCCCAACGCAGGATCGCAGGCTTGCCTGGAACGATGTCGTCCTCAAACAGGCTGCGGTAAAAGCGATGCCCTTCGTAGTTGGCGACGAGGTCCGCGTTCGAATAGATGCCATTCGATAGTTGCCCGAAGATGGCGCGCTCGGTGAATGCGGACTGTTCGGCGGCCTCTTCCTCCGATCCGTACTTCAGGTACCGACGGTAGAACTTGCGCCCCTGCGAGATAAAGTGGCCTATCTTGTCGGAACCGACCAGTTGCCCGTTCACGCGAATCGTCGCGCCGGTGCCAAACAGCTTGGCAACGCGCGTTGCATAGAAAGGCTGATCCGCGAAGATACTCTCGTATCGGCCGAGCTCGAGTCGCTCGACCTCGGGGGACTTCATCGCCCAGCGTTCGAGCCGGTCCACCCAGTGTTTGCCGCCGAGCTCGTGGTAAAACGCGTCCACAACGGCCATCTCGTCGTGGCCCTTGTCCCAGTCCGCGACGATGCCGGCGATGGTGTCGTTGACCTTGCGGTTGAGGACTTCGGTCGAATCAGAGATTTCGGCGCCGCGGCCTGTGTGCTGATCGGTTTCGTAGGCGAGCGCCGTCGGCGGCGGGCATGCCACCGCGAACAAAGCCAGTAATGACCAGAGTCGCCTAACCACAGCTCCTCACGACTGCGTTACTTACCGCAGCCCGCTAACCAGTATCCCAAGGATAGCAACTGGAACAACGACTCGTATGGACCAAACCCACGTTTTGTAAAGCACGGGATGGTAGAAGCTCAGGTCGCCCTCGAGTAATTCCGGCTGCATTCTCCAGCCGACGAACAATGCGATCAGGATCGCGCCGAGCGGCATCATGATATTGGCCGTGAAGTAATCGATAAGGTCGAAGATCGTCTTGCCGTCGAATGCGCTGAACATCGCCAGCGGCGTCACATCGCTCCAAACATTGAATGACAACACGCTGAGCACGCCAATTGCCCAGCCCAGGACGCCGAATACGAGGCAGGCCGTTGTGCGCTTCATGTCCCAGCGATCCTCGGCATAGGCAACGATCGGCTCGATAATCGCGATGATTGAAGTCACCGCGGCAAACGCGAGCAGCAGGAAAAACAGCGCACCGAATACTGTGCCACCCGGCATGTCGACGAATGCCGTCGGCAGCGTCTTGAATATCAGGCCGGGACCCTCGGCCGGGTCAAGGCCGTTCGCAAACACGATCGGGAAAATCATCAGCCCGGCGAGCAAGGCAATCAGTGTATCGGCCGCGGCGATAATCATGGCGGACCGAGTCAGCGAAACGTCCTTTGGCACGTAGGCTCCGTAAACCATCATGAGCCCCATCGCGACCGAGATCGAGAAAAATGCCTGCCCGATCGCGTTGAGCACCGCGGCGCCCGTGATCTTGCTGAAGTCGAAGCTGAACAGGAAATCGACTCCGGCCGCAAAATCACCGGCGACGGCGGCGTATCCGATCATGACGACGAGCATGACGAACAATGCCGGCATCAGCAGCTTGACGACGCGCTCGATACCGCGGCGCACGCCGCGGGCGACAATAAGCATCGCAATGCCTATGAACACTGTATGCCAGATCGTCATCGTCTGCGGGTCGGCAAGCAGCTCGTCAAACTGCGTGGCCACGTCGGCCGCGCTTGCGCCGGCAAACCCGTTAGCCGCCTTGAAGATATAGACCAGCGTCCACCCCGCGATGACGCTGTAGTAGGTCGCTATCAGGTAGCCGACGACCATGCCCATGTAGCCGACCGCCGCCCAGAGCCTGGATCGCCCCGCACTCTCGGCGACGTTGCGCATGGCAACCGGCGGGCTGCCGTTGCCACAACGGCCGATCAGCAATTCGGCAATCAGCACCGGTATCGCAACGACGATGACACAGCCAAGATAGACGAGTACGAATGCTCCGCCTCCGCTGACGCCGGCAACATACGGAAACTTCCAGATGTTGCCGAGCCCCACCGCCGCGCCGACGGCGGCGAGGATGAAGGTCAGGCCCGAGGACCAGGAGCGATTGGCGACCACAGGTGCTCTACTTGCGCCACGCAGGCGGTTCGTCGGAATCCATCTGCAGGTAACGGTCGCGCAGCAAGGTCTGGCGGCTGGTCATGTCAACAGCGTTGCCCTGGATGAACACCTGTTCGGCGTATGATGTCAGCTCGAGCGGATCAGCAGGCCAGATGACGATGTCGGCTTCTTTGCCTGCCTCGATGCTGCCAACGCGGTCGGCAACGCCGAATATCTCGGCGGGCCCGATCGTAATCGCCCGAATAGCATCGTCGTAAGGCAGGCCGAATGCCACCGCATTGCCCGCGGACTGCGTAACGTTGCGCGCGTTGTGCGTGTGGCTCTGACCGTCCGCGAAAGCGATCGTAACGCCGGCTTCGGCAAGAATTGCGGCCGTTTCGCGCCTCGAATTAATGCGGTCGAAGTTGCCTGGAAGGATGTCCTGTGGCGCCAGCACCACGGGGATGTCAGCTGCCGCAAGGTCGTCGGCCACCATCCACGACTCTGCGCCGCCGAAAACAATGGCCTGCAGGCCATACTCGTCGACAATTTCGATCAACACGGCCATGTCGCTGGCACGATCGACGTTGACATACAGCGGCACGTCACCGCTCAGCACGCCTTGCAACGCCTCGAGATCGGAGATGCTCAGGCGGTAATCTTCGCGCTCGCCCGGGTCGTCGCCGTAGCTCCGTGCTTCGTCCAGTGCCGCGCGCAGTTCGAGAATGGCACCCGCACGCGAGCCGCCAGCGAGGCCACTGCCGCTCTCTCCGAGCGACACCATCATTGCGACCGAGCGTTGCTCGAGGCTGTCGTGCCCGCCACCAAGATTCACCATCGCCGCCAGGCCGGACAGCACGCTTCCCATTTGCCCCGATTCGTCGGGAAAGCCGGGTGACGGAACAATAACGGCGCGGGTCACGCCTTCAATACGATTGACTGCGATCAGTGTCGAGCGCGGATTGAAAGCATCGGCAACATCAAAACTCGCCGTGAATTCATCACCGCGCTGCAACTGGTCGAGAGGCCCGGCCGAGAAACCGACCTCCACGAGACCGAGGTAGCCAATCGGCGTGAACAGTCCCGGCGTGACGACCTTGCCGCTGGCATTAATGATTGTCGCGCCCTGTGGCACGGCCCCGCCTGCCTCAACTGACACGAACTGTCCGTCTTCGATAACAACCGTGGCGTTTTCGACGGTTCCCTGCGGGCCCATGGTGTGCACGGTGGCCCCGGTGATCGCCGTTGTCTGGGCGCTGGCGCCGGCTGCAAGCGACACCAGCGCGATACCAGCAAGTGTTTTCAAGCGGATCATTGCGCACCCCCTGCGGCCGCAGCCGTGCCCAGTGAGAAGTCGGTGATCGGGTTAACCGACTCGTCGAAGCGATCGTACGCAAGCGAGCCGTCGATATAGACCTGGTCGGCCCGGGTATAGACGCTGAACGGGCTGCCGCTCCATATGACGACATCCGCCATCTTGCCCACTTCAATCGTGCCCGTGTCGGCGTCGATTCCCAGTGCCTTCGCCGGGTTACTCGTGATCCAGCGAATCGCCTTCTCCGGCGGTAACTCGATACCCACGCGCGCGGCGGCACCCATGACCTTGGCCGTTTCCTGGTTCAGGCGCTGGATGCCAACAGCCGAGTCCGAATGAATGATTGCGCAGGCGCCGGCAAGATCGACGAGCGCGGCATTCTCGCGAATGCCGTCGTAAGCTTCCATCTTGAAGCCCCACCAGTCCGCCCACATAGCGGCACATGTATCGTTTTCGGCGAGCAGATCAGCAATCTTGTAGGCCTCGACCGCGTGATGGAACGTCGAGATCTTGTAGTCGAACTCCTTCGCAATATCGAGCATGACTGACATTTCATCGCCACGATAGCAGTGGTTGTGAATCAGGATTTCGCCGCTCAACACCCCGGCCAGCGTCTCGAGCTTCAGGTCACGCATTGGCGCTTCGCCCTGGCCGCTGGCGGCTGCGTCCATCTTCTTCCTGTAATCGGCAGCCTGTATCCAGGCCGTGCGATAGCCGGCGACATTACCCATGCGCGTGCTTGGTGCGCTGCCGCGCCCACCATAAACGCGCTTCGGGTTTTCGCCGCAAGCCATTTTCAGGCCATACGGTGCGCCCGGAAATTTCATCTCCATGACATTGCGGCCAGGCACGTTCTTGAGCGTAACGCTGCGGCCACCAAAAAGATTGGCCGAGCCGGGCAGAACCTGCAAAGTCGTTACGCCACCGGCCAGCGCGGTTACGAACCCGGGATCGTGTGGCCAGACGCTGTGCTCAGCCCACACTTCTGCCGTGTTCGGCGACGTCATCTCGTTACCATCCGAGTGTGATTCCGTGCCCGGCGACGGATATACGCCCAGGTGTGAGTGCACGTCGATGACACCCGGCGTTATCCAGCGGTCGCTGGCGTCGACGATCGTCGCTCCTTCGACCTGCAGGTCCTTGCCGACCGCCTGGATCTTGCCGTCACTCATCAACACGTCGGCGCCCTCGAAACGCTCGCCCGTGCCCGTCAATATGGTCGCACCGGTTAGCAGCGTCGTCGCAGCGCCGGGCAATGGTGTGTAGCGGCTGTCGAAAGCATTGGGCCCGGCGTCATCGGCTTGCTCGCAGCCGAGCAAAAACAGGGCAATCGTCGCGAGCGCGACTATGGATTTGTTCACTTGCTTCCCCCGTGCCCGGAACGGGCTCAGAATGTTGTTATGCGCCCAGTGTGCCACGGGCCGCGCTCGATTAGAATTGGCCACCATGAAACGACGCATAATCAATCACATAGAGTCCTGGGCCAGCCTGATTCCGTTCCGCATTTCCAACTATGTCTGGGATGACTACCCGAGCGTGGTTTGTGAAGTCGAGCAGGACGGCATCGTCGGTTGGGGCGAGGCGCTCGGCGTCTACTACAACAACGAGACCGAGAAGACGATGCTCGAGCAACTCGAGGCCATTACACCGGACCTCGAAGCAGGCGCCACGCGGTTGGATCTGCTCGACCTGTTGCCAGCGGGTGGCGCGCGTAATGCCGCGGATGCCGCGCTGTGGGATCTCGAGGCACAACTCAACAACACGACAGCCTGGGAAATGGCCGGCGTGGCGCCAGACCCGGTATTGACCGTGTTCACGATCGGCCTCGAAGCCGAACCTGAGGACATGGCGGCCGGTGCTGCGGCAGCCAGCGATATCAAGCTGTTGAAGATCAAGCTCAATAACGACCGCCCGGTCGAGCGCATAGCGGCCATTCGCAACGCTCGACCCGACGTGCGGCTCGTGGTGGACGTCAACCAGGGCTGGACGTTTGCCGAGTTGCAGGAGCACGCGCCCCGAATTGCCAAACTCGGTGTCGAATTCATTGAGCAACCGTTGCCGCGTGGCGGCGATGACGAGTTACTGGGATACGAGCCGCCGGTTCCGCTTTGCGCCGACGAGTCCTGCCTGCACCTGGGCGAGCTCGATGCCGCGGCCGAGCGCTACCAGATGATCAACATCAAGCTCGACAAGACGGGCGGGCTGACACATGGGCTCGAGCTCGCGGCGGCGATCAAGGAGAAAGGACTCGGCATCATGGTCGGCAGCATGTGCGGGACGTCACTGGCGATGGCGCCACACCATGTCGTTGCGCAGCTTGCCGACTACGCCGATATCGACGGCCCGCTGTTGATGAAGAATGATCGTTATGGTGGCCTGGTCTACGATCGCGGCGTCGTCTCACTGCCCGAGACACGGTTCTGGGGTGTTCCGCCAGGCGGTTAGTCGAACGTCGCCGCAAGAACAGGCGATGTTGAACTGACCGACGCGCGCTTCATGCCATCGGAGTTCCACGGCATTGCGATGTTGCCATCGCGGTCAATCACAATTACGCCGGCATCGCCGCCGAGGCGCTTGATCTCGTCGAGAACCTCGGTGATCGCCTGGTCGACACTGGCGCCAGCCGCAACCTTGTGCGCGATCGAGATGGCGCCGCCAGAGCGGATGATATGCTCGCCCGTTCCGGTGAATGAGATTGCAATATCGTCGTCGGCCCATGTACCCGGCCCGATCAATGGTGAATCACCGACACGACCCTCGAGCTTGCCAAACGTGCCTCCCGTCGACGTTGCGGCAGCAAGTCGGCCGGAGGTATCAAGTGCGACGGCACCAACGGTGCCGTGCTTTTGTTCGTAGATTTCGTCTTCATAGACGCCGACCGGCAGCACATAGTAGCTCCCGGGGTCATCGACGAGTTCGCATGACTGTTCCTTCGCGAACGCGAGCGCGCCTTTGCCAGTCAGCATGACGTGGGGCGTTTTTTCCATGACGCAGCGCGCAACGCTGATTGGGTTGACGACCCCTACAATTGCAGCCACCGCACCTGCCTGACGCGTCGGGCCATCCATGATCGATGCATCGAGCTCGACATAGCCGGCTGTGTTTGGCGCAGAACCCTTGCCCGCAACGTACATGCCGCTGGACTCCATTTCCGCGACCGCAAACTCGACGATGTCGAGAGCACTTGCGCCGGACCGGAGCCTGGCCTGTCCCTCGGCGGCAAGCTTGCGCAGGTGCTCTTCCACGACGGAATAGTCGCGGCCCGCAACCGGGCCGGCGCCGCCATGCAGGGCCAGGGCATAAGTACTGTCAGAAATGGTCGATCTCCAGCGGGACGTGGATACCGAGTTTATCAGTATTGGATGCGATCGCGCCTCGCGCCAGGGCGCATCATCAGCATCTGTACGTCACCGATAGCCCGCTCGAGGAAAGCCGCCTCACAATACGCCAGGTAGAACTGCCACATGCGCGCAAATGACTTCGAGTAGCCCAGCTCGAGCACCTCGTCCAGCCGCGCCATGAAGCGGTCGTGCCATTCTCGCAAGGTCCACGCGTAGTGCACGCCAAAGTCCTCGAGGTGAATAACACGCATGTCGGTGTGCTCGGTCATCGTGCGCGTCATGTCGGTCACCGATGTCAGGCAACCGCCGGGGAAGATGTAACGGCGGATGAAATCGACGTCTTTCTTGTAACCGTCGTAACGCTGGTCCGCGATCGTGATCGCCTGCAGCAGCATCTGGCCATCGGGCTTCAGCAGGTCGCAACATTTCCTGAAGTAAGTCTCGTGATACTCGTGGCCCACGGCCTCGATCATCTCGATCGACACGAGTTTGTCGTACTCGCCGTCGAGGTCGCGATAGTCCTTGAACAGTAGCGTAATGCGATCTTCGAGACCTTCGTCCCGGATCGCCTGCGCTGCGTAGTCGTGCTGCTCCCTGGAAATCGTCGTTGTCGTGACGTGGCAGCCGTAATGCTTGGCGGCATGGATCGCGAACCCGCCCCAGCCGGTGCCGATCTCGATAACGCTATCGCCGTCGCCCAGGTTCAGCTTGCGACAGATCCTGTCCAGCTTCTCGACGGACGCATCTTCGAGCGACGTATCCTGCGACTCGAAGTACGCGCACGAGTACATCATCGTGCGGTCGAGCCAGAGCTGGTAGAAATCGTTGCCGAGATCGTAGTGCGCTGCAATGTTCTTGCGGCTGCCCTTGCGGGTATTCCTGTTTAAGAGGTGAAGTACCTTCTGCAATGGCGCGCTGACAAGTGCCAGGCCCGAATCCATGTCTTCGAGGACATCCTTGTTGCGAATCAGGATCTGTAACAGGTCGGTCAGCTCATTGCACGACCAGTCGCCGTTGATATAAGCCTCACCGGCGCCGATCGACCCGCCAAACGCGATGTCGGTATAAAACTTCGGGTCGTTGACGCGCACTTGCGCAGTCAAGGGAAAATCGTCGGTCAACCGGCCGAACGTCGCGTGTTCGCCGTTCTCGCTGACAACTACCTGCCCGGCCTCGAGCCGGCCGAGACGCGACAACACCATTCTGCGAGCAAATCGTTCGGACAGGGTCAGGGGTCGATCGGTAGTTTCCTCCTGCCCGGTCGGGACAGAAACGAGTCTCGTGTTCATCGGGCAACAACCTCTTTTTGCTTGCCGGGGTGCTCGAGAAACGGCACACCCTTCATCCACAGCCTGAGTGCCTGCCAGTGAATGGCAAAAATGATATTCATCGTCATCAACGGAAAGCGCAGCAACACACTCGCCAGCGAGCGGCCATTTATCGGCGTCCTTTTGAGCGCCATCGACGCATTGAAGATGCGCTCGCCCTCTCTCGAATTCGACATATAGACGCTCAGCTGCCTGTCAGGGCGCGACAATGCCCAGTGATAGTCGATATCCATGGGCATGAACGGAGAGACGTGCATCTTCTTGGCAGGCCGGAAGCGCCATGACCGCTTGCTGCGATCACTGCACACCTGTACATAGGTGTCACGCTCGCCCCACGGCGTGTTGTTTACTTCGGCCACAATCGTCTCAACATGCTCACCGTCTTTACTGAAACAATAGTAGAAACTGACCGGATTGAAGCAATAGCCGAAGTAAGACAGGTTTGTCAGCAGCCGCACCGGCCCTTCGGGCCGTCTGCCTGTCTGGCTTTCGACGAGGTCGCGCACGGATTCAGCGAGCGGCCGGTCCGGGTCGCCAATGTGGTCACCGCGGCGAAAGCGCGCGAGGGCCGGGCGTGAGACCGACCAGAACCAGCGCTTCTCGAACAGGCGCGGGAGCTCGTCAAGATCGAGGTACATCATGAACAGGCGGTAGGAGAACGTGTGGCCCACCGGTTTCGTTCTCGTGTGCCTAACTTGCCCTTCGTAGATGCAGCTGTCCATCGGCAAGGCTCTTCTCGAAATGTTCGACGGCGTGCAGTGCACTGACGACGCCATCTTCGTGGAATCCGTTGCGCCAGTACGCGCCACAGAAAAAGGTGCGGTCGCAGTTGATCTCGGCCTGGCGCCGCTGCGCTGCAACGGCCTCCGGCGAGTAGATCGGGTGCTCGTACTGCACGCGGTGGATGACTTTGGCGGGATCGATGTCCCGGTCTGCGTTCAGCGTGACACAGTACTGCTTGCCGGCGTCGAGACTCTGCAGCATGTTCATATTATAAGTAACCGCCACGTGGCGAGACGGCTCATTCGGAACGTGGTAGTTCCACGACGCCCACGCCCTGCGCCTGCGCGGCAACAGCGTCTCGTCGGTGTGCAATACAGCTTCGTTTACCTGGTAGCGGATGGCGCCCAGCACGTCACGCTCCGCAGCGGTCGCATCCTTGAGCAGCGCCAGCGACTGGTCGCTGTGGCATGCGAGGAACACGTAATCAAATAACTCACGCCCACCGGACGCCGATACGATCTCGACGCGGTCGTCTATGCGGCGTACCGACTCGACCGGGCTGTTGAGACGAATGCGGTCGCGATGTCCGTCGACCAGCCTGTTGACGTACTGCCTCGACCCGCCCTTGATAACACGCCACTGCGGTCGGTCGCTGACCTGCAACAGGCCGTGGTTGTCGAAGAAGCGCACGAGGAAGCTGACGGGCATGTCGAGCACGCCGCCTGGCTCTGCCGACCAGATTGCCGCCGCCATCGGCACGAGATAGTGGTTGATGAACTCGTGGCTGTAACCGTTCTCGGACAGGAAGTCTCCGAGCGAATCTGATTCGTCGAGATGCTGGGTGCTGGGCACTGCTGTCCTGTTGAAGCGCAGGATGTCGCGAATCATGCGGTGGAAGGACGGCCGCAGGATATTGCTGCGCTGTGCGAAAAGTGTATTGATCGACGTGCCGCAATACTCGAGGGCTCCATCGCCAGCCTGCACGCTGAAACTCATATCGCTCGGCTGCGACTCCTGGCCGATCTCGTCCAGCAGCCGAATGAAGTTCGGGTAGGTGCGGTCGTTAAACACGATGAAACCGGTGTCGACGGCAAACTGCTGACCGTTTTCGTAGACGTCGACCGTGTTGGTATGCCCGCCAACATAGGAGCCGGCCTCGAATACCGTAATGTCGTGCTCATCGCGCAGCTTGTACGCCGCAACATTGCCGGCAATACCTGTTCCGATAATGGCAACTTTCATCGTCTTACCACTGCTGCGGCACGCGCTCGACGCGCGAGACGTCGTAGCCGATTGAACCGACAAACGACAACAACTCATCGTAGTCATAGTCCGAGATTGTCGGAGTCCTCGCCATGATCCAGACGTAATCGCGGTCCTGGCGGGCAATCACGGTCATCGAGTAGTCCTCGTCGAGCCACGCGATGCGGTAGTCAGCCTTGATGGGCCAGACAAAGCGCATGCCCCAGCGCGCATTGGAATCTTTGTCGAGCACCCACGCTTTGGGGTTGTATTCCTTGCGCTTGCCGTCGAAGCCGTCCTTGCGGAATGTGAAGTTCGTTGCGATCGTGCCGTCATCATTGAGCGAATAGGTCTCGACGGCGTTGTGCGCGCCTTTCTCAAGGAACGTCGGGATATTCGCGATGACGTACCACGGTCCCATGAATCGCTCGAGATCGACGTGGTCGACTGTCGCGAGCTCGTCTTCGCCTGAGTTACAGGCCGACAGGTACATCGTCATGAACGCTCCCAGCACGATTTTGTTGCTCGTCTTCATGTCAGGACAACTCGTACCGGATGACGTGCTTGCCCTTGGCAATGGACTCGAGCGCCAGCCATTCGTCGTCCTTCGAGTACCACAGCGTCAGGTCGACATCGTATGCAGTCAGGCGAAACCGTGTTGCCTCGACATCCTGGCCGCGAACCTGCAGCATTTCGTCGCCAACCTCTTCGACTGTCACGTTGACGTACTCACCGGTCTGTGGGTTCAGCAGGCGTGGCTCTTCCAGGAAATCGGGATTCCAGTACGCGAAACTCATAATGCATTCCGGCAGGGCAACCGGCTCGTCGCCAGTTTCCACTGTGAACGACCCGCCGGTGCGCTCGCCGGAAACCTGAATCCGCTCGCCGTTCGAATTCGTCTGCGCTTCAAAGCGCATCAGGCAGTTATCAGCCCATTGCTCGGCGTTGCGGTGCTCGTAACGAAATGCCGGAATCAGCAGTATCGTGTACTTGAAGTTGGCTTCGCTCTGCACGCGCGTCATGTTGCCGGTATCGGTTACCTCGAAGCGGTGTTTGCCGATCTTCTTGTCGTTGAGGTAGACGTTGAAGTCCCAGCTGGACGTCTCCTCGGCCGATGCCGGCGAGAAGAATGTCATTGCGAAGAGCCCGATCATTACCAGGCCCAGCGATTTGCGTTTCATGATTGCCTCCTTCGGCCCGGGAAGAACGCGTTGGTGTTGAGAATGTAATCGGTGTATTCGGGGCGGCGGTCCGATATCGTCTTTTCCAGCATCGCGACACCGGACACCTTGAGCAGCAGGAACGACATCAGAATTGGCGACACGATGCTCCACCAGCCACCGGCTGCGACAGCAAAGAGATAGAAAGACCACCAGATGCAGAAATCGCCGAAGTAATTCGGGTGCCGCGTGTAGCGCCACAAGCCTGTGTCGAGCACACGGCCCTTGTTGTTCGGGTCCTTCTTGAAACTCGACAGCTGCAAGTCGCCGCCGGCTTCGAAGATGAAACCGACCAGCCACAGCGCGGCCGCCAGGCCATCGACAATGCCGAGCGGAGCCGTTGACGTAATCGCGGGCAGCAGTGGCAACGCAATAATCCACGCCAGCACACCCTGTAGCCCGAACACGATGTAGAGGCTTTTGAACGTGAAGTTCGGCTCGTTGTTGGCACGGATCTCCTGGTAGCGGTAATCCTCGGGCTCGCCCCAGTTGCGCGCCGTGATGAAGATCGACAGGCGCAGCGCCCAGACCGTGACCAGCGCAAGAACCAGCATCCCGCGCCCGGACAACGGCTGTGCATGCCACGCTATGACCGCGGCCACCAGCAGGAAGAACAGCGACCACAGGCTGTCGACGATGCTGACGTCGCGGCGCACCACACTAAAGAGCCAGGCAAGGACGCCGACTGCAAGGATGACAACGAGCGACAGAATGAACGGGGATTCAGACATCACCGCCGCCCCACAATCCAGTTGCGGCGCCTGCCCGGCATACCGTCAAGATTTTCCGACAGCCACATCAGCAGCGGCATAATGGCCGCCCAGCCAATTGCGAGCGCCGTCAGCGCAGCGAACTTGTCGACAAGTACGATGCCACCGAGCGCCGCGCCGGCAACGTAAGCCGCGGGTCCGCCGTAAAATCCAAAGAGTGCGGCCAGCTTCGGCTTGCCGCGCAACCAGCGCATCGAGACGTTCAGCGTGGTCGCAAACAAAACCCACATCGTGATGATCCAGTACGGCGCGAGGTAGGCGCTGAACTGGCCGGACTTGTAGCTGACCCAGCCCGCCGCAACGAGGATACTGTCAAAACTGGCGCCGATCAGGGCGCAGCTCAGGAGCAGCAGTATTTCCTCGAAGGGCTTGCGCGCAAAATACAGGTGCACGAGCACGGCGACTGTTGCCGCGAGCGGGCCGAGCCACGGCATCTGCTGCGCGCCACCGATCACGGACGAAAACCAGCCGATCTGGAAAATCGCAAAATTAGCCAGCAGCAACATCATTGCGATTGCTCCTCGAGAACAGGTAGTGACCGACAAACCACTCCTGCCCGTCGTCATAATCAAACAACTCGGCACAGGCCATGAAGAAGATGCGCCAGCGCTGCCACCACAGCGATGCATTTTCCTCGCCGTAGCAATCCTTCAGCACGGGCATAATCGATGCCTTGTTGGCATCCATTTTTTCCAGCCAGGCATTGCAGGTGCGCGCGTAATGTTCGCCGCCCCAGTGCCAGCGGCGCTCGATGCCAAGATGGCCGGGGAAGCGCAGCGGCAGGTCCGCGGCGGGCATGATGCCACCCGTGAAGAAGTAGCGGCTCATCCAGTCCGACGGGCCCCTGTCGATGTACTCGTACGGCGTCGTCTTGTGGCAGAAAATGTGCATGAAAAACTTGCCGTCAGGAACAAGCCAGCGGCCGATCCTGTTAAACAGCTCACCGTAGTTCCTCATGTGCTCGAACATCTCGACCGACACGACGCGGTCGAATCGCTGCTCGATATCGAAGTCGTTCATGTCACAGACGATGACGTCGATATTGGTAATCGAGCGATCCGCCGCCTGCTGCATGATGTAGTCATGCTGCGAGGTGGAATTTGAGACCGACGTTACCGATGCGTTCGGGAAATGCTCTGCGATCCAGAGCGACAACGAACCCCAGCCGCAGCCCAGGTCGAGAATGGCCATGCCGTCCTCGATTTCGGCGCGCTGCACCGTCAGCTCGAGCGCCGCGGCTTCGGCCTCGGACAGGTTGGCGACGTCCTGTGGCCAGTAGCAACAGCTGTACTTGAGATGATCGCCCATCACTTTCTTGAAAAACTCGGGCGGTACCTCGTAATGCTGTTCGTTCGCGAGCTCCGGTACGAGTGCGATCGGCGACTCGTTCATCATCGCAACGAATCGGTTCATGGTATCGGCTGCGAACTCCGCGTCGCCGGAGTGTATTTCCCTGCGCTTCGATTCGAGCAGGCGACGAATACCGGCACGGATCACGGCATCGGGTACGAGACCGAGTTCAGTCCAGTTCACAGCTTTTGTAGTTACGGCGCTCATCGCGGCCTCCAACGTCATTTGCGCGGCACTATACAAACGACAAATTGGAACGGACAATGGCTTTTCCGGGATTGTTACATTCGTTTACAAACGGCGTGATATCTACGCCACAGGCAATTTCACCGTGAATGTGGCGCCGCCCCCGGGCGTGTCCATGAGTGCCAGTTTTCCGCCGTGAGCGGTGGCGACGAGAGTCGCCAGGTAGAGCCCCAGGCCGGTGCCACCGGACTCCCTGGCGCGCGACGGATCAGGCCGGTAGAACGGCTCGCCAAGGTGGGCTGCCTGCCCCTTCGACAGACCGGGCCCATGGTCTTTGACAGTCAGTGTAATCTCGTCGCCGTCAGCATCTGCCGCGATCACGACGGGGCCGTCATCCTCGCTGGAGTAGCGCAATGCGTTACCGACGAGGTTCTTCAGCAGCAGCGAGATACGTGCCTCATCCAGGTCAGCTGTGATCGGTTCGGACGGCAGCTCGGTGCGTATCCTGTGCTTGTCCCTGCTGAAGAAATCATCGATAAGGTCGGCGATGAGGGCGTTCACATCGACTTTACTCCGGTTGAGTTGCGCGTGACGGCTGTTGAGCCGTTCCGCTTCGAGCAACGAGACGACGATCTTTTCCATCTCGGTGACCTCGGCGCGCAAGCTCTCGGCACTTTCCTCGTCGTCGACAAACTCGAGCGCCAGCCGCATCCTGGAAAGCGGTGTCCGGAGTTCGTGGCTGATACCGAGCAGCAGCGCGCGCTTGGCATCGAGCATGCTCTCGACATCTTCCGCCAGGCGATTGATGTCGGCGGCGAGATCGCCAAGCTGGTCGCGGCGGATCTTTTCGATACGATGGTTGAAGTTGCCGCGCCCAATGTGTGCAGCGCCCGCGCGAATATTTCGAATTGGGCGAAAAAGCCACTGCACGGCCGCGTAGCCGATCAGCAGGAACGTCAGGCCCAGGCCGATAATGAGAGGTATCAACGGTACGCCGTCCGGATGCTCCGAGATGCGCGGCGTCGCCACGACGATGTCATAGCCGCCCTGCCGCATGCGCAGGAAGTCGTGATTGTCCAGCGACGCGAAATCGACGCCCATCAATTCATCCGCCCAGGCATCCGGGCTGTCGCTGAACCGCGGACTCGGCGCAAATTCGAGTTCGTCGAGCCGTGGAAACGCGGGGTCGGACGCCCAATCGATGTCGGGGCCATAAATACGGATGTCGACGGGTACGCGTTCGGTGATGGCGATCGCACGATCGATGCGCGGCGGCACGCCAATATCCTCGCGCACGTAACTGACGTGCAGGGACAGGTGCCCGCTGATCAGCCCGCGGATCTGATCGCTATTGTAGAAACGCTGGATTGCCGCGATCGTGCCGAGCACGAACAGGCCACCGAGAACGAGGAATATCGCCAGCAGCCGAAACGACAGCGATCGAGATAGCCGGTTAAGCATCCGTTTGCGGTACGCCCGCGAATGAGTAGCCACGTCCCCACACGGTCTGGATGAACCTGAACGGCTTTGTTGAGTCGCCTATCTTCTGGCGCAGGCGACTGACCATGATATCCACCGACCTGGTCAGAATCGCAGCATCGATGCCCCGCAGTTCGCTAAGGATGTCATCGCGGGACAGCTTGCGCCCGGGACGCCGTGCGAGGATGACAAGCAGCTCGAACTCCATCGAGGTCAGCTCGACAGGCTTGCCGTCGACCTTCAATGTGCGTTTCTCGACGTCGATCGTCATGCCGTCGAAGTGCATTTCGCCAGCCGTCGACCCCGCCGATTCCGCACGGCGCAACGTCGCCTGGACACGCGCGACGAGCTCACGCGGCTCGAAAGGCTTGCCGATGTAATCGTCGGCGCCGAGCTCGAGACCCGAAACACGATCAATAACGTCGCCGCGCGCCGTCAGCATGATGATCGGTATGTTGCTCGTCTTGCGGACTTCCCGGCAGATCTCAAACCCGTCCTTGCCGGGCAGCATAATGTCGAGCAGCAGCAAGTCCGGCTCTTCGCGCCGCAGCAACTTGAAGCCCTCGACCGCATCGTAGGCACACACGAGGTTGATGCCAAAACGTTTGAAATACGCCTGCAGCAGCTCCGAGTGTTTCCGGTCGTCATCAATGATAAGTACTTTGGACATGCTGCAATCATACTCCTTGTATCGCGACAAAGGAGCATGCCGGGGTGCCGTCGAAACAACCTGAAACAATCTGAAACTGGAGGGAAACCCTTTCGTGCCAGGGCTCTGTGAGACTGCTCACCGTCAATTAACACAGCCATGAAAGGGGCTTAACATGAAATTTGCAAAGCTTATTACTCTGCTCTGCGGCGCACTGATTCTCGCGGCATGTGATTCCGACAACAACCGGAATAACATCGACGAAGAGTTTTTCGCTCTGCAGGTGCTACACGCTTCACCTGACGCACCGCCGGTCAACGTATTCGTCGACGGCGTCGAAGTACTGTCGAATGTCGACTACAAGCAAGGCTCTGCCAAGCTTGGCCTGTCCGTTCGCGATCTGCCTTACCGCATTCGCGTCGACGCAATCACGTCGGGCGGTGATGTGACCGTCATCGGCCCCGCCGAACTGAACTTCGAAGCAGACACCGTGTACACGATCGCAGCGGTCGGCGGCGTAGCCAGCGGCACGCTCGCTCCCGCGGTCATCAGCCAGCCGGATACGGCCGTCGGCGCAGGCGCTGCGCGACTGTTCGTTCTGCACGGCGCTGAAGCAGCACCGACGGTAGACGTTTTCGTAACAGCTCCCGGCGCTGACCTGACCGCCGAGGCTCCGGTCGGCACGTTCGCCTTTGGCGAGACGATCGGCCCGGCTGAAGTACCTGCCGGTGACTACCAGGTTCGCGTAACGCCCGCTGGAGTTCCGGGCACCGTCGTTTACGACTCCGGCACGGTCACGCTCGGGGACGGTAACGACTTTGTCGTCACGGCAGTCCCGAACACGGCCGCCACAGCAACGTCTTCGCCGATCAGTCTGGTCCTGTCGACAGGTAGCGGTACGGCTGAGCTGCGCGACGTGAACGCGCCGACCGGCCTGCGCATCGGCCACCTGTCGCCGGACACGCCCGAGGTCGACGTTGTCGTCAATGGTGGCGTATACCTCGCCGACGTGCCGTACCCGGCAGTGACCGACTTCGCGCCGCTGCCTGCTGATACATACAACGTCGCTGTGCAGGCTGCCGGCAACCCCGGTGTCGTGCCGATCGGACCTGTAGACCTCACGCTGGAAGCTGGCACATTCTACAAGGTCCTCGCTGTCAACTTTTTCAGCAGCATCGAGGCATGGATCCTGACAGACGATCCGCGTCCGATCGCAACCGACGCCAAGGTGCGCATCCTGCACGCATCCCCCACTGCCCAGGATGTCGATATCTACCTGACCGCTCCGGGCGCCGGCATCGCTGATGCCGACCCGACCCTGGCTAGCGTACCGTTCCAGGCCAACACGGGTTACCTCGCCCTGCCTGCCGGTGATTACGATGTGACGGTTACACTTCCGGGCACCAAGGACGTTGCAATCGGTCCGGCGACGATCTCGATCGAGAACGGTGGCGTTTACACGGCGATTGCCCGTGACCCGCTGCCTGGCGAGACGGAGTTCGGCCTTATCGTCCTGAACGACGGCTTCCCTGTGGAGGAGTAATTCTCTCGTTCAACCCCGCGCGCTCATGCGCTCCCCCCTGATCCCCGCTTCGGCGGGGATTTTTTATTCCGGTTTGCGGAGCCGGACAATGAAGCGATCGGTCTCACCGTGCAGTATCTTGTCAAATACACTGCGCGTGTGGTCATCCTCAGGGTGAGCAAGAATGTCGCTCTTTGCCTCGATAATGAAACCGACCTCGGCTGCAACCTCATCAACCAGTGAAGGCTCGATGCGGTGCAGGCTCGTGTTGTCGGCCCCCGCGTCACCGACATGGTCGATGATACCGAGGGTGCCGCCGGGTTTCAGGACATCGAACACCGCAGCGAGAAAATCGGCGGCCCCCTCCTTGCCCTGGCGGTTGTAGATGTCATGGAAATTCTGTGCGGTAAACGCGAAGTCGATGCTGCCGGGCGTTATCTCTGCATCTGCCACGCTCGCGTTGATGCGTTCGACATTCGGCAGCCGATTGCCGGCAAGGCGCTCACTGATGAGCTTGTCGTAATAGCCGTCGCTGTAATTGAGCACGGCCGCGGAATTTTGCGCATACACCTTGCCCTCGGGGCCGACCGCGATCGACATCACTTCTGTGTACCAGCCTCCGGAAGCCCAGATGTCGAGGACTGTATCGCCTGTCCTCAGGCCGAGGAAAGTCAGTACCTGGTCGGGCATGCGTTGCGCGTCGCGCGCCTTGTCCTCGTCGCTGCGGCCGGGCGCATTGGCCAACTCGTCGGCGAGCATCCTGCCCTCGTTGGCCACGCTTGCGCCAAGCGGCAGCGCGAGCAACGCCAGCAGTGTAATCGTTGCGTTGAGTTTCATCGGATGGCCTCCTGGGTCGGGATCGGACATCGGCCACCCGATGATAGCAATGATCGCTAACGACCTATACGGTGGCCCCCACCACTCCGAAAGATCCCGGCCGCAGTGCTACACGGACCGGGTTGCCAGCGCCGGCGACACCATTGTCGCCCGGCGCGCCGGCCCGAATACGGCGACCTGCCCGACCAGCCACAGGGTGGCCATCGCCGCCGGGATCAGGTACCAGGCAATGCGCTGCAGGCCGAATGCCTCCACCATCCACATGTTGATGGCGATGGCGACAGCCGCACCGCCGACGACGCCGACAGTGCTGATGAGGAAATTCTCGAGCATGAAGTAGCGCAGTATCGCCGGGCGCGTGGCACCCAGTGCGCGCCGCGTGCCGATCTGCTTGGTGCGCCTTGCAACACTGAAGCTCGCGAGGCCAACAATGCCAAGCCCCGTGATCGCGGTCAGTATCGCCACGACGAACACCAGCAGTTTCACCATCGATGCGTCCTCGAAGTAGCTGCGCTGCCGTGTTTCTTCCATCGTTCGCATGCTGTTGACGATGCGGTCGTCCCGGCTCGCCAGCAGCATTTCCTCGATCTGCGGCATGACTTCGTCGCGATAACCCGGTTCGGCACGAATAACGTAGCGGGATGCCGACGTGCCGCGCAGGACGGGCACCAGCATCGAACGCTCGACGCCGGACCAGCTGTTCCACGCGGCCTGCATGCGCTCGGTAATGCCGACAATGGTTACGGGCTTGGTGTCGTGAACGTAGACCGTCTTGCCAAGTGCATTCTCGTACGGCTCGTCGGGCCACAGTTCCTCGACCATCGCGCGCGTCATTATCGTGAGCGGTGGCCAGGCGTTGGAATCGAAGTCGTGCCAGTTGACCTCGGTCGGTTCGAAGTTGCGCCCCGCAAGCAGGTTGAGGCCGAAAGTGTCGATGCCGTTTTCGTCGGAAAAGAAAACCGCCACGCCTGTCGAGTCCATGTCCGGGTCCGGCTCCAGCGTGATGCCTTCGGACCAGCCGCCGCCCAGCAATGGCACAGAATTGGAGAGAATTGCATTGCGCACGCCCGGAAAGTTGCGAATGGCCATGAGGTCCGCGGCAATGGCGGCCTCGAAGTCGGCATCGGGGTCGAAGATGTAACTCGACAGGTAGAAGATGTTTTCTTCGTCGACGCCGCTCGGCCGCGCCATCTGCGTGGCGCGCTCCTGGATGATGTTGATCGCGTTGACCATGATCGCCATCGTCACGGCAATCTGCAGTGCGATGAGCACGTAGCTCGCCTTGTTGCGCATCAGCGCGCGCCAGATCGGTCCGATTTCCATGCCCGTCCCCTTACAGTGCCTTGAGCTGGCTTGCCGGATGGACCCGGCAAGCGCGCCATGTTGGATACAATGCCGCGGCCAGCGCCGAGACAATCGCGAGGCCGATAGCCAGGAAAATGATCGGCCAGTCCATTGCTACCAGTCGCGCAATGAAATCGAGCTCGCCGTAAAGACCGCGGATGCCCTGCAGGCCGAGCCATGTCATGCCGACGCCGAGCACGCCACCGGCCACCCCGATCATGCCGGCCTCGACGATGTACTGCGAAAATACCGCGGACCTTGACGCGCCCAGCGCTCGCCGCAGGCTGATGTCGCCCGTGCGGCGGGCCACCTTGGCCAGCAACAGGCCGATCGTGTTGAGCAGGCAAACGACCAGGAACAGGACTGCGAGGCCGAGCAGGACGTTGACGTCCTCCGCGACGACCTCACGGTCTTCCATCCATTCCATGACGTTGTTGAGCCGGTTGTTGACAGGCCGCGCGAAGCGCCCGGCCGCTTTCTGCGACTCGGCATAGGCATCGAGGAACGCCATGTATTCCTGCTTCTCGCTCTCCCCGTGCAGTTCGACCCATAACTGCAGCCAGATGCACTCCGACGCAAGCCGGCCTTCCCAGCCGCCTTCGGCCGGTTTCCAGCAGCTCGTGTTACCCCAGCTGCTGAGCTCGTTGGCTATCGCGACGCTCAACGGGAAGTACACGCCCTCGACCGCCTCGAACGGGCCGTTGTTCACGTCGAAGAATTTCGGCATCGGTTCCCAGGTATCCAGAACGCCCGTCACCCGGTAGGGCTGGCCATTCATGACCAGCGACCGGCCTGTCGAGTCCTCGCCGCCGAATACCTGGTCGTTGATCTCGCGGCTGATCACGACCACCGGTTCCTCGCCCCGGTCTGCCGACTCGTCCCATCCACCGCCAAACAGGAACGGCGGATCGAACATCGTGAAAAAGTCGCCCGTCGTCGCACGACTTTCGAGTTCGAACGGCCGTACCCCTTGGTCCTGCGGCTGGATGACGCGGCCCGTCTTGTAACTCAGCGTCTGCCGCCGCGCCTTGCCCGCGTCCCACAGCGCGTAGCCATCCATGTATGTCACCTGCTCGGGGGGCAGGTCCGGGTCCTCGTATGCATCGTTCGGACTCCAGCTGTCGACCTGTACGTGGTAGAGCACGTCGGAACGATGCGGAATCGGGTTGCCGCTCATCACGTAGTCGACATTGATGATGGTCATGCAGGCGCCAATGCCGATCGCGATCGCGGCGACCATGAGCGCGCTGAGGATCGGGTTCTTGCGGATGCTGAACCATCCGAGCTTCAGGTAGTAACGAAACACGTCATTCTCCCCGGGTCATCACGCCGTCTGGGCCGCGAGCTGAATATCGGGCTCGCCATCGTACACCTGGCCATCGCGTACGTGGATCTCGCGATGCGCCCGCGCCGCGAGCGACGGCTCGTGGGTCACCATGATGATGGTCGTGCCCTGCTCATTGATCTCGGTCAGCAACTCCATGACAGAGTCGGCCATTTGCGAATCGAGGTTGCCGGTCGGTTCGTCAGCGAGCAGGAAACGCGGTTCGCCGGCAAGCGCACGTGCGATCGCAACACGCTGCTGCTGTCCGCCGGATAACTGCGACGGCAGGTGTTTGCTGCGCGACGCCAGGCCGACGATGTCGAGAACGCGTTCGATGCGCTTCCTGCGCTCCGCAGTATCGAACCCGCGGTAGCGTAAAGGCACATCGACATTGTCGAAGATGTCGAGCTCGGGAATCAGGTTGAAGCTCTGGAATATGAAACCGATCTTTTCGTTGCGCAGCCTGGAGCGCTCGGCATCCCCCAGTCCGGCGACATTGCGGCCGTCCAGCTCGTAGACGCCGCCGCTTGCCTCTTCGAGCAGGCCCGCGATATTCAGGAACGTCGTCTTGCCGGACCCCGATGGCCCGGTCACAGAGACGAACTCACCTTCGTCGACGGCCAGCGAGAATTGCCGCAGCGCGTGCGTCTCGACCGTGTCGGTTCTGTAGATCTTGGAAATATCCTTCATGCTCAGCATGTGTCTCTCCTGGCTTCAGTCGGTAATCAGCACGGTCTCCGCGCCGTTGAACTGATCGATACTGGAAATGATGACGCGGTCTCCTTCCTCGAGACCGCTGATGATTTCGACGGCAGACAGGCTGCGTCCGCCAACGGTGATCTGGCGCCGCTCGGCGATGTCGTCCTCGCGCAGCACGTAGGCAATTCGCCCGCCACCCGTCTCGAGGAACTGCCCGCGCTGCAGCGTCAGCACCGAGGGCCGCTCTTCGAGCAATACGCGCGTTGTGAGGCGCTGGTTCTGGCGGATATTGGCGGGCATCTCACCACTGAAACGTATGCGGCTGCGAACCTGGCTCGCGACGATCTCCGGTGACACTGCCACGAGCTGCCCCGAGTACTTTTGCGAACCGAGTATGATTTCTGCCTGCATGCCGATTGCGAGGTCGTCGGCATAGCTTTCGGGAATTTGCGCATCGATCTCGAAGCGGCTCAGGTCGACGACGGCCATGACCGGCGTGTCGCGCGAAACCGCGGCTCGCTGGTCGACCAGCAGGTCGCCGACGATGCCGGCGACGGGCGAGCGGATCGCAAGCTGCTCGACCTGCCGCTGCATTTCCTGCACGAGCAGGTTTTGGCGGTTGCGTGCGAGTTCCTTGGCGCGCAGTTCAAACGTCAGGCGCTCGTCGAACAGGTCGGCATCGGCAATCGCGTGCTCGTAGGCGAGTTCCGCGTTGCGCAAGTCGTCCTTTGCTTTCTCGAAGTCGATGACGGGGATGACGCCGCGCTCGTTGGCCTCTTCCGCACGCCGCATTTCCCGGCGCGCGGCAACCAGCGCGACATCGGCCAGGTCGGCGCCCTTGCGTTTCTCGAGCGCCAGCTGTTTCGACTCGATGCGCTGCCGCTCGAGCTCCATCTCCTGCTCTTCGAGCGTCGCCTCGGCCTGCTGCAACTGATTCTCGAGCTCAGGGCTGTCGACGACGGCAAGCACCTGGTCCTTGTCGACGCTGGCGCCCGCTTCGACGCGCAATGTGATGGTGCCGTCGGCAGGCGCATACAGGGTCGGGCTCACGGCGGCAACCACGCGCCCCTGCACGGACACGTCCCGCACGAGGTCGCCGCGCGTCACCTCGGCGATGCGCAGCCTGTCATACGGAATCGAGGCCGATGTGCTCGACCACCTGTTCAACGCGGGGATGGCCACCCACAGCGCGACCAGCAAGGCCAGGACCGAGCCACCCCCTACCAGGTTGCGGGTTCGATTGCTCTTGGGGCCCAGCTGGACGTCCTGTGCCGATGTATCCGCAATTTTCATACGGATTAGATGCGCCAACCGGGAAAATCGTTTATCAGTTACGAACTATCGGTCCCTGGCGCCCCTCCACAGCAGGAACAGCGCCGGAATCACGATCAGCGTCAGTATCGTCGCGCTCACCATGCCACCGACCATCGGCGCCGCTATGCGCCGCATCACCTCGGACCCGGTGCCACTTCCCAGCATGATCGGCAACAGGCCGACCACGATCGTTGCGACGGTCATGATGATCGGGCGAACGCGCAGCAACGCGCCATCAACGACGGCGCGGTGTATGTCGTCGTGGTCACGCGCCGCCTGGTTCAGGTAGACGAGCATGACGACACCAATCTCGACCGCGACGCCAGCGAGGGCGATGAAGCCAACGCCCACGGCCACCGACAACTCGTAGCCGAGCAGGAACAGCAGCCACAGGCCGCCGACCAGCGCCATCGGCAGGGTACCCAGGATGATCGCGACCTCGGCAAAGCGTCTGAAGTTCAGGAACAGCAACAACACGATGATCGCGAGCGTCACCGGGCCAACGACCATGAGCCGCTCTTTCGCCCGCACCATGTACTCGTATTGTCCTGACCACGACAGGGAGTAGCCGGCCGGCAGGTCGACGTTGGCGGCGACGACCTGCCGCGCTTCGGCGACATAGGAACCAATGTCACGGTTGGCAATGTCGACGTAGGTCCAGCCGTTGAGGCGCGCGTTTTCACTCTTGATCACGGGCGGCCCGTCGACCACCCTGACGTCAGCGACGTCCGCGAGTGCGATGCGCGCGCCGTGCGGCGTCACGATCGGTAGCAGCCGCAGTTGTTCGACCGAGTCGCGCACGCGCTGCGGGTACCGCAGGTTGACCGGGTAGCGCTCCAGGCCTTCGACGGTCTGCGTGACATTCATGCCGCCAACCGCCGAGCGCACGATGTCCTGCACATCGCTGATGTTCAGCCCGAAGCGCGATGCGCGCTGGCGATCGATATCGACATCGACGTAACGGCCGCCGGCAACGCGTTCAGAGTAAACCGATGCCGTACCCCTGACACCTTGCAGTACGCGCTCGAGCTGCTGGCCGATGTTTTCGATCACCTCGAGGTCGGGTCCGGCAACCTTGATTCCGGCCGGTGTCTTGATACCGGTTGCCAGCATGTCGATGCGCGTTTTGATTGGCATGACCCACGCGTTCGTCAGCCCCGGGTACTGCACGACATCATCGAGCTCCTGGCGCAGCAATTCGGGCGTCATGCCTTCGCGCCATTCGTCCCGCGGCTTGAGCTGGATGACCGTCTCGATCATCGTCAGCGGCGCCGGGTCGGTCGCCGTATCGGCGCGGCCAATCTTACCGAACACGCGCGCCACCTCGGGCACCGACGCTATCAGTTTGTCCGTGTGCTGCAGGATCTCGCGAGCCTTGTCGATGGACACACCGGGGTAGGTCGTGGGCATGTACATCAGGTCACCCTCATCGAGGGGTGGCATGAATTCGGACCCCAGTCGGGTCACAGGCCACAGGCCGACCACGAGGATCACGACGGCCAGCGCCAGCACCTGTTTCGGGTAACGAATGACGGCCCCAATGATCGGTTTATAAATTGCGATCAGCACCCGGTTGACCGGGTTGCGATGTTCCGGCGTCACGCGGCCGCGGATGAAGTAGCCCATCAGCACCGGCACGAGCGTAATCGAGAGTCCGGCCGCGGCGGCCATCGCGTAGGTCTTCGTGAACGCCAGCGGCGCGAACAGCCGTCCTTCCTGCGCCTCGAGCGTAAATACAGGCAGGAAGCTCAACGTAATGATCAACAGCGAGAAGAACAGCGGTCGGCCGACCTCTGTCGCCGTATCGGCAACAATGCGCCAGCGGTTCTCGTCGCTCAGTGGCTGTTTTTCCATGCGCTTATGCATGTTCTCGATCATGACGATCGCTGCATCGACCATCGCGCCGATTGCAATCGCAATACCGCCGAGCGACATGATATTCGCGTTGATGCCCTGCCATTTCATGATCATGAATGCGATGAGAATGCCGATCGGCAGACTCAACACGATCACGAGAGATGAACGCAGGTGGAACAGGAACAACGCACAGATCAGCGCCACGACGATGAATTCCTCGATGAGTTTTTCCTGCAAGGTGTCGATGGCGCGCTCGATCAGCGATGAACGGTCATAGGTTGTAACGATCTCGACGCCGGCGGGCAGGCTGCCTTCGAGATTGGCGAGCCGGTCCTTGACGGCCGCGATTGTCCGCGACGCGTTTTCGCCCCAGCGCATCACAACGACACCACCAACGACCTCGCCCTCACCGTCGAGGTCGGCGATGCCGCGGCGCATCTGCGGCCCGATGCGGATTTCGGCAACATCCGACAGCACGAGCGGCGTGCCGATGTCATTCACGCCAAGTGGAATCGCGGCGAGATCCTCGATGCTTTGCAGGTAGCCGCTGGCGCGAACCATGTACTCGGCCTCGCCCATTTCGATGACCGAGCCGCCCGTCTCCTGGTTGCCCTGGCGAATCGCGTTCTTGATGTGTGCGAGCGTGATGCCGAATGCCCGCAGCTTGTCGGGATCGACCACGACCTGGTACTGCCTGACCATGCCGCCGATCGAGGCTACCTCGGCAACGCCCGGCACCGTTTGCAGCTCGTACTTCAGAAACCAGTCCTGCAGGCTGCGCAATTGTGCAAGGTCGTTCTGCCCGCTGCGGTCGACAAGCGCATATTCGAAAATCCAGCCAACCCCGGTTGCATCGGGTCCGAGTGCGGGTTTCGCGCCATCTGGCAGCTGGCCGGAAACCTGGTTGAGGTATTCGAGTACTCTCGATCGCGCCCAGTACAGGTCGGTGCCGTCCTCGAAGATGATGTACACGTAGGAGTCACCGAAGAACGAGTAGCCGCGGACCGTAACGGCCCTGGGTACCGACAACATCGCTGTCGTGAGCGGGTATGTCACCTGGTCTTCGACAACCTGTGGCGCCTGCCCCGGAAACGACGTTTTGATAATGACCTGCACATCGGACAGGTCGGGCAACGCGTCAACGGGCGTCTGGCGCAGCGCGTAGATACCGCCCGCGGTCGCAAACGCGGTCAGGATCAGCACCAGCACACGGTTGCGTATCGACCAGCGAATAATCCACTCGATCACTGGTCAGGCTCCATTTCTTCCGGTGCCATGCGTGACAACGCCGAGTCGATATCCGACTCCGAGTCGATCAGGAACTGGCCGGACGTGACGATGACATCGCCAGCGGACAGGCCATTGCGAATTTCGACACGGTCGCCTGATTCGATGCCGACCTCGACCTCGCGTGAGCGAAAGCGGCCATCGCCAAGCGCCAGCACGACACGGTCCATGTCGCCACCGCGAATCAATGCTTCCCTTGGGATATGAACGACGGGCTCGCTGTCACCGCCCAGCAACGACACGCGTGCGAACATGTTTGGACGCAGCACTTCGCCTTCATTGTCGAAGCGAATCCGCACTTTGAGCGTACGCGTCGCAGCGTCGAGTTCGGGATAGACATAGTCGACGGTGCCTTGCCAGCGCCGTCCCGGCAGGTAATCGAGCTCGACTTCGGCCTGTTGCCCGGGCTCGACCCACGCCGCCTGGCGCTCGAAGACTTCGGCCAGCACCCAGACGCGGTCGAGACGCGCTATCGACATGACCTCGGTCGCCGGTGTGACGAAGATGCCTTCCCGCACGCCGAGGTGCGCGATGACGCCGTCGGTGTCCGCGTAGACACGAACGCGTTGCGTCGGTGTGCGCTCGCGGTCGAGGCGGTCGATCTGGCTCTGCGTTACGCCAAGCGCGACAAGCCTGTCTTTCGAGGCGCTGCGCAACATCGTGTTGCTGCTCGACAGCGCCGCGAGATACTCCTGTTGCGCGCTCACGAGCGTCGGCGAGTACAGCTCGAACAGCAGCTGGCCTTTTTCGACGGGATCGCCCGTCGCCTTCTTTGCCAGCCGTTCGATCCACCCGTCCACGCGGGTGTGCACGTGCTGCACCGTATCTTCGTCGTAACCGACATAGCCGACGGTCTCGATGCGGCGCGGCAGCGCGCCGAACGCCACCTCGGTCGTGCGCACGCCGAGATTGCTGACGACAGTCGGGTCGATCTTCACGGTTCCCGGCATCGCGTCGACTTCGTCGGCATAGACGGGCACGAGGTCCATGCCCATCGGCGACTTGCCGGGTTCGTCACGGCGGTAGTTCGGGTCCATCGGCGCAACCCAGTACAGGATTTCGCGTTCGGCCGCGCCTTTGTCGCCGGCGACGGCCGGGTCCGCCGGGGCCCAGCTTCGGCCTATCAGCACTCCGGAGATGACGGCATAACTCTGGCCGCGGTCAACCTTCAGACGAACGTGGTCGAGTCGAGTATTGAGATCGTCGATATAGCTGCGCATGACGTCAGCGAAGTCGCCGGCATCGCTCTGGTAGGCGAGCAACGCGGCCTGCGCCTGGCTCGCCGAGAGCTCGAGGATCAGCGACTCGAACAATGCGACGCGGCGCGTCAGGTCCTGCCACCGCGCATACTCAGCATCGAGGTCGCTGCCCAGCCGCCGCAACAGTTCCGTCTTCTCGAACCGGGTTGCGCTGCGCTCGCGCAGAGCTGCCGCCAGCGCCCGGTCCTGGCGGTTCTCGCCAAAGAAAGGCAGGTCCATCGTGACCGATACGCTGATCATGTCGGAGCGCGGTTCGCCGCCCGCGAGGTATCCCTCGCGGTAGCCGTAACCGACGTCGAGGGCCCAGCCCGGTTTCTTGCGCTCCTCGGCGACGACGACCGCCGCGTCTCCTGCCGCGACGCGGGCATCTGCGGCCCGTGTTGCCGGATGCGCCGCGAGGTTTGCGTGCAGAACCGCAAGTTCCGGCACCGCATCCCACGCCGGCAGCGGGCCTGCGATCGGCCGGCGAGCGTCATCCCCGAGCCACTGTGACAGCGCCGCTACCGACTGCGTGTGCAGGCGACTGATCTCGATCAGCCTGTCGTCGAGTCGGCTCAATTCGAGTTCTGCTCGCAGGACGTCGTGTTGTGTCTTGCGCCCGACGCTGTAGAGCGACCGCGTTACCGTCGCCAGGTCGGCAAAGAACGGCCGCGATTCGGTGACGATATCGCGTGCTTCCTGCCAGTAATAAACCTCGAGCCACGCCAGGCGGACGCTGGTGAGGACGTCGCGAACACGGGCATCGGCGCTGGCGCTCATGCCCTTTGACAGCGATTCGTACCTGGCGCTGCTGAAATCGCGTGACTTGCCCGACGGAAAACTCTGGCGAAAGCCGAGTTGTGCCTGGGTCATGCCCTCGGTGGAAAAGCCGCCCGAACTGATCGGGTAATTGGCGAGGCCGACGCGCATCGTCGGGTCGGGAAGCTGGCCGGCTGCAATCGCCTGCTCGCCGAGCGCGTTGGCGCGCTCGAGCAATGCGGCATGGCCGGGCTCGTCACGCAGGGCCAGGTCCTCCGCCGCCGCAAGTGTCAGCGGAGCGGTTTGCTGCGCCCCTGCGGTCGCCCAGCAGGTCAGCATCATGAATATGGCGGGCACCAGCCCACGGTGGAACAACATAGAACAATCTCCTTCGTCAGGAACCGGTCAAAAACGGTCTGCTACGAAGGGATCGCTAATCCAGGAATACGCAGTTGATCAGGTGTATGGGCGGTGCTGTGCCGGCGTGTGCGGTCGCCTGCCAGGGCGGCGGACGGTTACGCTGTGGTGATGCAAAAGACGCCGACTGCAGTTCGGTGACGATAGCGACAGGCAACTCGTATTGGGCGTTCTTGAGTTTTGACGCTCCATTACGCGCATCGACGCTGAAGTCATCGTCAAGCCCGCAGTCGCTCAGGTCGTCGGCACAAGGCATCTGCACTTCTGCGGACCCGTGTTTGCCGGCATGCATGTCATGGTGGCCCTGCATCTGCTCGGGTGGGCAGTGCGGGCAATCGTGGTCGGAGGCCGCTGCGGCCGCCATGGCGCACGGCGCCAGTGCGAGGTTCAGCCAGACAGCGACAAACAGCCCGAGGGCGCCGCGCGCCCGGGTCCCTTGCCTGCTGTTAATCCTGCCCGCCTGCATCAAGTGCTTGTCTCCACGAGAATTTTGGCAATATTTCCAATTTCCTCTGTCGAGCCTATTGGTACATGCGCGCACGGTCAAGGGCAACGATCACGGGGCTCAGAATATGACCTGCAGCGACAGCTGTGTCGCACCCGCCAGGAAGAAACCCTTGTCCTTCGACGGTTCCGCAAGCGCGGCCAACGGGCAGGCCAGCAATGCAATGATGATGAGTACGTTACGAATCATGGAAATGCTCCGGTACACGGGGGTCGAAACGTGCCTCGGCCACGACGAGACGTGCAGCCGGGAACCTGTCTGACACTATAATCGTCAGACCGTACGGTAGGAAACAGACGAGTGAACGTTGATCAGCTGGTCCGGGACAGGGGGCGCCTGTTCTGGATACTGAATATTGCAGGCTGGACAGGCTATGCGTTGGCGGCATGGCTGGGTGCGCTCGCCCATGAAAAGCCCGATGCCTACCTCACGGTCATCCTGGTGTCCTCGATCGTCGCCCTGGTCATTACCATTTTCCTGCGCTTTATCTATCGTGAACTCTGGAATCGCTCGCTGTTGGTCCTCGTCAGCGGTGTCCTCGTTGCCTGCTACGTCCTTGGTTTTGTCTGGCTGTTCCTGCACGACATCATGTACTGGGACTGGGTCAAGGGTGGCTATCGGCCCGACAACCTGATGGGCTATCTCGGCGGTATTCTTGGCCGGTTCTACATGCTGCTGTGCTGGAGTGGACTTTATTTCGGCATCAAGTATTACCTGCAGCTGCAGGAACAGACCCGGCAGACGCTGGCTGCAACCTCGGCCGCGCACCAGGCACAGCTCAAGATGCTGCGCTACCAGCTGAACCCGCATTTCCTGTTCAACACGCTGAACGCGATATCGACCCTGATTCTCGATGGCGCCAACGATACCGCCAACCAGGCAGTCAGCCGTCTGAGCGATTTCCTGCGCTACACGCTCGACAACGATCCGATGAGCCGCGTAACCCTCGGTTCCGAGCTTGCGGCCAACGACCTGTACCTCGAGATCGAGAAGGTCCGCTTCGGCGACCGCCTGATCGTCGAGAAGTCAATCGAGGCGAAAGCGCAGGAAGCGCTGGTACCGAGCCTCATCCTGCAGCCGCTGATCGAGAATGCGATCAAATATGGCATCAGCCCATGCGAGGAAGGCGGCACACTGCGCATATCGGCACGCGTTCAGCACCAGACGCTCGTGCTGCAGATATCGGACACCGGGCCGGGCCTCGGCAATGGCAACAACGGTCAGAAGTCGAGCGGCGTCGGCCTCAAGAACACACGCGAACGGCTGCAGCAGCTTTACGGTGACAACCAGGCGTTTACACTTGCCCCGAATGAGCCAACCGGCCTGCGCATTACCATCAACATCCCGTACGAGGTCGATGATGATTAGGGCACTGATCGTCGATGATGAAGAACTCGCACGACGCGGTCTCGAGTTGCGCCTCGAGCAATTCGACGACATAGAGATTTGCGGCCAGAGCCACAACGGCCGCGAAGCACTGGCGCACATTCGCGAGCACAAGCCCGACGTCATGTTTCTCGACGTCCAGATGCCGGGAATGGACGGCTTCGAGGTGCTACGCAGGCTTGCCGGTCGCAACATGCCGATTATCATCTTCGTCACGGCCTATGATGAATTTGCACTCAAGGCCTTCGATGCCAATGCCCTCGACTACCTGCTGAAACCCATCAACGACGAGCGCCTTGCCGAGGCCATCGGGCGCACACGGCTTTCGCTTGGCAAGAGATCGGCTGACGAGCAGCGCGACAAGTTGCTCAAACTCGTCTGTGAGTTGACAGGCCGCGAAATGACGCTCGATGCCGCGCTCGAGGAAGCGGCCGGCGATGCGAGGCGATTTCCGAGCCGCCTGCTATTCGGGACGGCTCCGAAACGGTGTGCGTCGAAGTCGACGAGATTGACTGGATCGATGCCGCAGGTGACTACATGTGCGTGCACGCGGCAGGCAATACCTACGTACTGCGCGGCACGATGAAACATCTCGAAGAGGTGTTGAATCCGGAAGTTTTTGTCCGCGTGCACCGCTCCGCGATCGTCAACCGCCACCGCGTGACCTCGATGCGTCCGCATCGTAATGGCGAGTACTTCCTGCAGCTGGGAGCGCACACCGAGCTCAAGCTGAGCCGCAAATACAGGAAGAGCATTAACAGGCTCGCTAATCGCGTTTAGTTATAAGTGCAGTCTGCACCGCTCGTCGCGCCGCCAAAACGCCTGGTCGCAAAGCGCCAAACCACTCTTCATTAACAGGTCTCTAAGGGTCATCTCATCGATGCACCTGGGGATAAACGATGAAACTGTCGCTTCGACTCACCGCGGCCTGCGGTCTCCTGCTTTTTTCAGCGCAAGTGGATGCTGTTTACATAGAGGATGGCGAGCGCAAGTCGTTTGCAATCTCACGCGCGGACTCCGCACCTGTCATCGACGGCAAGCTCGATGACGATGTGTGGAAGACCGCCACGACGGTCGACGACTTTCACCAGACTGCGCCTACCGATGGCGCGTCCCCGACCGAGGTAACGATCGTACGTGTGACGTACGACGACGAATACCTCTACATCGCTGCAGACCTTCGCGACAGCGATCCGAGCGAGATCCGCGCCAAGCAGATGATCCAGGGCAAGATGTTCTTTTCGGATGATCGCTTCTGGGTCACGATCGACAGCTTTAACACCAAGCGCAACGACTACTTCTTCCAGGTCAACGCCAACGGCATCAGGCGCGAGGCGCTGCGAGAGAACAATGCGCGATTTATCGAAGAGTGGTCGGCGATCTGGCTTGCCGAATCTGCCGTTCACGAAAATGGCTGGGCAACAGAGATTGCGATCCCGTTCAAGTCGATTTCGTTTGCGCCCGGGTCCGACACCTGGGGCATCAATTTCGGTCGCGGCATCGTCCGCAAGCAGGAATTCAACATGTGGTCGTCACATGAGCGCCAGGACTGGCCGGCCTATGGTGGAGAGGTCCAGGGCATCCAGCAGATAGAACAGGGCGTCGGGCTCGACATCGTGCCGTCGGTAATCCTTAACCAGGAACGCGACCTCGTCGCCGGTACCCGCGACACAGGCTTCGATCCGTCGCTCGACGTTCGCTATCGCATTACACCGTCACTGACTGCGACGCTGACGCTCAACACTGATTTCTCGACGGCCGAGGTCGACGAGCAACAGGTTGCTCTCGACCGTTTCTCGCTGTTCTTTCCCGAGAAACGTGATTTCTTCCTGCAGGACGCAGGCATTTTCGAATTCGGCAACATCGACACCAATGGCCGACCGTTCTTCTCGCGCCGCATCGGCCTTTCCGAAGACGGCGAGGAGGTCGGTATTGACGGTGGCGTCAAGATGACTGGCCGTATCGGCGACTTCAATCTCGGCGCACTGGCGATTCGCCAGGAGGAACACGCTGACATCAACTCGAGCGACCTGTTCGTTGCGCGCGGCTCGCTCAATGTTCTCGACGAATCCGCCGTCGGCTTCATATTCACTCACGGCGATCCTACGTCCAACGAATCGAACTCGGTGCTGGGCGTCGACTTTCTTTATCGCACCAACAATGGCCCGTTCGGCGAAATCCTGACGGGGCAATTCTGGGCGCAACAGAGTGACTCATCGGACCTCGATGACGACGACCAGGCTTTTGGGGCACGTCTCGAGATCCCGAGCGACAAGCTGATGGCATACGTGTCCGGCCAGAACATCGAGGAAAACTTCAGGCCGGCCCTCGGCTTCGTAAACCGTACCGGCATCCGTCGCCTGGACGCCGGGCTGCGCTACCGAACCCGTCCCGATCACGGTCGCTGGCGTGCGATCAACAATCGCATCGACTACACACTGGTCACCGACATGGATAACGCAACCTTGTCGGAAAAGACCAGGATTCTGCCGGTCAGCTTCTACTCCCACACCGACGATTTCCTGTTTGTAGAATGGGAGCGCAACGTCGAGAACGTACTCGAGGACTTCGAGCTGTTAGGGCAACTGAATATCCCGGCGGGCATATACGAGTTCGATCGTTACCGCGCCGAGATCACAACCGGCATGCAGCGGCCGCTGCGTGTCGTACTGTCATTCCAGGACGGTGGCTTTTTCGGTGGCGACCGGCTCGAGAAATTTCTCGAATTCCAGTGGCGCCAGTCCGCTCATTTCTTTGTCGGCGCCAGTTTCACCGAGAACGTCGTCGAGCTGCCGAGCGGCAACTTCACGTCGCACCTTGCGAGCCTGCGCACTGACATCGCGTTCAATTCGCGCTGGTCATGGAGCAATCTCGTCCAGTACGACAACACTGCCGAGGCCCTGGCCGTCAACAGCCGCCTGCGCTACATCCCTGAGGCTGGAAGGGAAATGATGCTGGTACTGAATCACGGCGCCGACGTCGACCCGATGAACCGGCTAACCAGCACGCAAAACGACCTCAACCTCAAGGTTTCGTATACGTTCCGCTACTAGACCGGCAGGTGCCCCGTCTTGACATAGAGCAGCGCGCCTTCATCGCCGGCGCGCGCCGGGCGCTTACTGCCCGCGGGACTCCGCAACCAGGTCCCGGCAGGGTAATCGCCGAATTCATCGTGGAACGCACCGTCGAGCACAAACATCTCTTCTCCGCCGTAACCTTCCTGACGATCGAAGGGCGTGTCGGGCGCCAGGCGAATCAACTTGACGAGTTCGCTTTCGAAGTTATGCAGCGGCAAGTACTCGATGCCGGGTGCTTGCCCGGCCACGAACTCGGCGGCGGTCGTATCCAGCGAAAATTGCCTGTCATCTTTCTCATCGAATTGCTGCAACTTGACGAAGATGGTGCAGCCGCTGTCAGCAACTCTCGGAGTATGTGACGTACCGATCGGGTTTCTCACGTAAGTGCCTCTCGGATAGGTATTGTGCTCGTCGCCAAACTCACCTTCGAGTACGAGGAACTCCTCCCCGCCCGTGTGCACATGCCGGGAAAATGTACTGCCGGGTGCGTAGCGAACCAGTGATGTTGCCCGCGCGACTTCGTCGCCGATACGATCGAGCATCATTCTCTCGACACCGGGCATCGGCGAGTCGACCCACTCATAGTCCCGGGGACGGATGACGACACGCCTCGAAAAGTCCGCATTCAGGCGCATTCGCGTCGTGACGGGTTGCTGAACACCAACGCACTGTCGTCGATCGGGTCCTTGTGGAACATTTTGCGGTCCTTCAGGTAGTCCTGCGGATTCGCCCACGGCGGACGATCACCCTGCTTGGGCAAATCGGCAAGTACCCTTTGTATATAGCCCGAAGAAAAATTCATGATATAGGGCCTGAGTGGCATGTCCCTGTCCTCGGCCCTGAGTGTCGGTGTGCACTGCAGAGTACCGGTCGCGTCCATGAGATTGACGAGTCTGCAGAACCACTCCGCGATCAGGTCGGCGCGCAAGGTCCAGGAGGCGTTGACATAGCCGAACGTCGAGACGAGATTCGGCACACCGGACATCATCAGGCCCTTGTATGTAATCGACCTCGAAAAATCGACGGGCTCGCCATCCACGGCAAACTCGACACCGCCGAGGACCAGCAAATCGAGGCCCGTTGCCGTGACGATGATGTCCGCCTCGAGTTCCTCGCCAGATTCGAGCAGGATGCCGTCCTCGGTAAACGTATCGATCGTATCGGTAACGACCGAGGCCTTGCCCGAGCGCAGCGCCTCGAACAGGTCACTGTTCGGCACGAGGCACAGGCGCTGGTCCCACGGGTCATAAGCAGGAGTAAAGTGCTTCTCGACGTCGTAGTCCTCGCCCAGTTCCTTTCGGACCCTGCCCAGCAGGACTCGCTTGACCGTTGCCGGCCGCTTGCGCGTCTGGCCATACATCCATTGCTGGAAGTTGATGTTCTTCCAGCGCGTGATCGCGTAGGCCCACTTCTCGGGCAGGATCACGCGCAGGAAATTCGCGATGATGTCCTCGTCCGGAAACGAGATGACGTACGTCGGCGAGCGCTGCAGCATGGTGATGTGCCCGACGTCCTTCGCCATCTCCGGAATCAGCGTCATCGCCGTCGCACCTGAGCCGATGACAACCACTTTCTTGCCAGCGTAGTCGAGATCCTCCGGCCAGAACTGCGGATGGACGACGTCGCCTTTGAACCGTTCCGTGCCCCGGAACTCTGGCAGGTAGCCATGCTCGTAGTTGTAGTACCCGGAACACATCAACAACATGTTGCAGCGAATGACGTGCGCTTCTTCGCCGTCGCCCTGGACCGTGATCGACCAACTCGCATCGTCGGACGACCACGAGGCGCTGCTCACCCGACTGTTGTAACGAATGTGGTCGTTGACGTCGAACTCGTGCGCGGTTTCATGGATGTACCTGAGGATGGCGGGACCGTCGGCAATCGCCTTGGATTCCGTCCAGGGCTTGAAGTTGTAACCAAGGGTGTGCATGTCGCTGTCAGAGCGAATGCCGGGATAGCGGAAAAGATCCCAGGTGCCGCCCA
>JARRLQ010000011.1:0-11856 GCA_037386905.1 Woeseiaceae bacterium
CGAAGTCCAGTTTTCGACTGACCGACTCGTCGGAGCGGTAGCCGCGGTCAACATCCTTTTCTTTTTTCAGCCCCTCGGGAGTGAGTTCGAAGAGCCATGCACCGACCAGCACAGGAATAAAACCGACCGCCAGTACGATGACGACCAGTCGAGCCGGCGCATCACCGAATCCGAACAGCGGAAACAGCGTTTCCGCGACCTGAATCAGCAGCCAGGCCGTTACAACATAGGCAGCGCCTACGCGAAACACATTGCGGCGCTTCAGCTCGCGGATCAATGTCGTCACGCACCCCCCCTTTGTTTCAGAATTCTACCCTGTATTGTTGCTGGGAGGCTAAAGACCGGACGCCATAGCCTATACTTAATTATATGTTGCGATTTCGATTCATCTTTCCTGCGCTCTTCGCACTGTCGTGTATCCCGATCCTGAGCGGCTGTGAATTGATAGCCGCTGTCGGCGAAACGCATTCCCACAAAGCAGATTCAACCACCAGCTATTCAAGATCGCCGCAGGATGCCGTCGCGGTAGACCCGCTCGCAGACGGATGCGGTGAGGCCTGTTACCAGATTGGCGAAAGTCAGATCATGTTTTTCCCGGGCTCACTCGGCTCCAACCTGATTGCGATCGGGCCGTTTCTTCCGATCATCCCGATTCCTGGCTCCGGAAGTGACAATGGTGACGAGGACTTTGTTCTGTTTGTCTTTGTTGAGCTCGGAACAAACAGCCTTGTCATGCTTAGTCTTGGCGATATCCTGGTCCGGCCCGACGGCGGCGAGGACAACATTGAGCCAAAGCTGATCTCACGATGCGATGACAACGACCCGGGGCTGGACGATGTGCAGGTATACGGGGAGTCGCAGTGCTTCAAACTCTTGTACCCTGCCACTCGACGAGAACTCGAGCGATTCTACCTCGTGCCGCCGGTTGTCGAAGCAGACCGTGTGGTCTACACATTCCCGGATCTCGAATGGAGCCCCGAGACGTATAGATGGGTATTTTGAGTTTCATCGCGAGACCTACCCTTGCCATTGTCACAGTCCTGCTAGTGGCCGGCTGCGGCCCGATGCCCACGTATCACCCGCCTGAAGGCCCGGGGGCTTATCTGCAAAATCGGCTTGTCGAACGCGGTGACACGCGGTTCTTCTACTTCTTCGAGGTCGCCGGCGATGACGCGCTCGAACCAGCCGGCATTAACAAGGCGCAGCTCAAAACGCGTGCGATTTTCAAGACCAACTCGCCCTACGACGCCACTTACAAAATCCGCCCCGGAACCACGGTCGTTGGCGTGAGAGTCGTATACGTACCGCACTTCGGCGGCAACATGTTCACGCAAATGAACGACCTCTACTATCACATCTTTGTTCGCAACACCGGGATGACCGACGATCAAATCGACTACATCAGCGAGAACGTTGCGATTATCGAGGCTGACGACCTCCGCGGCATGCAGGGACTCGAGATCGTTGCCGAAGAGGGCGCTACCTACCAGGCCAACAGCAGCATCGAGGGTGGCAAGGCCTCGGTATGGATCGAAAAGACCGATGGCACAATCGTCAGCCGAAAAGTGATCGGCTTCGGGGACTCGGATCCCGTGGTCCACGGCGCCTTGTACGAGATGTATAGTGCGTCCTTCAACTACCCCGAGGGTGGGCTACCGGACCCAAGTTACGGTTGGGGTCCCCTAACAAATCTTCCCGATCCGCCAAACTAGTTACACAGCGCGAGTGCAGATCTGACTCAGGCAACTCCGTTGCCACTGGACGAAAGTCGATACGCTCTTGGCGTCTTGCCATGCAATTTCTTAAAGGCTTTGACAAACGCAAGGTCCGATTGGTAACCAACTTTCTCGGCGACCAGCGGTACTGGCAACGCTGAGGTAGCAAGCAGCCGGCGCGCGTTACGCATGCGTAGCCGGGTCAGGTAATCGAAGAAGCTCATGTCGAGCAGCTCCTTGAAACGCCTGGCGAAACCAGAGCGTGACATCGATGCCAGCTCGGCGGCGCTTTCGATAGTCCAGCTGCTCCCCGGATCCTCATGCACCGCCGCCAATGCGCGCGCGACTCGCTTGTCCTCGAGTGCCGCCACCACGCCGACGTCCGTATTGCGCCCGAAATCCGCGCGCAGCAACTGAACCAGCAGCACCTCGGTCAGCTTGTTGACGGTCAGTTCGCTGCCGGGTGCGCCGGACATGTATTCGGCACTGAGGTGCTCGAGCGTTCGTCGCAACCACGGCCACTGTTCGAGCTCTTCGCTGCGAATCAGGACGTAGTCCGGCAGCGCACGAAGCAAGGCATCGTCTTCGATAGCGTCAAAGCTGCAATAGCCACACAGCAGCAGCGTCCGCGATTCGTCGTTGTCGTGCGCATATACGCGATGATCGAACCCGGGAGAAAGGAACACGAAATCTCCGGCTTCGAGATCAAAGGCCTCGTCACCGACCTCCAACCGGCCGCGGCCGCGGCGCACCAGGTGAAACATCGCCCGCTCCTCGCGCTCGTAGCGCAGCTCCCACGGCGGCACGAGGAAGTCGCAGAAATAGACGCTGCCCGTCGCTCTCAGGCCTTCGAGAATGTCTGAAAGAACTTCCATAGTAGACGATTAGTTATAAAAACTGATCTTATTAGGTATAGAAACACTCGTCAATCATCACGAGAATGTCTCCCACATCAGGCAACAACGGAGACACACTCATGGCCCACACGGAAATCTACTTCAAGGACTGGTGCCCCTACAGCCAGCGCGCCCTCGCACTTCTCACGCGTAAAGGCGTGGCGTTCGAAGCCATCGACCTGACCACTGACAAAGCTGGTCGCGAGCTGGAAATGCGCGAGCGCAGTGGCCACACCTCTGTTCCGCAGATCTTCATCAATGGCCGCCATATCGGCGGTTTCGACGACCTCTCTGCCCTCGAACAGAGCGGGGAACTTGACCAGCGGCTTTCCGACAAGAACGTCGCCAGCGCGGCCTGACCCCAATCAGCTTTTCAACCCAATGGAGAAAATCATGAAGACAATTAAATTCAGGCACATTCGTTTCGAAGCCATCGCATTGCTCATCGGTCTCGCCTTCGCCGTTACCGCCTCTGCCCAGGAGCAGCCTCTGGCGAAGTATGCGGACCCCGAAGAGCCGGCATTGCCAGCAACGTCTGTTAACGTTTCATTGAGCGACACAGCGCTCGTCATCACCGATCCGCAGATCGACTTCCTGAGCCCGGATGGTGTTACCTGGGGCGTGGTCGGCGAAAGCGTTACCGAACTCGGTACGGTCGAGAACATCGGCAAGCTTCTCGACACCGCCAAGGCTGAAGGGCTGCCCGTATTCGTGTCACCACATCATTACTACCCGTCGGATCACGGCTGGCACTTTGAAGGCCCGCTCGAGAAGCTGATGCATGCGATTGGCATGTTCGACCGCGAGGGCCCCTACACGACCGCAGGGTTTGACGGCTCCGGCTCCGATTTCATGCCCCAATACAAGGCGCAGATTCTCGACGGCGAAACAGTCGTAACGAGCCCGCACAAGATTTACGGACCGGAAACCAACGACCTCGTCCTGCAGCTGCGCAAGCGTGGCGTTAAGAAAGTAATTTTGAGCGGCATGTCGGCCAACCTCTGCACGCAAGCGCATCTTTACGAACTCCTCGAGCAGGGTTTCGAAGTGGCCGTTGTCAGAGATGCGACCGCAGCCGCCAAGCTTCCCGAAGGAGATGGTTACCTCGCGGCGATTACCAACTTCCGCTACGTCGCCAACGACTTGTGGACGACCGCAGAAGCGGTAGGAAAGATCAAAGCGGCGAAGTAATTCATTTATCATTGCAGCCCGGGCTACGCCCGGGCGTTTTTTAATTAGGGCCGGGACCACAAGCCCGGCAGCGGTAGCCAACATGACTGAACACTCGAATCACCACGACGCGCCCGTCGCAACCGACCCGATCTGCGGCATGCAGGTGAAGATGGTCGAAGGTGCGCGATCTGCCGACTGGCGCGGAGACACCTGGTACTTCTGCGGCAAAGGCTGCCAGACCAAATTCAATGCGGACCCGTACTTCTACGCCTCGGGCAATGCTGAAAAAGCGAAGCAACGGCCGAAGCCCGGCGTGCAGTGGACCTGCCCCATGGACCCCGAGATCATTCGCGACGAACCCGGCAGTTGTCCAATCTGTGGAATGGCACTGGAGCCCATGGTTCCGTCGGACGAACCGAGTGAAGAACTGACCGACTTTACCCGTCGGATGTGGATCAGCGCAGCCGCAGCCGTGCCGCTTATGATCCTGGCGATGGGAGGGATGGTGGGGCTGCCAGTACGCGACTGGCTTGGCCATCAGTTGTCAGTCTACGTGGAGTTCATGCTGGCGACACCGGTCCTGCTCTGGGCTGCGCGGCCGTTTTTCCGGCGTGGGCTGGACTCAATTCGCAACCTTTCCCCCAATATGTGGACCCTGATCTCGCTCGGCGTCGGCGCAGCCTATACCTATTCGCTGGTTGCCACGTTCGCACCGGGCGTATTCCCCGACGAGTATCGGATGGGCACGGAGGTCGCCACCTATTACGAGGCCGCCGTCGTCATCATTGCCCTGGTCTTTGTTGGACAGGTGCTCGAGTTGCGCGCCCGCGAGCGCACCGGCGATGCGATCCGCGCACTAATGGATCTCGCCCCCAAGACCGCACGCAGGATTCTACCTGACGGTACGGAGTACGACGCGCCGCTCGACAACATCATCGCGGGCGACCTGCTCCGCGTTCGCCCGGGCGAGAGCGTGCCGGTCGACGGCGAGGTGGTCGAAGGGCGCTCGTCGGTGGACGAGAGCATGATTACCGGCGAGCCCGTGCCCGTGGAGAAGACCGAGGGCGATGGCGTGACCGGGGGCACGATCAACAAGAATGGCACGCTCGCGATCCGCGCGACGCAAGTAGGCGCCGATACCGTGCTCGCGCAGATCGTAGAGATGGTCGCCGGCGCGCGGCGTTCCCGGGCGCCGATCCAGGGACTTGCGGACCGCGTGTCGTCGATTTTTGTACCTACCGTGGTCACCGCCTCTGTCGTGGCATTCGTCACCTGGTTTACCGTCGGCCCCGAGCCGGCACTGAGCTTTGCCATCGTCTCCGCCGTCTCGGTGCTGATCATCGCCTGTCCCTGCGCGCTGGGACTTGCTACTCCGATCTCGATCACGACTGCCGCGGGACGCGGCGCGCAGGCCGGCGTTCTCATCAAGGACGCCGAAGCGCTGGAGCGCATGGCGCGCGTCGACACCGTGGTCGTCGACAAGACCGGCACGCTGACCGAGGGCAAACCGCAATTGACGGATGTTGTGGCCATCGGGAGTCTGGGCGAAGACGAAGTGCTGTCGCTTGCTGCCGCGCTGGAACGCGGCTCGGAGCACCCGCTGGCCGAGGCGATCGTTTCCGGTGCGCTGGCCCGCGAACTGGACCCGGGTCGGGCCGGAGAATTCGACGCCATCACAGGTAAAGGTGTCAGGGGCGTGGTGGACGGGCGGGCTGTCGCGCTCGGCAACAGCGCCATGATGAGCGAACTTGGGCTTGCCACGGGTGATGCCGAGGAGCGTGCCGATGCACTGCGCGCCAAGGGCAAGACAGCCATGTTTGTCGCCGTTGACGATCGCCTGGCCGGAATCGTCGCCGTTGCTGACCCGATCAAGGACAGCACCGCAAGTGCAATTCGCGAGCTGCACTCCCTGGGGCTCAAAGTAATCATGGCGACAGGAGACAACCAGCGTACCGCCGAGGCGGTCGCTCGTCAGCTCGGTATCGACGAGGTTCGGGCCGGGATTTTGCCAGAAGACAAGAAGACGCTGGTCGATGAGTTGCATGCCGCCGGGGCCCACGTCGCGATGGCCGGCGACGGCATTAACGATGCGCCGGCGCTCGCGGCCGCGGATGTTGGTATAGCGATGAGCACCGGTGCGGATGTGGCGGTGGAGAGCGCCGGAATCACGTTGATGCGCGGCGACCTCACCGGGCTGGTCCGCGCAAGAAAGCTCGCGAAGGCAACGCTACGGAACATCAAGCAGAACCTGTTTTTTGCCTTTGCCTACAATGCCGTCGGGGTACCGATTGCCGCGGGCGCACTGTATCCGTTCCTTGGACTGCTGCTGTCACCCATGGTTGCGGCGGCCGCAATGAGCATGTCGTCGGTCTCGGTCATCTCGAACGCATTGCGATTACGCCGCGTGGAGCTTTGATCGCAAACAGCTGGTTTTAGCCGGCTGCGAGGCCCATAAGCACACGAATGTGCATCTCCACGCATCGCGCCAGGCTCTTGAGTTCGTAACCGCCCTCGAGAGTCGAGACGATGCGCCCCGCTGCGGAACCCGACGCAACGTCGACGATTTGCTCGCTTACCCAGCGGTAGTCCGCATCGGTGAGGCTGACGTGTGACATCTCGTCATCGACGTGAGCATCGAAGCCTGCCGATACAAAGATCATCTCCGGCTCGAATCGCTCTATTGCCGGAATCCATTGATCGGTGACCGCCGTCCTGAATTCCTCGCTCTTCGCCGTGGCTTCGAGCGGGACATTGACGCGGTTGGCGGCATTCGGAGGTACAGGAGTGAACGGATAGAATGGATGCTCGAAAGTCGAACAAAACAGCACGCGATCGTCATCAGCAAAGATCTCTTCTGTACCGTTGCCCTGGTGAACATCGAAATCCAGGATCGCCACCTTGCCAATGCCATGGGCCTCGAGGGCATGCGCCGCGCCGACGGCGACGTTATTGAACAGGCAGAAACCCATGGCGCGATTGCTTTCCGCATGGTGGCCAGGCGGTCGCACGCCGCAAAACACCGAGTCCATTTCACCAGTCACAACAAGATCCGCGGCGGCCACGAGGGCTCCCGCCGCACGGAACGCCGCAGAAAGTGAGTCAGGACTAACGACCGTATCGGGGTCCAGGCGGTCATAACCGCTGTCCGGGATCGTGGCCGAAACTGTCTCAATGTGCTCCAGCGTATGGACGCGCAGGAGCTGTTCCGGAGTGACGTCCGGCGCGTCGACGTAGAGAAGCGCGTCCCTCAGGCCCGTCGAGATGAACTGGTCCTCGATCGCATACAGCCGGCTCGCGCATTCGGGGTGCGCAGCGCCAGTGTCATGTTGCTGGCATGCGGGGTGCGTAATATAAGCAGTTCGCACGATTCACTTCTCGCTAATCCACAGCCACCATTATCCCATGAACCATCATTACCTGACCTCCCTGTTTACGCCACGCAGCGTCGCCCTGTTCGGCGCCAGCGACCGCACTGACTCGGTGGGTGGTGTCGTATTCAAAAACCTGCTGAGCTCGGGCTTCACGGGAAAGATCTACGGCATTAACCCCAAACGTGAAACCGTGCAGGGCGAAAAGGCCTGGGCCTCGCTCGACGACATCGAAGAAATCGTGGACCTTGCCGTCGTTGCAACACCGGCAAAAACGATTCCGTCGATCGTTGAAGCGTGTGGCGAACGCGGCATACGCATGATGATGATCCTGTCGGCCGGTTTTCGCGAGATCGGACCGGAGGGCCGCCGGCTCGAAGACCGGGTCACTGACCTGGTCCGGCGCTACGGCATCCGCATGATGGGTCCGAATTGCCTGGGGCTGATCCGTCCGGATATCGGTCTCAATATCACTTTTGGCAACAATATGGCCAGGCCCGGTTCCCTCGCGCTGGTGTCGCAGTCCGGCGCAATCTGCACAGCCATTCTGGACTGGGCCGAAAGTAACGAGATCGGTTTCTCTGCCGTTGTTTCGACCGGTATCGGCGCCGATCTCGATTTCGGGGATTACCTCGACTACCTGGCGGCGGACCCGAACACGCAGGCGATACTCTTATATATAGAAGGCATCAAGGATGCGCGCCGTTTCATGAGCAGCGTGCGCGCTGCTGCCCGGGCAAAACCCGTTATCGCACTCAAGGTCGGGCGCCATGCCGCAGGTGCGGAAGCGTCGATGTCGCATACCGGCGCCCTCGTCGGCAGTGACAGGACATTCTCCGCTGCATTGTCCCGTTCAGGCGTGCTGCGCGTGGAGACCGTCAGCCAGTTGTTCGCGGCTGCCAAGGCGTTGTCCACGCCTCGCTACCGCAGCGCGTCCGAGCGGCTCGTCATTATCACCAACGGCGGCGGTCCGGGCGTCATGGCGGCAGACAGGGCGACGGACCAGGGCATCGAACTCAGCACGCTCGGCGCGGAGACGATCGCAGCGCTGGACCACGTGCTGCCTTCGGTCTGGTCGCGGAACAACCCGGTCGACATCATCGGCGACGCACCTCCCGACCGCTACAAGGAGACTCTCGACCTATGCCTCGCGGACCCGGGTGTCGACGGCGCTGTTGTCATACTGACCCCACAGGCGATGACGCGCCCGACCGAAGTTGCCGAGGCTGTCGTCGCGGCGGCAAAGAACAGCAAGAAGCCCGTCATTTCGAGCTGGATGGGCGGTGGCCAGGTCGCCGCAGCCCGCGAGATTTTCAACAACGCGCACGTCCCCGACTTCCACACGCTCGAGAATGCGGTCGACGCGTTTTCGTATCTCGCTCGATACAACAAGAACCAGCGCCTGCTGTTGCAGACGCCTGCTCCATTGACGCGCGGTCAGAAAGAACCCGACCGGGATGGCGCGAGACTGATCATCGAATCCGTGCTCAAGGAATCCCGCAATATCCTTACCGAACCGGAATCGATGGCAGTGCTGAATGCGTTTGGTATCCGCACGGTGCAAAACTCTGTTGCGCACTCCCCGAACGAGGCGCTCGTGATCGCCGAGTCCATTGGTTTCCCGATCGCGATGAAAGTCCTGTCCACCGACATCTCGCACAAATCCGACGCCGGCGGCGTGAGGCTCAACATCAATTCGGCACAGGAAGTGCGTGGCGCCTACAAGCAACTCGTCGAAGGCGTAAAGAAGAAAGTGCCTGACGCCACGATATCCGGCGTAACGATAGAGCGCATGCACCGCAGCCCGAATGGCAGGGAGTTGATGATCGGCATTATCCGTGACCCGGTGTTCGGGCCAGTCATCAGTTTCGGCAGTGGGGGAACCGCTGTCGAGGTCATGGGCGATTCGGCAATCTCGTTGCCCCCGCTCAACCATCGACTTTCCCACGACCTGATTCAGCGCACGAAGGTTGCGAAGCTGCTCGGTGAGTTCAGGCATATGCCATCCATCGACATGGACGACCTTGTCGACACGCTGCTTGCCGTATCCAGCATGGCGTGCGAACTGCCGTGGATCCAGGAAATGGACATAAACCCGGTGATCGCCGACGAGAACGGTGCCGTTGCCGTCGATGCACGCATCGTGGTCGGGTACCCGAAGCCCTCGACGGATCGCTACAGCCATCTCGCCATCCATCCATACCCGACACACCTGGTACGGAAGCTGCAACTCAATGACGGCAGCGATATCGTCGTGCGCCCGATTCGACCTGAAGACGCCGAGATGGAGGATCGATTCGTCCGTGAGCTGTCGGCCGAATCACGATACTACCGCTTCATGAACCAGCTGCAGAAATTGAGCCAGGAAATGCTGGTGCGTTTTACGCAGATCGACTACCACAACGAAATGGCGCTGATTGCCGTTACATCGGTAAATGGCAAGGACGAGCAGATCGGGGTCGCCCGCTATACGACGAACCTCGACAAGACCAGCTGCGAATTCGCGTTGACGGTATCGGACGACTGGCAGCACCGGGGTATCGGGCACATCCTGATGAAGGACCTGATGGAAGTCGCTCGCGATCGCGACCTGTCCGAAATGGAGGGACAGGTCCTGGGCGACAACAGCAAGATGCTCGACCTCGTCAGGACACTCGGCTTCAGGGTCAGCAGTAACCCGGACGACCCATCGATCAAGCAGGTTGTGGCGCGGCTCTAACCCGCTCGCCACGTGCCAGGTAATTTCCGGACATCCGGTCCGTGGCATACAACATTACCGGTTGGCCCTCGAGCCCGGCTGCATCGTTACTGGCGAACGGGTCGATGCGGCCATCGGCATAAATCTTCGGCGGCGGACAGCAGTAACAGGAGCCGCCGCGCCATGGACAGCCGCCAGTACATTTTCAACTGTCTAGTCGGCTTTCAGCTCCAGCGTGTGCTGGCCGATGCCATCCGAACTCGTCGTCAGCTCCAGGCCGTTCTCGCCGTTCTCGAGAGACTGCCGCGCATTGAGCGACACCAGCAGCGGCTCCGTCAGCGACCTTCCCCAGTCGAGCAGATCGGTCGGCGACGACTCGTACTGCTGCGTATCGGTGAAGCTGCCCGCGGAAAAGATCAGGGTCATCGACATGCCGGCGCCGGCATCCGCGCTCCAGGTCTGCGCATCGGCACCCTGCAGCAGGCCGTCGCTGTCGAAGATGAACAGCAGCACTTCGACATCGGCATCCGCGGACGCATAGACGGCCTTGATCCAATTGCCAATCTCTCCCGGCAGGATCAGGCCGTACTGGCGCTCCACCAGGTAAACGTGTTCATACAGGAACGCCATTCCGTCCGAAAGCGCGCTCACCTTCGTCGGTGGACCGAACCGCTCGAGCACCGTGGCATAGTGGCTGCCGTCGGCGATGTCGTCGAGCGAATCGGCAGATAGTGGCGCGCCAAGGTCGTGATCCAGGTGCGCGCAGCTGGCCTGGACAGCGATGGCGGCAAGCAGGATCCACCAGGCGAACCGCGACTGCCGCACGTCCGGGGCCCTACCGCGCAACCTGTTCTTTACTAAACGCGAATTCCTGCAAGACGCCGTCGGCACCGAAGAAAAAGATAGCGCGATCGTAGCGTGTGTCGGCGCTGATCTGGTTCCAGACGATAAATATCTTGCCCTCACCCGACGTCACGTCCGTCAGGTAGTAGTAGACCGTCTGGTCCTGCAGGCTGATCAGCTGCGAGGGCGGACCCAACAGATCGAGCACGTCCGCCTGGGTCGTAACGCCTTTTTCAAATGCGTCGGCCGGCACTTCACGCCACAGGTTTTCAACACCGTCGACAGCCCCGAACCTGGCACAGCCTGCCAGCAGCACTGCTGCCAGCAAGCTCGTGGTCCATGCAGTCGTGCGCATCAGTCGTAGCACAGCAATTCGATCTTGCGCACGGCGCGGTCGACGGAGGCATCGCTCTCGGCATAGACCAGCTCCTGCTTGGCAACGGCACATTTTTCAGCGTCTTGCTGCAGCTCCTCGGCGACCACCGGGTCTTTCAGGACCTCCTGCGTGTCTGCGGCACACGCCGTGGCCGGGGCGCGCCGGATATTCGCGCCACCGCGAGTGTCCTCGATGTACACGCAATCGTCGGCACGAATTTCCGTTTGCTCGGTTGCGATCTGCACGACCGTGCCCTCATTGGTCGTCACCGTGTAGATCCTGCCGGGCCTGGTCTTTGACGCCGCTGACGCACCACCGAGAACCGCGCCGATCGCGGCGTTGCGATCGCGCCGGCTTGAGCCCTTGCTGGAGCGCGTCAGAGCCGCACCGACGGCTCCGCCGACCAGCGCGCCACCCAGCGCATTGCCGTCATTCAGATCGACCGATTTCATGCCGGTGACGGTACCGGTCCTTACAGTCACCGATTGCCCCGCACGTTGCGCCCAGGCATCGGGACCGACCAGCAGCAAAATTGAGCAGGTAACAAATACAAATGCTGCGAGCCTGGTGTTGGTGTTCATCCGCATTTCCATCCTGAAGGGGGAATTACCGATTCTAGACGATCTCTCGTCCCGCAGGAACGGCTCCGGGCGTTGAGCGTGGCAAATACCTATGGCTGGGAGGGTGCACCCCTTCTAGCCTGCCTTGATGCGCAACAGGCGTCGTTCGATTACAGTTATACGCATGCCGAACCGGTCCATGTCCTGTCTTATCCTGCTCGTCGGGA
>JARRLQ010000011.1:11963-57291 GCA_037386905.1 Woeseiaceae bacterium
GTGATTTGCGGTGGCGCCACTGCACAGGAGTTGACGCCGCGGGCCTACTGGCCAGCGCCGGTCGGCACCAACGTGCTCGTTTTAGGATACCAGCGCAATACCGGTGATATCGTCATCGATCCTTCGTTGCCGGTCACCGGCGTCGAGTCGAACATCGACTACCTGCAGGTGAGCTACCAGCGCTCGCTCAACCTGTTCGGACGTTCGGCATCAGCGCAGTTCAGCCTGCCTTATGCCCACGGCGTAACGGAAGGTGTCGTCGAGGGTGAATTTCGCCGCAGGAAGACCGTTGGCCTGACCGACGCCCGCTTCCGCTTGGCCATCAACCTGCGCGGCGCACCAGCGATGGATATCGAGGGCTTCCAGGCACTTCGCGCACAGCCGAGGACGATTATCGGTGCCAGTCTCCTGGTACAGGCGCCGACCGGGGAATACGACAGCGACCGGCTGCTCAACCTCGGCACGAATCGCTGGTCCGCGAAGCCTGCTATCGGCATGATCATCCCTCTGCAGAGGACATGGCTGTTCGAGATCGAGGTAGGCGCCTGGTTTTTCGGCGACAACGACGAATTTCTCGGCGAAACGCGCGAGCAGGACCCGATCATCTCGGCCGAGATGCACCTCGTAAAGCGAATCCGTCCGGGTTTCTGGGCCTCGCTCGATGCCAACTACTACCGGGGCGGCGAGACGCGCGTTGGCAGCGAGTTCAGGGACGACCTGCAACGTAACTCCCGTGCCGGATTGACGCTCGTGTTCCCGATCTCACGGCGCCACGCGATTCGAACCAGTTTCAGTGCCGGAATCAGCACGCGTTCCGGCGGCGACTTCGAGATGTATTCACTGAGCTATGCCTACGTGTGGTAACCGGACTGCCATGCCCGAGGAACCGTGTGGGCATTATCACGTCGTGAAAGCCAGCAGGGTTACGAGAACATACAGCCACGGAAACGCCAGCCGGGAGTAGCGGCAAAGGCGAATCGAGGCAGCTTCCCTCTCGCTGGTGATCCACCGCGTCGAGACCACGGTGACAATCAATGACAATAGCACCAGCACGTTCGCATACACGACAAACCGATCAGCGATAGTGAGGTAGGCAATTGGCGGCAGCGTCAGCCGGAAACTGACACCAAACGCGATCAGCGAGAAGACCGTTGCGCTGGCGATCCCCATCCTCGCGGGGACGAGGTCCGGCGGCAGCCAGTGCGCCATCCAGGCGAGAAACAGGATCAGTGTCATTGGCAACGCCAGCGTCAGCGTATAGTAGCCCGCGTCCCGTTTCGCCAATACTGCAAACGTCAACAGTGAACTCCCCGGGCCACTGTCGCTCAGCCGGTAGACCGATATCTCGGGCTCGACAAGCGCGAACGCCCAGCCATTGCCCGACAGATCATCGAGCCTGGCAACCAGCTTGCTTGCGGGCGAGAAGACGAGTTCGTCCGGGGAGTACTGGTAGGACACGATCTCGATCGGCAGCAGTTGCGTGTCGAACGGGAAGTCGCGCAAGTCGAGCTCGACGGCCAGCGGACCTGCCAGCCGCTGTCGGAGTTCGACGTTGCCCTGCCGGTCCACTGTAACCACTTCAGGCAGCAGCACATCGAGGCCGCGGCTGTTAACAACAGTCAGGCGTGGCGTCCAGATGTCGCTCACGGCAAACGTACGGTAGTCATCCGTGACGTCGCCCTCTATCGCGAGCCGCGGATCCCGCCACTGGATCTGTACAAAAATATCGACCGTGAACACCTGTTGGCGGTTGTCGATGTCGACGACGTCCAGAAGCCCGATCCCGACCGTAACCTCGTCGGGTGCACCACCGAGATTGGGGCGAGTCCCTGCTTGGTTCTCTGCTGGCGCCGTGCCGGCCGTGAGCAGCAAAGCCACGAAGATGACGGCGGCAGCCAAGAAACGGTTTCGATCTGACATCACTTTTTCTGTCCTGCTACGACACGGCCTCCATGACGCCGGGCAAGATGTTGCCTGCCGACTTACGTGGCTCAAAGATGACGAGCGCGCCTCTCTGCCGGTCCGGTTGCGATTATACTTCACGATCAAAGCCCAGGACCGCTTGCTTGTTGAATGGAGAAAATCTCGTGCCCAGCTCTGGCAGCAACAAAGAACAGAACGTCTTCGCAGAAATAAAGCGCATCTTTGCGCTGCAACGAGATCACCAGTGGGAGATGAAGACTTCCACGGCCGAGCAGCGCCAAGCCAAGCTGCAAAAACTGAAGTCGGCTGTCGAGGCGCACGGTGACGAGATCGTCGCGGCTGTGCAGCAGGACGTCCGCAAGCCCGAAGCCGAGATAAGGGTTACTGAATATGCAGGCGTGATGGCCAATATCGACCGGAATATCGATGGCCTCGGCGAATGGATGCAACCGGTAGAAGTGGTTCCTTCCATGAACGAGAACGACAGGGCGAAGATCGTTTACGAAGCGCGTGGCGTTTGCCTGGTGCTGGGCCCCTGGAACTTCCCGCTCGGCCTCGCGCTGGGCCCCCTTGCGGCGGCCGTTGCAGCCGGCAACTCCTGCATCGTCAAGCTGTCCGACCTGTGCCCGGCAACGGCCAGGGTAGCTGCGAAGATCATCAGCGAGGCCTTCGACGAAAAGGAAGTCGCACTGATCGAGGGAGACGTCGACGTCGCAACTGCCTTGCTTGAACTGCCTTTCAACCACATCTTTTTCACCGGCAGCACACGGGTTGGGAAACTGGTCATGGCGGCTGCCGCAAAAAACCTGGCGACCGTCACGCTGGAGCTGGGCGGCAAATCCCCTGTCATCGTCGACGACACTGCCGACATGCAGAAGATCGCCGCGGACCTGGCAGCGGCCAAGCAGTTCAACGGAGGACAGGCCTGCATCTCCCCGGACTACCTGTTCATCAGGGAGGAGCAGAAAGACCAGCTGGTCAGCGAGTTCCAGGCCAGGGTCAGGGAGAACCTGTACACCGACAACGGCCACATAAACAAGGAAAGCATCTCTCAGATCGTCAATCCGCGTAACTTCTCCCGCGTCAAGAAGCTCTTCGACGACGCCGTCGCCAAGGGCGCCACGGTTGCCGTTGGCGGCATTCTCGAGGAAGACGACCGCACCATCCACCCGACGCTGTTGACCGATGTCACGCCCGACATGCTGATCATGCAGGAAGAAATTTTCGCGCCGATCGTGCCTGTGATGACCTACGACGACATCGACGACGTCGTCAAATACATCGAAGAACGCGACAAGCCACTGGCGATGTACATCTACAGCGACAACCAGGACGTCATCGACAAGCTGCTCAACGAGACGTCGTCCGGCGGTGTAACCGTCAACGGTTTCTTTTCCCATTACCTCGAAAACCGGTTGCCGTTCGGCGGGGTCAACCAGAGCGGGATGGGCAGTTATCACGGCTTCTTCGGCTTCAAGGCATTTTCACACGAACGGGCAATCTACGTGCACGACGCACATGCGGAGTCGGGGCACTGAGGGCGCAACGGCAGGAAGCCTGCGGATTTCCGCTATTCAGATTGCGGGCCGGCAGGCGTAACGTGACACTGTCCTGGCCAGACCTGGAGGGTCCCTTATGAGCGCAGTAACCTTGAGCATCAATGGACAGTCGCACACCCTTGACGTTGGCCCGGACATGCCGTTGCTCTGGGCCTTGCGGGACAAGCTCAATTTCACTGGCACCAAGTACAGTTGTGGCATTGGCGTTTGCGGTGCCTGCACGGTGCTCGTGAACGGCGTCCCCATGCGGTCCTGCACGATTCCGACCGTTTCGATGGCCGGCGCCGAGATCACGACCATCGAAGGCCTCGATCCGGACGGAAATCACCCGGTTCAGAAGGCGTGGAACGCAGAAGACGTTCCACAGTGCGGTTACTGCCAGGCTGGCCAGGTTCTGACCGCCGCCGCGCTGCTGGAGCGCAACCCCGAACCGACGGATGAAGATATCGACGCGGCCATGGCGGGCGTGCTCTGCCGTTGCGGCACCTATCCGCGCATTCGCAAAGCCATCAAACGGGCCGCAAGGGAAGGAGGTGTCTCATGAAGCGCCGTTCATTCCTCAAAATTTCATTGCTCACTTCGGGTGCGCTACTTGTTGGCGTCGGCTGCATGAGAAAATCGGTCGACCAACCGACTGCGGGCGACGCCTGGATCGCGAACCTCTACGTTCGCATCAACCCGGACGGCACGGTCGCAATCGTCAGCAAGAACCCCGAAGCCGGCCAGGGCGTAAAGACTGCGTTCCCGATGGTCGTCGCCGAGTGCCTCGACGTTGACTGGAACAAGGTAAAGGTCGAGCAGGCTCCGCTGGATGACCGTTATGGCCGACAAGTGGTGGGCGGCAGCCGAGGCACACCCGACGGCTGGGATGACCTGCGCATTGCCGGTACAGCCGCACGCCAGGTCCTGGTTGCGGCCGCAGCTGCCGAGTGGGGCGTCGCTGAAGACGAGTGTACGACTGCCAGTGGCGTCGTCCTGCATGCAGCATCGAGCCGCGAGCTTGCGTACGAAAACCTGCTCGAGGCTGCCGCGGGCATGCCGGTACCCGACCCGTCGGATCTCAAGCTCAAGAGCCGTCCCGAAGACTTCAAATTGCTCGGCAGCTTTGTTCCTGGTGTCGACAATCACAAAGTCCTGACCGGCCAGCCACTGTTCGGCTGTGACGTACGGCTGGACGGAATGCTGTATGCCGTATTCGAGAAGTGCCCGACCTTCGGCGGACGCGTCACGAGCGCCAACGTCGACGAGATTCGCAATTTGCCAGGCGTGACGCATGCATTTGTCGTCGAAGGAACCGACAACCTCGAGGGCCTGATGCCCGGCGTCGCGATCGTCGCAGAAACCTGGTGGGATGCACAGTCGGCACGACGCAAACTGCGCGTCGAGTGGGACAAGCCGCACGCGGACTCTACAAGCGACTACAAGCGGCAAGCTACCGCCCTGCTCGAGAGTGACGGCGATACCATGCGCCACGATGGCGACATTGACGCAGCAATGCAGTCGGCAAACCAGGTTGTCGAGGCCACGTACTACTACCCGTTTGTCTCGCACGCGAACATGGAGCCGCAAACCTGCACGGCCCTGTACCGTGACGACGGCACGCTCGAACTCTGGGCGCCAAGCCAGAACCCGAGAGGCGGCCGGCAGCTGATATCGCAAACACTCGGCATTCCCGAAAGCGACATTCACGTCAACCTGGAGCGCATTGGTGGTGGCTTCGGGCGGCGGCTCCGCCACGACTTCATGGTCGAGGTGGCCTGGATCGCGAAGGAAATCGGCCGCCCGGTCCAGCTGCAATGGACGCGCGAAGATGACATGCGTCACGACTTCTATCGTCCGGCCGCGTGGCACGACTTCAGGGCAGGCATCGACAGCGATGGCAGGATGGTCGCCTTCGATCACCACTTCGTTACTTTCGGGCGCAATGGTGAGCCGGTGTCCGGGGCCGGCCTGTCGCCCCGTCACTACCCTGCCGGTCTCGTACCCAACTTCAGGCTGCGACAGTCAATCATTGAGACCAACGTGCCGACCGGGCCGTGGCGTGCGCCCGGGCATTCGGCCTACTGCTGGGCGTACCAGAGCTTCTTCGACGAAGTTGCACTCGCGGCAGGACGAGACCAGCTGGAGTTCCGGCTCGACCTGCTGTCGCATGTTTACGGCGAACCACCACTCGATGTCGAACGCACAAGCGGCACGCTGCGGGTAGCGGCAGAAAAAGCCGGCTGGGGTAGCCGAAAGCTCGGTCCCAATCGCGCAATGGGCATGGCCTTTCACTTCGACCACGGCGGCTTTGTCTCGCACGTCGCCGAAGTGGTCGCCGACGGCTCCAGCATCAAGGTCGAGAAAGTCTTCTCTGGTGTCGATATCGGTCCGGTCATCAACATGAGCGGGGCGAAGAACCAGGTCGAGGGAGCTGTCGTGGACGCGCTCAGCACGGCGCAGCTGGAGATAACGTTTGCGGATGGCGCAGCTCAACAGGGCAATTTCAGCGACTATCCGCTGCTGCGAATCGACCAGGCGCCGGAAGTCGAAGTGCACTTCATCCAGAGTGACAACTCGCCATCAGGCCTCGGCGAACCGCCGTTTGCGCCGGCGACGCCGGCGATCGCCAACGCAATATTTGCCGCCACGGGCACGCGTATCCGCGAGCTGCCATTCAGGCGCGCAGGCATCAACATATGAGGTTGCAAGCGACCAAATAGTGCGCCCCGCCGAAACGCAGTTGCAGCTCCTGCTGCGCCTGCGTTTCGGCCGGTTACACTGATCAGGATGCCAGGGCGCCCAGGTCCTGGTGAATCTCGGCGGCTGCATCCTTGCCCGCGCCGGCCGCGAGAATGACCGTCGCCGCACCCGTGACTGCATCGCCGCCGGCAAACACATGCTCGCGTGACGTTTCCGACGAATTGTCGTGAACGACGAGGCAGCCCCACTTGTTGGCTTCGAGACCTTTCGTGGTTTGCAGCAGCAACGGATTCGGCCTGTTGCCGATCGACAGCACGACATTGTCGACCGGGATGACGAACTCCGAGCCTTCGATAGGCACAGGCCGCGCACGGCCGGACTCGTCCGGCTCGCCGAGTTCCATGCGAACGCACTTGAGGCCCGTCACCCAGCCGTCTTCGTCGCCGAGGATCTCGACGGGGTTGGTCAGCCAGTGGAACTCAACGCCCTCTTCGATCGCGTGCTGGTGTTCCTCGACACGCGCCGTCATTTCCTGGACGCTGCGACGATACACGATCAGGCCGTGCTCCGCGCCGACGCGCAGCGCCGTACGCACCGTGTCCATCGCCGTGTTGCCGGCGCCGATGACCGCGACTCGCTTGCCGACCATGACCGGCGTATCTGCGCTCGGGAAATCGTTGGCGTGCATCAGGTTGACGCGCGTCAGGAATTCATTGGCCGAGTAAACGCCGTTGAGGTTTTCACCGGGGATACCCATGAATGACGGCAACCCGGCGCCCGTACCGATGAATACAGCCTTGAAGCCCATCTCGCCCATGAGCTGGTCCATCGCAATCGTCTTGCCGATGATGACGTTGCACTGGATTTCGACACCGAGCTTCCTGAGCTGGTCGATCTCCCAGTCGAGAACGTCTTTTGGCAGGCGGAACTCGGGAATGCCGTAGCGCAGTACGCCACCGGGCGCGTGCAATGCCTCGAATATCGTAACCGGGTAGCCCAGGCGCGCCAGTTCGCCTGCACATACGAGTCCGGCAGGTCCCGATCCTATGACCGCGATTTTCTCGCTGCGGTTAATGTTGGCCGTGATGTCGATGTCCGACTGCTGCATTTCCCAGTCCGCGACGAAACGCTCGAGGTAGCCGATGGCAACGGGCTTGAAGCGTATGCCCACCGAGCACTGTTCTTCGCACTGGACTTCCTGCGGGCAGACGCGGCCGCAAACAGCCGGCAGCGGATTTGACGAGCGCAGCACTTCCGCGGCTTTGCGCATATCGCCCTTGGCGACTTCGTGGATGAACTCGGGAATCGGTACGCGAACCGGACAGCCGTCAATGCAGACAGGGTCCTGGCAACGCAGGCAGCGCTCGGCTTCGAACTGCGCATGCGCGATTCCGTAACCTTCGTTGACCTCCCCGAAATCGTGCGAGCGCAGTACCGCGTCGCGTTCGGGCATCGGTGTCTTCTGAACTCGTTTAACAGGCATCAGTCTTGTCCTACGGCGAGTTTCATGCAGGCGCTACGGTCTTTCGACTCCTGCTCCTGCCTGACATACATCTTGTTGCGGCGAACGGCCTCTTCGAAGTCGACCTGGTGTGCATCGAAGAACGGGCCGTCGACACAGGCGAACTTGACCTCGTTGTTCACGGTTACCCGGCAACCGCCGCACATGCCGGTACCGTCGATCATGAGCGGGTCGAGTGATACAAGCGTCGGGATGTCCTTGCCGCGCGTCGTCTCGGTCACGGCACGCATCATCGGCATCGGGCCGATTGCAACGACACTGTCCGGCCGCCCGGGCCCGTCGCCATCGATCAGTTGTTGCAGGCGTTCGGTGACCAGGCCGTGGAACCCGGCAGAACCATCGTCGGTCCCATGTAATGCGTCGTCGTACCGACCTCCTGGACGACGATGGTCAGGACACCGGCCTCGCGATCGTAGTCGGCGATCGTCAACGGAATGCGTTCGCCGCCGTCGCGAACACGAACGATGACGAACTGGCCGGGTTTGGCAGCCCTGGCGACCAATGGTGCGTCGACCTTGTAGAGCTTGGTGATCGGTGTCAGTGGACGTTTTTCGAGAATCTTTGCCATGGTCTACAGCTCCGGATGCTCGGACTTGATTTTCAGTTTGCGCCAGCGCCTGTCGATTTCCTGTTCGGTCATCTCGAGCTGGTCGGCATGTTCGGGTGCGAGGATGTGTTTCGTCTTGCCCATCATGCCGAGCCATTCGGCAACCGCTCGCCGGCGACCGATCGCATCGGGATCATAGGTGATATGCGTGACGCCTTTCTCAACCTCGTAAAGCGGGAAGAAGCAGCAGTCGATCGCGGCCTGCAGCACGTCCTGCGCGGCGTTGTCCTCGGTGCGCCAGTTCAGCGGACAGAACGACAGCACCTTGCCGTACACGAGGCCTTCACGCTGTGCGTACCACTGCGCCTTCGACATCTTGCGCATGAAGTCTTCCGCGTAGCCTTCACTTGCCGTGAAGACGTAAGGGATGTTGCATGCCGCGAATATCTGCGGTGTGTCCTTGTGGTGGAATCGTTTGCCGGACAGCGTGTTGCCGACCTCGCTGGTGGACGTGCGGTGCCCGAACGGTGTGGCGTAGGACAACTGCGAGCCGGTGTTCATGTAGCCCTGGTTGTCGTACTCGAGGATGATCATCTTGTGGTTGCGGTTCGCCGTACCGAGTGCCGCACCCATGCCGATATCCATGCCGCCGTCGCCCGTCACCATGAGGAACGTAATGTCTTCGCCCTCGGGCACAGCCGGTATCTCACCGCGGCGGACGCGCTCGTGGTACATCTCGACGAGGCCGGACAGTGTTGCTGCGCCGTTCTGGAACAGGTTGTGGATATAGGTGATGCGATGCGCGGTCTTCGGGTAGCCGGTCGTCGTTACCATTGCGCAGCCGGTCTGGAACAACACGACCACATGACCTTCGAGCACGTTGTAGGCCTGGCGCAGCATCGGGAAGAAACCGCAGCCCGGGCACGCACCGTGTCCTGGCGCGATCCGCGACGGTGTCGTCGTCATCTCCCACAACGGCTTGAGCTCGACGTCGAGCTTGTTGGTCTCGGGGTTGGGCGTCACAGTGGCCATGCCGCGGGAGACCTCTTCCCTGCGCAGCGGAGGCAAGCCCTGCGGCGGGCCCGCGGCGTCATCGCCGGCGTAGGCGCCGTGATACTCGAACGGCACCTCGACCTTGCCGGTCTCGGCCGCCGTCAGCGCTTCGCGGAAGAATGCTTCAGCATCCGCGTCATAAAAGTCCTTGCCGCCCAGGCCGTAAACACGGCTCATGACCAGGGTTTTGTTGTCAGGGTCCTGTTGCAGGGCAGCGCGAACCTCGAGGGACAGGTTACCGCCCTCTGCGCCATAAGAATCACCGCGGTCGCCGACGACAACGGCGCGAACGTTCTTTAACACCCTGCGAATCTCGTCTGTCGGGAACGGTCGCAGGACGTTCGGTGAGACAACGCCGACCTTGCTGCCTTCATCACGCAGGCGATCGGCCACTTCCTTGGCATTCTCCGCCGCGGAATTGAGCAGGACGAGCGCAACCTCGGCGTCGTCCATGCGATAGGCATCGACCGTGCGGTAATCGCGGCCGGAGAACTCGGCAAACTCGGCAAAAACCTCGGGAATTACGCGGCGCGCAGCCTCCATGGCCTCGTGCTGCTGCACCTTGTTGTTGATCAGGTCGGGGTCGTTCATGTACGGACCGAACGTCACGGGCTTGTCGGGGTCGAGTGCCGTATACGGGTCCTCGCGCTCGCCGAGGAACGCCTTGACGGCGTCCGGGTCGTCGAAACGCTCGATACGTCGTTTCTGGTGGCTCGTCAGGAAGCCGTCGTAAGCAACGATCACGGGCAGCCGCACGTCGGCATGCTCGCCGATCCGAATCGCACAGAAGTTCATGTCGTAGGCAGCCTGCGGATCGCGTGCCAGCAGGATGATCCACCCGGCATTGAGCACGAAATAGATATCGGAATGGTCGCAGCGGATGTCGAGTGGGCCCGACACGGTGCGCGTCGAAACATTCAGGACCATCGGCACACGCGTGCCCGACTGCACGGGCAACTGCTCGAGTGCGTACAACAGGCCCTGCGACGAGGTGGCGTTAAGGACACGGCCACCGCCGAGCGCGGCGCCGTAGCAGATACCAGCCGCGCCATGTTCGCCATCGGCCGGAATCATGACAATGTCGTGCTCGCCATCGGCCTGCATCTTGGAGAGATTCTCGGCCACTTCCGTTGACGGTGTGATCGGGAAATAGCCCATGACGTGGAAGCCGATATCGCGGGCGGCGAGCGCCGCGGCCTCGTTGCCGCTCTTGAAGTCATGAACCTGGCGGACTGGGCCGGACGTGATTGTGCGTGCCTGGTCAAGCATGTCTTCCTCCTGCCGTCGCGGCGAGATCGGGGAACAGCGGAACACGGAGTTCGTCCGCCATGCCCGGTAGTTCAGCTTCGCGTGCCATGGCGCCGGTCGAACAGGTTTCGACACAGCGCATGCAGCCTTTGCAGTACTGGTAGTCGACACCGTCCAGCGTGACGCCCGGTTTGCCGTCCGCGTCGATATGGGTCGACCAGACGAGGCACAGGTCGGGGCACACCATGTCGCACATGCCACAGTCGATGCACTTGTCCCTGTCGAGGACCGGCATCCAGCCCGTGCGGGACGTGTGCAGGTCGTTGTGGGCCGTGTTACCAGGAGTTGGCAATACGCCACCGAGCGGCGCCGACTTGTAGCCCCATGCCGGGTGCGATTGCATAGCCGGGACATCGCCCTCGACCTGGCCGACATTGTCGAGGACCTCGGCTTCATCGGCGCCCCGGTTGAACGCCCGCTCATTGGCCTCGACAACGGCTGCGCTCTTGTCCGCAAAGGTCGCTGCGAGCGCCGCGAGTACCGCCTGCCGGTCGAGTTCAGGAACAGCCTCGGCGAGCGTGCCCATCAGCACGGCGTTCTCGCGGGACTTCTCTTCGAACGCGATTTTCTGCGCGTCGACGCGAATGACCCTCGCGGATTTCGGGGCGCGTTTCAGCCCGTCGGGGATATCGCCTTCCTGGCCCGCGTAGATCAGTGTGCCGCCGGCTTTCAGGCCCGACAACGTGGCGGGATGTGCCAGCAACCCGATGTGAAACACGACGATGACGTCGGGTTCTTCGATCGGTGCACTCGTGCGGATATTGCGGTCGGCGGGCGCCAGCCGTATGAACGAGCGAACGACCGATCCTTTTTTCTCCGAGCCGTACGACGAGAAATGCGAGCCGTTCATGTTCATGCGTAAAACGGCGGCGGCTGCGACGATCTTGCCGGCGACGTGGGCGCCGAGCCCACCGATGGATTCGAAACGGATCTCAAACAGACCCGCAGCAGAGCGTTCCGAGAAATCCCGGGTCATGATCCTGCTCCGTTACGTGCGCAACAAGCGCACCCTGACGCATTTAGATTACGCCCAGGGACACCTCAATGAATACGCAAATGCCGTACGGAACTTGGGAAGTTACGGAGTGACTGGATATCGAACTTGCTAGGAGCGCGTTGCCGAATGCCTGAATTCTTCGACTTCGTCGTGCGTGGGCGGCGAACAACCGGTGCGCGATACGTTGATTGCTGCAGCCGCACATGCAAAGTCGACCGCGTTCCGAAGGACCGCTGCATCGATTTCGCGGTACGGACCCTGGATCGCGCCGGCACGGCACAACGAGGCGAGCAAGGCGGAATGGAAAGTGTCCCCGGCCCCCACCGTATCTGCGACACGGTCGACCGGGTATGAATGCGTCTCGATCCTGCCGCCAGCGGTTAGCAGTTTGGCGCCCCCGGTGCCTTCGGTCAGCACGAGCATGCCGGACCCCATCTCTGCAAATGTGCGTTCGGCGGCCGTCTGTGTATCCCTTCCAAAGTTGAACGGCTCCAGGTCTTCGTCACTGGCCTTGACGATGTCCGCCATGGGCAACAGCGAGCGCACGCCGTCGAGATAGGTGTTCGTATCGATGCTGGCACCCAGGCGGATATTGATATCGAGACTGACCACGACATCGAGCTCATGCATCAATGCGAACAACTTGCGAATCTTCGGCAGCTGGCTCGGCGTGATTGCCAGCGATCCCGTATGAAATACTTCCAGGTTCTCAGGCAGGTTCGCCTCGATTTCCTCGAACGACGTATCCTTGTCCGCAATGCCTTCCCGATACAGGCGATAGGACGGGAAACCCTTGTCGTCGATCGTCACCAGCGCCAGCGACGTCGGCCACAGAGAGCGCCTGGTAATCGGGATTACGACCCCCTCGGCGCCCAGCGAATCACGCAACCGGCTGCCGAAATCGTCATCGGAAAACGGTGACATGTAGCTGACACCGATACCCTGCCGTGCGAGGCCGATCGCGACGTTGTATGGCGAGCCGCCGAGGTGAGCCTGGTACGCCCCGTCCTCATCCGCGATCAGGTCGATCAGCGCTTCACCCAGTACCGCGACGCTCATGCAGGTCTGCCTCAACTTTGCTCAGGGTCTTGCGGTCGATTCGATAAAAGAACATCAACAGGCCGCCAGCAAGAAAGAAGACCGCCGGCAGTATGCTGAACATCAATCTTATTCCGGTGATAGACAGTTCGGTCTGCACTTCATTAGCCACGAAGCCGAACCAGGCCAGTATGAACCCGGGCAGAGCTCCGCCGACCGCAGACCCGAATTTTAACGAGAACATCGATGCCGAAACGGTCAGGCCGGCTGTGTTCTTGCCTGTGCTCCATTCACCGTATTCCGCGCAATCAGTGTACATAGAAAAAAGCAACGTGATGATCACACCAAACGTCAGAATACCGAAGCTGTGCAAAACGACAACCAGGCCAAACTGCTCCGGTGGCGTTATGAAACAAAGCCCCAGCAATACTGCGTGCAGGAGGTTCATGCCGATAACGAGGTGGTGCTTTTCGAATCGCGCAGCAAGCATCGGTGTCAGCAGCGCACCGACCAATTGCCCGATCAGGCCGCAAGATGTGAGAAGTGCTGTCTTGTTGAAAATAAAAAATACCAGCAGCCCTTCGTCGAGCATGTAGTACTTCGTGTAAAAAACGATGGATGCAAATCGCGCGACCAGCCCCACGACGACGAGAATCCCGGGTCCCACCAGGACGATCCAGGATACATTGCCTAACAGAACCGAAAGGTCCTGCCGGACGCTTGAACTGTGCGGTGCCGGCCTCACGCGCTCACGCGTAGTGGCAAAAGTTATCCAGAAAATGAGCACCGAAAGCACGGCGAAAAGGACAATTGTCAGGCGAAACCCGAGAACCTCGTCACCACCGCCAAGATAGTCGACGAGCTGCGTGGTAAATGCGCCAACGCTCAATGTTCCCAGCGATGCGAACACAAACCGGAACTGTGTCGCTTTGGTGCGCTCGTCGGCAACCGGCGAGATCACTGCCAGAAGTGCCGAGTAAGGTACGTTGATGGCCGTATATGCCAACATCACGAGGGTGTAGGTAACGTAGGCGTAGATTAGCTTACCGGTTGCGGAGAGCTCCGGTCCGAGAAACAACAGGTATCCGAGAATCGCATAGGGAATCGCGACAAAAAACAGGTATGGCCTGAACTTACCCCATCGCGTAGATGTCCGATCTGCGATCAGCCCCATAGCAGGATCACTGATTGCGTCAACGATCTTGGTGACCAGCAGCATTGTCGCCGCTGCCGCAGGAGAAATGCCGAACACATCGGTGTAGTAGTAAAGCAGGAACAGTCCGAAGAACCCCATGTAGAAGTTCGACGCCATGTCGCCCAGGCCGTAACCGACTTTTTCGCGGAAGGAAAGCGGTGCAGTGTCAGGCTTGCCGGTCATGCAGATTTCTCCTCGTTGCCGCTGCCAGCCGGGTCGGCCTCGGCAAGCAGGTTCGCGTCGATCCTCCAGCGGCGATGTCCATCCGGCCCTTTGCTATCGATAGTCGCCTGGCGCTTGCCCAAGTCGACATGAAGTTGCGCCGACGCACGCCGCGCTTCCCATCGCATGATGAATTCGCCGTTGCCGCAGCGCGGCATCGAAAACTTGCCGTCGAAACCGGGAATGTCGTTTCTGACACGAATAAGCTGCAAGAGGCTGTCAACAACTGGCCGTTTCAGGTCAGCGCCGATTTCCTCCGGCGTATAGAAATGCCGATTGATGTCGCGACCGACACCGGTTTGCCCGACAAGGTCGAGATCGTTTGTGCCCGCCAGCAGCCCCACATAATAGACCTGCGGCGTGCCTGGTGCGAAGAACTGGATCGCGCGTGCCAACAGGTAGTCAACATCGTCCCTGCCGAGCGCATCATAGAAGGTCGAGTTCACCTGGTATACATCCAGGTTGGAAGCCGCATAGCCGCTCGCGCTGCGGCTCGCTCCCCGGGTCTTGTCATGGATGTTGTCGACGAGCCTGTCAACTTGCTCATCGGAGAGGAGACCCGCCTGGTCACCCTCGCGGGCGACGTCGAGAATCCCGATGCCGTCGTGCGTGTCGAGCACCGTCACGCAATTTCGAGGCGATATCGCGAGCCAGCGCGTAAGCGCGTCAGCGCTCCCTGTATAAAGCGCATGCAGCACGAGGGGCGGCAATGCAAAATCGTATACCCGGCCGACATGTGAGGCGATTGCAATCTGCGTCTGGTAATACGAGTGGATCTCCACCAGTGACTCGATTCCCAGTTCTGCCGCACGGTTCGATAACATTGCGATGAAGTCGAATGTCTCGGGCAACATGAAACACGATGTGCCACGGCGCTTGATCGCATAACCCGCCGCATCGAGGCGAATTTCGCGTACCCCGGCCGCGGCAAATTTCTCCAGGATCGAGTCGAGATATTGCTTGCCTTGCTCGCATTCGACGTTGATATCGAGCTGCCCGCCGCTGAATGTTGTCCAGAAATCGATTCGGCCGCCATCGTCCAGCACGATTTCCGTAAACGGCTGGCCGGGGCGTGGCCGGTAAATTCGATCAATATCCTGCGACTGCGCGGGCCCGGCGTCCGAATCCGGGAAGACATCCTCCTTTTTAAGGAACAAGTCCCAGTACGGTGATGATTTGCCGTGCTGCACGACATCCGTGAACTGTGCTGAATCTGCCGAAACGTGGTTCACGATCAGGTCCGCCATGACTGCATAATCTGCTCCGATCGCAGCGACGTCGTCCCACGTACCCAGCCTCGCGTCTACGCGTGTGTGGTCGATTGGGTCGAATCCGGCATCAGTGCCGTCGATGGGATCAAAGAACGGCAGTATGTGAACGCCCGAGAACAGGCCTGCGAATTCGCGCTGCAGCAGCTCGCGCAATCCGCGCAAGTCACCGCCCAGTCGATCAGCATACGTTATCAACTGCACCGATCTCTCCCCATGCGGCAGGTTTGAAAAAAGGGCGGCGCGCTGGTTGAGCGGCGCCGCCCCGCTACTATGGTTCCGGGGGATTAGAACCGATAGGTAAGGCCGATGGAAGACGAACGACCGCTCAATGGACGAGCACGGATGATGTCGCCCACGTTGCCGGCGCCTTCTTCTGCCTCGGTGATGACAAACTCGTCCGTCAGGTTGTTGACGTTGAGGTAAGCGGTAAGGTCATCGGTAATGTCCCAATTGGCATACAGGTTGACGAGCGAATAGCCCTTCTGTTTCAACTCGTTGTTGTCCTGCAGGTAGAAATCGGTCGAACCCTGCAACACAACACCTGCAACCAGGCGGTCCAACTGCACTTCGGGAATGATCGTGTAGATGAAGTCGGCCTGGCGACGCGGCGTGTTGCCAACGACAGACTGGTCGTTCAGGTCCTTGCTGATCTCAGCGTCGGTCCATGTCGCGTTGCCACGAATCGTGAAGTAGTCGCCGATATCAATGTCACCTTCGAACTCGATACCCGTCGCGTCGTACTCGCGAACGAACGTCAGGCCACTCGTGAGTTCTGCCTGGGTTTCCTCGGTAACCGTGTCGAAAATGGTCGCGAAGAAATTCCAGGTGGCGCCCGAGTGCTTGTAACCGATCTCGAGCTGCTGCACGTTGTCGAAACCGTCAGTCGTGCTCGTGAGGCTGCCGTCAGCGTTGAGCGAGCCGCCGACCTGCGTCAGTCGGTCCGCAACTGCCCGGCCGCCATCGCTGTAACGCGCGAACAGCGACGAATCATCGGTGATGAGGAACGTGCCGCCAACCGAGAACGAGGTGTTATCGGCGTCGTAGTTGACGTTGGTCACCGCCGCATTTGCTTCGTTGAGCGCGCGGACACCGCCAGAGATGAACCCGGCCGACGTGGCACCCGGGTTCTCGAGCAGCGCATCGCTGTCGAGCCGAGTAATCACGCCACCCTGCACCTCGAACTGACCGACGGAGCCGTTGCCATTCAGGTCATACGGCATATTGCCGCCACAGCAGCCGTCGAGCCGCTGGCCGCGGGCCTGCACGTCATCGTAGCGGACACTCGCATCGACCGTTACCCGGTCACCGACATCGAAGCCGACATTAAAGTACGGCGCGATCGTGCGGTACTCGAGGTCCCAGTTCCAGGCAAGGAAGCTTTGCGTCAGCGCGCCATTGTCAGCAAGCACTACATCGACCGGTGAACCGGACGCATCGATGCCAGCGCCGACCGCAATGTAGGTGATGTTCTGCGAGTTCTTGCCGTCAAGAGTCTGCATTCTCGTGTGCCAGCTGTTCCACGATGTCTTGATAGCCTGGTTCGAGAAGTAAACACCACCCGAGATATTCAGCCCGTCGCCGTTATCCCACATCAGCTCGAGGTCGTTGGCGACGACGCCAAGGTCGTGGATACGCGCGTCGAATAACAGATTCGTGTAGGCGAGCTGATTCGGATCGGCCGCCTGGCCATCGATCAGTGCAAGTACGCCACCGGAACAATCGATGCTGACACCACCAACGCTGGCGTCGGCGCACAGCGCAGCGCCCTTACTGGCAATCGTGTCGGTGCCACCGGCGAAGCCATCGGTAAACGGCGAGATGAAGCCGCCCGTGATGTCAGAGTTGCGGAACTTGTTGTTGATCGTGAGCTGATCCGTCACGTCCTTCTCAAACTCGAAACCGAATGCCGAGACTTTCGATTCGATCCCGTCAGACACGGCCCGTGACACGGGGTTGCCGAACTGGTCGAAAGTCGTGATGTTGTTGGTTTGCTGTGAGTGCGTCGTCTGGCTGCTTGCGTCGAAGCCCGGCAGCGCTCCGTATGAATCGCCACTTCTGACCTCTACGGCAGACGGCAAGTATGTCGTTACCTTGTCGTCGAGGTGCTTCAGGTAAAAGCGCAGGAACCCGTCGTCAAACTCCTTCGTAACATTGGCCTTCACCTGGCCACCGCTGTCACCGTTGAATCCGGTTTCACGTACGCCTTCGCCGTCGCGATAGAAGCCGCCAATGTGGAAGTTGATCGAATCGCCAACGTAACCGCCATATTCGAAATCGGTACGGAATTCGTCGTAGTCCAGGCCGAAGCTGACGCCTACGCTGCCTGCGTCGTCGCCGCCTGTTTTGCTAATCATGTTAATGATGCCGCCAGGTGAATTGCTGGCAAATGTCGAGGCAGAACCGCCGCGGATGCTCTCGATGCGGTCCAGCGTCCAGTCAGCACGCAGCCAGTTGTCGGTGTTGCCGAAGTTGATATCGCCATACTCGGTAACGGGCAATCCATCCTCATGAATCTGCATGTACTTCGAACCGCCGGTCGCCAGCGGAATACCGCGGATGGTCATGTTGGCGTTGCCACCACCGCCCGAGGATTCGGCGCGAATGCCTGGCAGGCTGCGAAAAATTTCTGCGGTCGAGCGCGGCGCGAGGTTGGCCATGTCTTCGGCAGGCAATGCACTCACCGAGACGCTTGCTTCGAGCTTGGTTGCACCGCCGCGCGGTACACCCGTGACCATGATTTCTTCGATGACCGAATCGTCACCACTGTCCTGGGCCAGCGCAGGAAGCGCCATGAAAACGGCGGCTGCGAGAACCAGGGCGCTTTTGCTATTGATGGAACGGGATTTCATTTACGTGTCCCCCTGTTGTTGATTGGAATGCCGTACGTACTGGACGTCGAGTCAAAACTAGGCGCTCACGCAATCGATTGCAAACTTTTCCGCCTGCAATCGATTGCGATTTGGCCTAAGTTATTGTTACTATAAGTTTTATGCCTGCCTCATCTTGAGGCAGGATTGAGCTAATTTGGTGCATATTTGCGCAACCGGTAACCAGGGATGCCCGCCAAGACCCCAAGACAAGTCACCAGCCTGCAGGACCTTGCCGACCTGGCCGGGGTATCGCGTGCTACTGCCTCTCGCGCCCTGAACAATAACCCGATGATCAGCGCCAAGACCCGGCAGAAACTGCAGTCACTTGCCGAGAAACACGGCTATTCCATCAACAGGCGGGCACGTGACTTTCGGCTGCAACGGTCCAGTGTCATCTCTGTTGTCTTCATGCTCGACATCAAATCCGGGCAACACATGTCGGACCCGTTCTTCCTCGACATGCTTGGCGGTATCGCCGACGCATTGGCGGACCACGACTACGACCTGTTACTTGCGCATGCCCCTATCGTTAACGTCCTCGACTTGAGCGGCAGTCATATCATGCAGCAATCCGATGGCATCATCTTCATCGGACAGGAGGAACAGCACGAGCAATTGAACGAACTTGCGGAGCGCGAGCAGCACATGGTTGTGTGGGGCTATCCGGTTGCTGACAAGAAGTACGTTGTCGTCGGCGGAGACAACCGCGGCGGAGGTTACAAGGCCGCAAAACATTTGCTCGAACTGGGACGCCGGCGCATCGCGTTTTTCGGTAACACGACTTACCCGGAAAATGCCGCACGCCACGAAGGGTACCTGCAGGCGCTTGGTGAGTACGGCATCGAACCGGACCCCGCGCTAAAGATCGATGTGCCATTCGAAATGCATCGCGCTCGCGAAGTGATCATTGACATGCTCGATTCCGGTGTCGACCTGGATTCGGTCGTGTGTATATCCGACGTAATCGCATTGGCAACTCTGTCGACGCTGCAGGAGCACGGCCTGAGAGTGCCACAGGATATTGCGGTCGTCGGTTATGACGACATCAGCCTGGCCGCCTACAGCAGCCCGCAGCTGACAACGATTCGTCAGAACATCCGCCACGCCGGCCGAATTCTCGTGGACTCGGTGCTGGGCCAGATTCAGGGCGAAGACGTTCCTGACACGATGTTGACCAGTGAGCTTGTCGTCCGCAAGAGTAGCGGCGCCAGTTGATTACGCGACCTCGCGTCGCATCGGCTGTTTCTGGTTGTACGTCAACGAGCGCCAGATCCACTCCAGCGGACCGAAACGGAAGTGCTTCATCCAGATCGGGCTGACGATCAGCTGGAACAACCAGATGCCGACGACGACGTAATAGAGCTGGTACCTCTGCAACTCACCAAACAGCGAGAAACCGATACCGGTGAAAATGATCGCTGCAAATACCGAGTGCATGATGTAGTTGGTCAGCGCCATCCGACCTACCGCCGCTAGCCTGGACGTAAGCCAGTTAAACCAGTTCGATTTGCACATCAGCATCCAGAAGCCGATATGCCCCAACGTTACGCCGATGCGTCCAAACTGGTAGGTCAGGTTCGCCTGCACTTGTGGAAAGATGTCGAAGTCGCCCTCGAGCAGCAAGCGCGTCTCGTAAGTATTGATACCCAGACCGATCGCATATCCGCCGATCATCATCCACGAGTAGAAACGGTTACTTCGCTCGCCAGTTATAATGCCAAGCTTCAGGAACGCCATGCCAATCAGCATCATTCCGGCCGCATCGAAAAAGAAGAGTTCGTAGAGTCCGCTCGACTGAAACCACATTACAGCGCCGGAAATAGTGCCGATGATTTCGAAGTAGTTACCGTGCATGCCTACGACGCGCTCTTCGAGCACACCTTCAGACGGCTTGAACTCGCCCTTGATGCCCTTCCAGGCATCGAGTGCCTCCTGGCTTTCTTCGTCCAGTTCCTCGCCCTCGCCCAGGCCCTCCTGCACGAGTTCCGCTGCTTGCGCCTCTTCATACGCGGTATGCGTGTTCACGTAGTGGTAAATATCCTTTGGCACCAGCGACAAAAGCACGAGAGCACCGAGAATGATCAGGGTGCGCGGCTTCAGGTTGCGGAACGCGAACAGGAACAACGCACATATGCCATAGGTGTAAAGAATGTCCCCGAACCACAGTATCAGCCAGCCATGAACAAGGCCGAATGCAATCAGCCAGAGATTGCGGCGGTAGTAGATATCTGCGACCTGGATACCACCGCCGCGGGCTTCGGCGCGACTGGTCATCAGGATGATGCCGGCGCCGAACATCAGCGAGAACAGGCCCCGCATCGTGCCTTCAAAGAACATGTTCGTCGTGATCCAGGCGATGATGTTGGGGCCATCGGCCCCGCCCGCGATCGTCGGATTGCCATAGCTCATCGGCAATCCCATGGCAGTGATGTTCATCAGCAGGATGCCGAGCAATGCGACACCGCGCAGTGTATCCAGTGACGCCTTGCGGTCAGATCCCGCGGTAGGCGCTAAGGCGCCCGCCGGCTCTGCGGCCGGACCATTCGTATCCCCCACGATGACAACCCCCGGTTCTTATTATTATTTTCAATAATAGTTCAATCTGCAGCCGGGGCCAGCACTGCTCCATTCCCGTCTCAACGAATGGCCATCTAAAACACGCTGTTTCAAGTTGAATGGCTGTGTGGCCGTCGTCAATTCGGACATCTACCTAGCCGCATTCTGTCAACTGCCGCGCCTGCCCGGCGTTGTCACTAGTAGATACCGGGGACAGGAGGTAAATCATGAGAACGACGACATTTGTAACAGCGCTTTTCGCGCTCACACTGATGCTGGCGCCGCTGGCCGCTAATGCACAGGGCCAGAAACGCGGTGGCGACAGCAACGCACAACAGCGTGCACAGGTCGAACGCGGGCAACGCGATACGAGCGGTGACAGGCTGCGGGACCGTGACCGCATCACCATGCCGGATCAGGACCGCGACCGCGTGCAAGACCGAACACACGCTCCCGATAACGCCAAGCAGGCCGAGCAGCAGATATACGGGTACGAATTGATGAGCGAGAAAGAACGTATCCAGTATCGGGAACGCATCCGCAACGCCGAGAACCGGCAGGAGGCCGAGCAGATCGAGGCGCAACATCGCCACGAAATGCAGATCCGCGCCAAGGAGAAAGGCGTTGAGATCGGCGAGCCGAAGATGGCTCAAAAAGGCAAGGAAGACTAGCCACACCCGGAGGCAGGGCCATTGCTCTGGCCCTGCCTCACAAGCGGAGTACAAGAATGAATAGCAACTTCATGGCGGCGTCAGCCATTGCCCTGCTGGCAACGTCTTTTGCCGCCAATGCCGACGTCCGCGTATCCACGGGCATCGAATACAGCAGCGGAAAATACGGCGGCGATGAGACGATCGAGGACGTGTACGTACCGTTTACGCTCAAGTTTACCGGCAGTCGCCTGGGCGCTTCGATAACGGTGCCATATCTCAATGTTCGGGCGCCAGCCGGAACGATCAACGGGCCGGACGGTCAGCCGTTACCCGGAACCGGAGAAGTCACAAACGAAAGTGGATTGGGCGACGTAACAGCAAACATCACGCTTTTCGACGTGTACTACAACCCGGACCTGGCTTTCGCACTCGACATTACCGGCGCCATCAAGTTCGGCACTGCCGACCTGGATAAAGGTCTCGGCACCGGGGAAAACGATGTCTCTCTTTATCTCGATGCTTACAAGTGGTTCGACGATTTCACGCTGCTCGGGTCACTCGGTTATCGGTGGCGTGGCGAGCCGGCCGACGTCGAGTTCGATGACGTGCTCATTGCGTCGCTAGGTGGCGCCTGGCATACGCGGAACGAATCGATCATCGGTGTCATGTTCGATTACCGCCAATCGGCCCTGGCAGATGCGGATGACATCCAGGAAGTCACCGCATTCGGGTCGATCCGGATGAGCAAACACTGGCAACTGGAGATTTACGCCTTCACGGGATTTACCGACAGCAGTGCAGACTGGGGAGGCGGTCTTTCGATCACAGGGTCGGTATAATTGTGCCCCATGTTTCGAAGCCTGATAACAGGGGCGCTGATGACCAGCCTGGTGTTGACAGCCACTGCCGATGAGGCGCCGCCGGACATCATGTCGGCGGCCGCGCTGGCCGAGTTCCCGAATCCGCCCGCCGACCACGTCATCGCCTACGGAGACGATGCACTGCAGTTTGGCGAATTGTGGCTGCCGGAAGGCGACGGACCTTTCCCGGTTATTGTTTTCATGCATGGTGGATGCTGGATGTCCGAATACGACATCGCGCACAGCCGCAAGCTGACCGAGGCCTTTTCCCGCGAAGGCATCGCCGTATGGTCGCTCGAATATCGGCGCATTGGCGATCCGGGCGGTGCATGGCCAGGCACATTCGACGACATCGAGGCCGGCATCGCACACCTGTCTGAACTGGTCGAGCCGTATTCTCTCGACCCCGAACGTGTCATCGTCGCCGGCCATTCGGCGGGTGGTCACCTCGCGCTCTGGATCGCCCAGCGAATCGAGGAACTGCAACCGGACAACGCTGTGCGGACCCGCGGTGTTCTCGGCCTGGCACCGGCACCCGATCTCGAGTATCTCAGTGCGCATGGCACATGCGGCGACGCCGCGACGCTGTTGATGGGCGGTTCGCCCGAGGAATACCCCGAACGTTACGCGTACGGCTCGGTTACCAACCGCGTTCCGCAGACGACTCCGCAGATCGTGGTTGTCGGCAAGTATGACGAGACCTGGCGACCCGTCGGCGTGCGCTACGCGAAAGCTGCTGCCGAGCAGGGAGCGCCCATCAGCGTCATCGACGCTCCGGAGTCGGGACACTTCGAAATGATCGACCCGGACTCGACAACGTGGCCGCTGGTTCTCGGAGCGGCACGCGAGCTGCTGGGAATCGACGCCGACTAGCGTTGTTTTTCGACGAGCAGGGTCTCCGGCCTGCGCTCTCTCGCCGTCTCGAACAGCTGGAAGCTCTGGTTTACGTAGTTTGTGACGTCAGTGATCTGCTGCATGTACGACTCGAGTTCCGGCGTCCGTTCGGCTTCGACGAGCCGAACCAGCGATGACGGGTTCGTCGTTTCAAAGCGCACATAAAAGAGTGGCTCGCCACGCTTGAGAATCAAATCCGCCGACATGTCGTGCCATTCAAGTGCCCACATGTGCACCCGCGGCCAGACATCGATCGGAAATCGCCCGCAGATCTGCACACCGGGCCAGCGGTGTTTGCTGTAGTGCAGGAATGGCGGGAACTGGTTGACGTACACCGGGTCGTCGGACAGGAACACGTATGGCGTAACCATCTGCAGGATTGGCCGCTGCGGATGGCGCCACTCGTGCTGCGGCGACATGACGATGAGTTTTTGCAGGCCGCTCGGCCGCACTGTGGACATGGGGCCGTCGACATTTGTCATCTGCAACTGCCCGTCGCTGTTCGCAGAAAGGCGCAAATGCAGGTCGACCGGGCAATTGATTGCATAGTGCAGGCGATCGAACTGAATTGCCGCCGGACAGAGCTGCGCGGATTTCGAAGACGTCGGTTTGCCGTGGTCGAATTGCACCGCGGTCGGCTGGTCCCAGACGACCGTCGCCGTGTCGTCCTTGAAGCACCAGCCTACCTTGATACGTTTCGATGCGGACTCTTGTTGGTCCTTTTCCTGTTTGCCAAATAACTTGCCAAACATGATCGCCCCCTACTCCTCGGCCTTGCACCTCGTGTCCGCAAGTATATGCCGAGATCCGTCACGCTGGTCCACCAATATGCATTTCCTCCCGTCAGTGACGAGACGAAACTGCATGGGCATGTCCATTCGGCGCCCTTCCGCGGGCGAGCCTTCCAGCGACTGTGGCATGCTGCGTTCGATAATCAGTACGCTTGAGCCGGTCAACGCATCATCGGCCAGCAGGACGTCGGTTCCGAACACCGTGTCAACGACACTTTTGAGTGCTGCCCTGCTGGCATCGGTCGGGTCCACGATGACGGCGGGCTGGTCAGCATCAGGTGCAACATTCTTGCACCCGACCAGGGCTGTAGCTACGGCAGCCAGGATCAGGATTTTCATTCGGGCAACATCAGGCGATTTGTCAGCCAAAGCGGCATCGGCACAATGACATCCGGCTCGTCCCCGGGAAGCACCGCTTCTTGCTGCATACCAACCGTAGCGCCACTCGCAACAGGGCAAGCCGCACCGTCCCGATATGCGAGGGCAACCGAGAATCTGTTCTCTGCAGGATCGCCCAGCAACTTCGTAAAGTCGTCGGCTACCGAACAACCGGGCAGGTCTTCACCAAGTCCAGCCGAGTTCTGCGGTGAAAACCCATCCGAATAGTCGCCGAAGCCGGCGTCATTGACGCCGCGGAACTGGATCGTGAAATATGTCGTTCCGCAATTGTCAGTAGCGTAGAAGCCGTAGGGCTTGCCGCAGGTGGTTGAACCGATCTGGATGACCTCGATGCCAACACCGCGCAAGCCATTCATCAGTGCTTCACTTGCCGAGCAGGTGTTGCCGCCAGTCAGGACGAAGACGCGCGGCAGGTCGAGCGACGGCAGCGCTTGCCCGGGAGTACCATTGAACGGGCTGCCGAGCGCCGTGGAGTAAAACGGGGTTGGCGACAACGCGCCGCCAGTGAGTGGATTCGTGTTCGGGTACTTGTCGTTGAACTGCATGAGCTCAAAAGTCTGCCCTGCCGTCGCTGCCGGCCCGGCGATCATGTAAGCGAGCTCGCTTGCCAGTGCCAGGTAACCACCACCGTTGTAACGCAGATCAAGCACGAGGTCATCGATGCCGGCGCCGCCGTTGTGCGCATTCAGCTGATTGACGGCGTCAATCAATGCCTGCTCCGCCGTGGCGATGTGGGAGAAAAACGTCATGTAGCCAATCTCGCCCGTCGGCGTGGAAATGACCTGCGTGTTCTGCACCGGCGCCTGTGTGATGTTCTCGGCCGTAAGCGTGACGACGCGCGTCCCTGAGGAGCCCAGGTCCTGCACCAGAAACGTGTGCGTCTCGCCAGGACCGGGGTACAGGCCGGCATTGAGCGTGTCGACGTCCGAGCCATTTGCAACATCGACGCCGTCGATCTCCAGGATTCTGGCCCCGCGAGTGAGCGGCACTGCCAGGTTCGTCGCAGGTGTGTTCGGGTGTGTGTAAGCGATGCGCAGGTCCCGCGGAGGAGACGTCGCCAGGAGCGCCCAGCCGATGCCGTAACCGGCCGATACGCCCGATTGCGACAGCTGGTACCACTCTTCCGAGTCATAGGTGAAGTGATACTTGTCCTTGCATTGATACGCCTGCGACGGGTCCCTGCTCTCGCACGCGCCGGGCGTGCCGGACGCTGAAGTCTCGAATGTCTTCAATTCCGCGAAATAGGTCAGCGGGCTGTTGAAAAGCCCCGGATCCTGATCGGCGATCTCGTCGTACCAGAGGTAAGTGTCGTTGCTGTAGGAACGCAGGAAATTGTTCTCCTCCAGCGTCGATCCGGCGATGTCAGGATACGGATTCCCGGTTGCGGGATTCGTTCCTGTACGCGGATTGGCGCACCTTGCGAAATAGTCGTTGTAGTCTGCAAAGACGCCCGGCACCCACGGATTGTCATTGCCGCCGCCGGCCCCGCCGCCAAGGCCGCCGCCGCCTCCGCCACCCCCGCAGGCAGCCAGCGAAACCAGTACAACGGACAAGAACGACACTCTGAACATCGAAAAACTCTTCACTTGGGTGGAGGAATATCTTACCTGCGACGTGCGGCCGCATGGCGGCCGATTCACTAATTATGTAGTCTACTCGCCCTGCAAAATTCGACCAGGTCACATTTCATGAAGTTCAAAATACTCACAACGCTTCTGACACTGGCGCCAATCGTCTGTTCAGCCCAGGCTGAACTCAATATCGATCCGGCTATCATTCCCGCGGATGTCGCCGCGAAGGCCCTCTCCCTGCAGGAACGAGCGCTGCAGGACAACCTGCCTGTCGATATCGTTGAGTCCGTGACGACCGAGGTCGGCCCGCGCCGCATAGGTACGGAAGGTGACAAGCGTGTAATCGCATGGTCACAGGCGAAATTCAGGGAACTCGGTTTCGATCGCGTCTGGACAGAGCCGGTCGAACTCGACCATGGCTGGATTCGTGGCGAGGCCAAAGCCGAGATTCTCGAGCCCTTCCCGCACAACCTCGTGATGACGGCGCTCGGTTACAGTGTTGGCACCAACGGCGATCTCGTCGGTGAGATTGTGGAATTCCCTACTTATGATGACCTGCTGGCTGTTCCCGAGGGCGACAGCCTCAAGGGCAAGATCGCATTCGTCTCCTACAGCATGGCGGACTATGTGAACCCCGAGGATGGCTCCAACCGCGGCTCGTACGGCGAAGGAACCCGCGCACGTAGCAAAGGACGTGTGGAAGCCGCCAAGCGCGGCGCCGAGGCGCTCGTCATTCGCTCGGTCGGAAACAGCATTAACCGTTTCGGCCACACTGGCAGCGGCAACGCCTACGAAGAAGGTGTCAGGAAGATCCCGACCGCCGCGCTGTCGGCTCCCGATGCCATCCTGGTCCAGAACATGTTGCGTCGTGGCAAGCCTGTCATTCTCAAGATGAACATGACATCGGAAATTACCGGTCCACAGATGAGCGCCAACATCATTGGCGAAATAACGGGACGCGAGCATTCGGACAAGTTTGTTGTTCTCGGCGCGCACGTCGATTCCTGGGACGAAGGCACGGGTGCGCTCGACGACGGTGCAGGCATCGGCTCGATGATGGCTGCGGCTGCATTTATCGGACAGATGGATCAACGCCCGCGCCGCAGTATCCGCGTACTGTTGTTTTCAGGGGAAGAAGTTGGTTTTTATGGCGTGTATGCCTACATGAAAAAGCACGCTGACAATATCGACAGTCACCTGCTTGGCGCAGAGGTCGATACTGGCGGCGGCCGTGGCAAAATGTTGTCGTCGCGAGTCGGCGAAAATTCTCTGCCGCTCGTTCGCGAGATGCACAAGCTCGTCGAGCCGCTCGGCATCGAGTTTAACGATTCGAATGATGTGCATGCGCAGTCGGACATGAGCGAGCTCAGCAAGGCCGGCATGCCGGCTCTGCACCTGCTGCAGGAACCGAACGGCTACTTCATGTATCACCACACACCGAATGACACGTTCGACAAGATCATTCCCGAGGACATGCGCTACCTGACGGCCGCCTACGTGACGCTGTTCTATGTCGCGGCGGAGCTCGACGTCGATTTCAGGGAGTAATCGGCTGCAAAAACGGGTCTATACTCGGTACTGATGGGGAGGGGACTATGTACAGAGTATTGGCACGCACGCTCCCGCTGCTGGGGGCCCTGTTCACGCTGGGGCTGGCTGCACCGAATATGGCGCTCGCACAGGATCCCCAGCACAACGAGTCCGATATCGACTTCCTGAAGCGCATGATCGCCAGCCTCAAGCAAACCGAGAGGCAGGCGGCCCAGCTGGAAGACAATATCGGGCAGTTCGCCAAGCAGCAGAAGCTGGTCGAGATGGAGACCCGGAACGATCCGCGCAGGTCGCGCGACGATCCTTTCGGATCCCGGACGCGCAATACGACCGGCAATCTCGACAGCGATTTCCGGCGCGCCGAAATGCGTATCCGCTCGACGAAGAAAAAGGCCATCGAGGAGCGCGAAGAGCTATCGGAGCTGCAACGATCAGGCGAGAGCCTCAAGCCCAGGGACAGGGACAAAATCGAGAACGCGGTCTCGCGCCTCGCACGGGAAGTCGAGGACATGCAGCGCGACATGCAACTAGGGCGATTCTGACCAGGATCTAACCGCAACCGACTTGATCTGCGCATACAGGTCGTCGCCGGGCTGCAACCCGAGTTCGCGGATCGAACGCTTTGTCACCCGCGCCAGGATGTGATCGTTGCCCAGTACAAGTCGCACGAGCGCCGACGGCCCTTCGTCACCATGAATGGCCTCGACTCTGGCCCGCAGAATGTTGAGGATCGTGCTCCGCTCCGGGCGGCTGAGACACAGACTCACATCACTCGCACGAATGCGAAGCCTTAGCGCCGCGCCTTGTGGCGCAGCAGTGCCTGGTACCCACAATTCGCCGCCTGAAAATTCGAGGCGTGTGAGGCCGTCGCGCTCATCGTAGCCGCCGGCAGTACCTTCTATCACGGAACCGGCATGATCGCCGTCGAGTGCAGGGACATCCATATTAACGAGGACCTCCTGCAGCGCCCCGCTTGTGGCAACACGGCCGCGTTCGATAACAACGAGGTGATCGCACAGCCGGCATACCTCGTCGATATTGTGGCTGACATAAATAATCGGTGTGTCGGATTCGCCATGCAGCTTGTCGAGAAACGGCAGGATTTCGTCCCGGCGCGGCTGGTCGAGCGACGCCAGCGGTTCGTCCATCAACACAAATCGTGGCGAGCACAACAATGCACGAGCGATCGCAACGCGCTGCGCCTCTCCGCCCGACAGTGCCAGCGGATGCCGTGTCAGCAGCTCACCAAGACCCAGCAGCTCGATGACGTGGTCGAAATCGGCGCCGCCATTCTGCTCACGGCGTTTCCGGCCATACTCGATATTGGCTTTCACCGTCAGGTGATCGAAGAGTCGCGGCTCCTGGAATACATAACCGATACTGCGTTGCCGCACCGGGCGGAATTCCCCCGTGTCGCTGTCCTCCCAGGTTTCGCCGTCCACCGCCAGCTTGCCTGTCGATGCCTGCTCCAGGCCGGCAATGCAACGTAGCAGTGTCGTTTTGCCCGCTCCCGATGCGCCGAACAGGCCGGTGATCCCCTGCATCGGCAACTCGACGTCAACGTCGAGAACGAATGCGTCGCGATGCAGCTTGTAATGCAGCCTGATCATCGCTGCCAACGCCTGTTGACGAAAAACATTGCGAGAAGAGCTGTAAACGCGACGACGAGCAGCACGGCCGAAAGTTGATGCGCAGCGGCGTAATTGAGTGATTCGACCTGGTCGTAGATCGCGATCGACACGACGCGCGTCTCGCCCGGTATATTGCCGCCCACCATGAGTACGACACCGAACTCGCCAAGCGTATGAGCAAAACTCAGCACGACGGCGCCGAGATAGCCGCGGATCGATAGCGGCACCGCAACCGAGAAGAACGCGTCGACGCGGCTTGCGCCCAGCGTCCAGGCCGCCTCGAGCTTCTGCCTGCCGAGCGACTCGAATGCGGCGGTCAGCGGCTGCACGGCGAATGGCAGGCTGTAGATGCAGGACGCGATAACCAGCCCCGTAAACGAAAACGTCAACGCACTCCCTGTGAGCTCAACCCACCAGCTGCCAATTGCGCCAGCCGGGCCGAGTACGATCAACAGGTAGAAGCCGAGCACGGTCGGCGGCAGCACGATCGGCAGTGCCACCGACGTTTGCACGAGCGGCTTCCATCGCGAACCGGTCTGCGACAACCACCACGCGACTGGCGTCGCAATGACCACCAGCACAATGGTGGTGATTGCCGCCAGCTGCACGGACAGCACAAGCGGTTGCCACAGCAGGTCCATCAGTCGGGCACCTCGTAGCCGTGCGCGCGGATGATCGCCCGGCCCTCACTGCTTGCCAGGAATTCGAGAAATGCCCGGGCGGCATCGGTTTCGTCCAGCAGGATTGCCTGTTGCTCGATTGGCTCGTGCATGGAGTCGGGAACCGTCCATTCACACGCCGTCGCCGGAACCCGGTCGCCAATCAGCTGCGATGCTGCGATGAGCCCCATATTCGCGTTACGGGTCGCGACGAACTGGAATGTCTGCGCGATATTCTCGCCGTAAACGAGATTGTCCTCGGTGTCGTCCCAGATATCTGCGCGCATCAGGAACTGTTTCGCGGCCTCGCCGTAGGGCGCTGTCAACGGGTTGGCTATCGCGAGGCGCATCCTTTCGAGATTGTCGAGCTGGTCACGGCAGTCGGCGCCGCCCAATGCCGGGTCCGCGGACCAGAGCACGAGCCGGCCAATCGCATAGGTAAACCTCGAACCCGCAATGCCCACACCGGATTCCTGTAGCAGCCGGGGCCGATCGGCATCAGCTGCGAGAAATGCACTGAACGGTGCACCGTTGCTCGCCTGGGCATAAAGCAGTCCGGTCGAGGCGGTCGCAACGCGCACATGATGGCCTGTCAGCTGCTCAAAGCGAACGACGAGACCGGATGCCGCTACCGAAAAGTTGCTGGCAACGGCAACTGTTATCGTGTCGGCACAAGCCGTGGCCGACAGGAGCAGTGGCAGGATGATTCGATGCAGCCGCATCCGGTCATGATAGTGCTTTTAGCCTGCGACGGTGAGCGTGCAACAGCGGTTCGGTATATCCGTTCGGTTGCTCGCAGCCCTTGAAGACAAGATCGCATGCTGCCTGGAACGCGATACTCGCGTCGTAGTCAGCACTCATGCGATGGTACGCAGGGTCTGCCGCATTCTGCTCGTCCACGACAATGGCCATGCGGCGCATCGTTTCCATGACCTGCTCTGCCGTCGTCACGCCGTGCAACAGCCAGTTTGCGATGTGCTGGCTGGAGATGCGCAACGTCGCGCGGTCTTCCATCAGCCCAACATCGTTGATATCTGGAACCTTGGAGCAACCAACGCCCTGGTCGATCCAGCGCACGACGTAACCAAGTATTCCCTGCGCGTTGTTGTCGAGTTCTGCCTGGATCTCTTCCGCAGTAAGCACGGCCGGATCGCCGAGGGGCGGCGTCAGGATGTCGTCACGGCTGGCAAGCGGACGCGCAGCCAGCTCCTGCTGCACCTGCCGTACGTCGACATGGTGATAGTGCATGGCGTGCAGCGTTGCCGCCGTTGGAGATGGAACCCAGGCGCAATTTGCGCCCGCCTCGGGGTGCGCCTGCTTCGTATCCATCATCTGTTTCATCTCATCGGGCTTCGGCCACATGCCCTTGCCGATCTGGGCTTTCCCGGGCAGGCCGCAGCGAATTCCGATATCGACGTTCCAGTCTTCGTAGGCGTTGATCCACGGTTGCGTCTTGATCACTTCCTTGCGCAGGACCGGGCCGGCCTGCATGCTCGTGTGAATCTCGTCGCCGGTGCGATCCAGAAAGCCGGTATTGATGAATACCAGGCGCTCCCTGACGGCCCTTATGCACTCCTGCAGGTTGACCGTCGTGCGGCGCTCCTCGTCCATGACCCCGACCTTGAGCGTGTTGCGTTCGAGACCAAGCAGGTCCTCCACGCGGGCAAACAGTGTGTCGGTGAATTGCGCCTCGTCAGGCCCGTGCATCTTGGGTTTGACGATGTAAACGCTGTTGCTGTGACTGTTCGGCAGGCGTTCAGCCTGTTTTGCATTGACCATGGCGCAGGCACTGGTCACCACGGCGTCGAGCATACCTTCGAATACTTCTTCACCACTGGCATCGAGTACGGCGTCGGTCCGCATCAGGTGCCCGACGTTGCGAACGAGCATCAGGCTGCGCCCGGACAACTGTACCGCCTCACCGGCCGGGGTCGTGTAATGCCTGTCCTGGTTGAGCCGGCGCGTCATCGCGCGCCCGCCCTTGTCGAACGTTGCTTCAAGCGTGCCGTTCATCAGGCCGAGCCAGTTGCGGTAAACACCGATCTTGTCCTCTGCATCGACGGCGGCAACCGAGTCCTCGCAGTCCTGGATTGTCGTAATCGCCGACTCGAGCACGACATCGCTGACATTGCCTGCAGCATCACGACCAATCGGGTGATCAGGATTTACCTGGATCTCGATGTGCAGGCCGTTATGCCGGAAAAAGTAGCTGGTCGTATTGCCGTCGCTTGACTCGCCGACAAACGATTCTGCCGCGCGGTATGCGTTTACGTCCGGCTCTGCGTGGCTGCCCGACTGCAGCGGAATCGCGCTATCGAGGAAATCGGCGGCGTACGCGATTACGGCAGCACCGCGCTTCGGATTGTAGCCGCCGCCTGCTTTCTTGCCAGCGGCATCATCGATGACATCGGTGCCATACAGTGCATCGTAGAGACTGCCCCAGCGAGCATTTGCTGCATTGAGCGCAAAGCGCGCATTGCTGACCGGCACGACGAGTTGCGGTCCCGCAACTTCGGCGATTTCAGGATCGACGCCCGCGGTCGATATTTCGAATGCATCACCTGGCTCGACGAGATAGCCAATGTCTTTGAGAAACGTGATGTAAGCGCCGTGGTCCCACGGATCGTCGTGGTGCAAGCCGTGCCAATCGTCTATCTGCTGCTGCATCGCGTCGCGAATACGCAGCAGCTCGACATTTCGGGGAGTCAGGTCAGTGACGATCTCCTCGAGACCCTGCCAGAAGCGCCCCGCATCGATGCCGATCGCCTCCAGCACCTCGTCTTCGATAAAGGCCCGAAAGGCCGGGTCCACCGAAAGATTGCCGACTTGTTCGTATTCCGCAGACGCCATCGGCTATCCCCCGGTCAGTTATGCCACGAACTGTTCCTCCTCGGTGCTGCCATCGAGCGCGGTCGTGGAGGACAAGCCGTGCATGATCGTGTTCTGCACGGCATCGAAATATCCGGCACCGACAAAGGACTGGTGTTTCACAGCACGGAAGCCGTACTTCTCGTCGGCGAATTCCCGTTGCTGCAGCTGTGAGTAAGCATACATGCCTTCAGCCTTGTAGGCGCGGCACAGGTTGAACATGCTCGAGTTCAGCGCGTGCCAGCCGGCCAGTGTGATGAACTGGAACTTGTAACCCATCTTGCCGAGTTCCTCGCGGAATGTCTTCATCGTCTCGTCGTCGAGGTTGGCCTTCCAGTTGAACGACGGCGAGCAGTTGTAGGCCAGCAGCTGGTCCGGGTATTCGGCATGAATAGCCTCGGCGAACCGCCGCGCCTGCTCGAGGTCCGGCTTGGAAGTCTCGCACCAGATCAGGTCAGCATACGGAGCGTAGGCGAGACCGCGCGCGATAGCCTGGTCCATACCGGCATTGGTACGGAAGAAGCCTTCGGGAGTGCGCTCTCCGGTGATGAACGGGTGGTCGCGCTCGTCCGAATCCGACGTGATCAGGTTGGCCGCATCAGCATCGGTTCGAGCCAGCAGGATGGTCGGCACGCCACAGACGTCGGCAGCCAGCCGCGCCGCGGTCAGCTTCGCAACCGCCTCCTGTGTCGGCACCAGCACTTTGCCGCCCATGTGCCCGCACTTCTTGGCAGACGAAAGCTGGTCTTCGAAATGCACGCCCGCGGCGCCGGCGCGAATCATGCTTTTCATCAGTTCAAATGCATTGAGGTTGCCACCAAAGCCGGCTTCGGCATCCGCGACGATTGGCGGAAACCAGTCAATGTCGGTGTCACCATTAAGCGCATGAATCTCGTCGGTGCGCACGAACGCGTTGTTGATGCGCTCGACCATCTTCGGCACCGAGTCGACCGGGTAGAGGCTCTGGTCGGGGTACATTTCGCCTGCGCTATTGCCATCGCCGGCAACCTGCCAGCCCGAGCAATAGATGGCTTTCAGACCAGCCTGCACTTCCTGGATGGCCTGGTTGCCCGTTAGCGCGCCCAGCCCGCACAGCGGCTCTTCCTGGTGAATGAGGCGCCACATCTTCTCGGCGCCGAGACGCGCCAGCGTGTATTCGATATTGACAGTGCCGCGCAACTTGACGACGTCCTCGGCACTGTAAGTGCGTTCGACCCCTTTCCAGCGCGGGCTGTCTGCCCATTCCGATTCGAGCGCTTTGATCTGTTCCTGGCGGTTCATTGCTGCCTCCCAATATCCTGATGTTGTCCGTTGTCAGACGTCCGGGCGGTTTGTGGCCCATGACGCGAGAATCACAACGCCGTCCGAGTCGGCGGCGATAATGTCGTTCGGCTGTATGTAGGTGCCGGCGACCCGCACCGGGTTGCTGCGCGAACCGAAGCCCCGTTTGATGCTTTTCCTGGGGCAGGTTCCGAGCGCAAATACCGCGATCTGCGTTTCCCGGAGTTCGTCGACGTCGCGCACGGCGCCGTTGATGATGATTCCAGCCCATCCGGACCGGGCCGCCAGTTGCGCGAGATCGCCACCCAGCATCGCGCAGTTCAGCGAAGCGCTGTTATCGACGAAAAGCACACGGCCATCTCCCGGTTCGCCGAGTACTGCCTTCACCTGCGAATTGTCATCACGGGTCGAGACGGTTTCGACACGGCCTGCACACCGCGACACTGCGCCGAAGCTTTCATAACGGCCCTGCAAAACCTGCGCGTCCGGGTTGGCGTCGCAAAAATCAGCCGTTGGCTGAGCGAGGAATTCTGTACTCGCAGAAGCGAGTTGTGCCTGTTGCATGAATTTTCTCCAGCGCTTAGATGGCGGCGGCGCTTGCAACGCCGGGTTGCTGTGAGGAATCGCGGGCGAAGCTGCGCATGAACAGGAGTCCGCCATCTCGCGTGATGAATTTATGCAGCTCGGGCGAGCTATCGTGATCGATGAACTCATGCTGTCCCATACGTGCCGGAACAACGACTCGCCCTGCGGCCGTGCGGAACAGGAGCTTGCGGCTGCCGTTGACTCCGGACCAGCCGATAAATTGCCGCGCATCGCGCAATCTTACGATCTGGCCATTTGCCAGCTTCGCGTAGCACTCCGAGTAACGCATCGGGATATCCACACCGTAGTGAACGACGTCCGCGTGGCTCGCGCCCTTGAGTGGCAGCAGATGGTCCAGCCTGTTGGTCATTTCTGTGTTCATCCCGGTCTCCCCAGTGTGTAGCGATGGCTCTCAAGGTGTATAGTACGAACTTGGTCAAGTAAATTTCACACAAAAAACTTCACAATGTTAATTTCACACCTGGTTTCACAATGAGCCGCGCCCACAGCCTCGGCCGCAAGGCACATTTCGTCGGCACCAAGATCAAATCGCTGAGAAAGCGTAACCGTCTGACTCTAGAGGATTTATCGGTTCGATGTGTGCAAATCGACGCGGCGGCAGGACCGTCCGTTTCCTACCTGTCGATGATCGAGAACGGCAAGCGCGTGCCTTCCGAGCGCCTGTTAAAAATCATCGCCGACATCTTCCAGAAGGACCTGGCCTGGTTTTATGACGAATCGCTCGACGACGAGGTGATCGATCCGGCACCGGCGACGTCGGCTGTCAGCGGGCTGCCGCTGGAGCCAGGGTTCCTGTTTTCCGAAGATCAGCTGCAACTCGCGATTCCCGAATTGCTTGCCCAGACCGGCACGACCGGACGCCAGTTCGCACACCTGCTGATACGCGCACACCAGGAGTCCAGCAAGAACCGCTTTCCCGACATCGAACGGGCCGCGGAGAGCGTTGGCAAAAAGCAGTTTCCGATGCGCGTCGAGGATGTGCAGGACATCGCCGATCACCTGGGGCTCAAGGTCAAATGGTTCGAACAGCGCCCGGGTAACGACTCGGGCGGCCCGGACGTCACCGTGAAGAAAGCGGTACGGTCGTTTTTCGATGCCCCCAACGTCGTATACCTGAACAAGGCGATCGAGAGAACGCCCGCAAGACTCAAGTACGATCTTGCCAATCACGTCGCGCACATGGTTTTGCACGACGGCGATGGCGCACGCGCGCCGCAGGTTTCCGGCGGCCTCGTGCCGGGGCGGCGACACGACGCGGAAGGGCCGAACGTCGACGCCAGGGACATTCTTTATGCCTGGCGGGATTTCGAATGCAGTTACTTCGCGGCCGCGCTGCTTGCGCCCAAGACACCATTTCGCCAGTTCCTGGCGAGGCACGCCTATGCAATAAATGCCGGCGACAACGTCGACCTTACGACTACGCTGGTCATGCGCCGCATGCCGAGCGTCAGCCCCTACCCGTACTGGCACTATTTCGACGCCTACCCGCCGGGCCACCTGCGGGCCGTTTATCGCGGCAACGGCATCCCGCTTCCATGGGGCAACATGGCGATGATCTCCGATCCTTGCCAGCACTGGGCCGTGTTTCGCATGCTCAATACGCGCTCGAACAAGCCGTCGTCGCAGATTTCGGTACTCAGGGCCGGCGACGACAAGCGCCTGTATTGTTGCCAGTCGATCCGTAGCAAGGACGCGGCCGGCAATCCGCACGTACTGTGCGCGGGCGTCGACCTCGCACCTGCACTGGAGGCGCAGGGCATCGATCCGGCGGATACGATCGATGCCATCGAGACCAGCTGCAACCGCAGCGGTGGCTCGGGCGGAATCCCGAAAGAGAGCCGCAAGCAGCTCGAGAGCATCGGCAAGATACTGAATATTGGCTGGATCGCCGACGGCGCACAGAAGGAAGCTACAATCATCTGCCCGCGCAGCTCGAGCTGCCCGCGTGACAAGCACTGTCTCGGAAGGTCCGCACCGCGGCCCAAACCCCAGGTGGAGCAAATACTGGAAACAATAAGGAGCAAACAGTGAGAGAAGCGGTCATCGTATCCACGGCACGAACGCCGATCGGCAAAGCCTATCGTGGCGCATTCAATAACACGGAGGCCCCGACGCTTGGCGGCCATGCTGTCAGGCATGCGGTCGAGCGAGCCGGTCTCGAACCCGGGGAGGTCGAGGACGTGATCATGGGATGTGCGCTGCCGCAGGGTAGCCAGGGCCGCAACATCGCCCGGCTGACGGCGTTGTCCGCCGGGTTGCCGGTTACAACGGCGGCCATGACCGTGGACCGCCAGTGTAGCTCCGGCATGATGGCGATTGCGACTGCCGCCAAGTCCATTATCAGCGATGGCGTGGATATCGCGGTGGGTGGCGGTCTCGAGTCCGTCAGCATCGTGCAGAACGAACACATGAATTCGTTCCGCGCCGAGGACCCGAGACTCGTCGCCATGCACAAGGACGTTTACATGGCCATGATCGATACAGCGGAGGTCGTTTCCAATCGCTACTCGGTCAGCCGCGAAGCTCAGGACGAATACGCGCTGCAGAGCCAGCAACGAACTGCCGCCGGCCAGGAAGCAGGCAAATTCGACGATGAAATCGTGCCGATGCCATCGAACATGGGCGTCATGGACAAGGAAACGAAGGAAATCTCGTTCCACGACGTCACGCTCGAGAAGGACGAAGGCAATCGGCCGACGACGACACTCGAGGGGCTCGCAGGCCTGAAACCCGTGCGCGAAGATGGCTTCATCACGGCGGGCAATGCGAGCCAGCTGTCTGACGGCTCGTCCGCCGCGGTCGTGATGGAAGCTTCGGTGGCCGAGAAGCGCGGCCTTGAACCACTCGGCATCTACCGCTGTACAGCCGTTGCCGGCCTGGAACCTGATGAAATGGGCATCGGGCCGATTTACGCCGTACCCAGACTGCTCGAGCGCACCGGTCTGACCATGGATGACATCGATCTCTGGGAGCTCAACGAAGCGTTCGCTGTGCAGGTCCTGTATTGCCGCGACAAGCTCGGCATTCCGAACGATTTACTTAACGTCAATGGCGGCGCCATTTCGATCGGACACCCGTACGGCATGTCCGGCGCACGTATGGTTGGCCACGCACTGATCGAAGGCAAGCGCCGCGGCGCCAAATATGTCGTATGTACGATGTGCATTGGCGGCGGCCAGGGTGCTGCATCGCTTTTCGAGGTCACCTAGGCAGCTTCCACGATAGGCGTAGAGCCTTCACGCGTAACATACTGCTTACAAAGGAGGTGGTCCCATGCTGCGATGTGCTGTTCTGCTGGCTGCGGCGATGTTTCTGGTCGCGTGCGGCAACTCCGGAGATGACGGGGCCGCGCCGGCGACGTCCACCGTGCCGCCACCGCCTGCCGATGAATCCATTCAGCTGACCGGCAAGCAGGCCTACGACCAGGTCTGCGCGCGCTGCCACGAGGAAGGTGTCGATGGTGCGCCGAGAACGGGTGACCGAAGCGCCTGGGAAGGCCGCTCCTGGCTATGGGAGGCGGTCCTTTTCGAGCACGCGAAGAGCGGCTACATGGACATGCCGGCCAAAGGTGGCGACGAGTCTCTGGATGACGCCATTGTCGAGATGGCCGCAGAGTACATGCTCACGCAAACCTTCCCCGACGTTACGCGGGCCGACTAGAGCCGGTCTTTGAGCGAGTAATACAACATACCGAGCACCATGCCCGGGTAACGCAACAGCGTGCCGCCAGGAAACGGCACTGTTTTCAGGCTCGCCATGACATCGAAACGCTCGGCCGTTCCCGCAATCGCTTCCGCGACGAGCTTGCCCGAAATCGTCGCAATCGAAATGCCATGCCCGGAGTAGCCGTGCGCGAAGAACAGGTTTGGCTGCAGCCTGCCCAGGTCGGGCATGCGCCTGACCGTGACTGACAGCGTACCGCCCCACGCGTAATCAATGCGTGCGTCCTCGAGTTGCGGGAACAGGCCCAGCATTTTCGGCCGCACGAACGAGGCAATGTCGCGAGGAAACGTCGCCCGGTAGTTTTCGCCGCCACCGAATATCATCCGATGGTCGCTGCTCGTGCGGAAGAAATTTACGACGAAGCGCGTGTCATGCACGCAATTTCGATCGGCAATGAGTTCACGCGCACGCTGTTCACCCAGCGGTTCGGTTGCAAGCAGGAAGTTGTTGATGGGCATGATCTTGCCCGCGACGCGCGGCTCGAGCTTGCCGAGGTAGCCGTTGCATCCCAGCACAATGAATGATGCATCGACGTGTCCATGTGCAGTGGATACCGTGGCCGGGTCGGAGCGCGTATAACTTTCGACGCGGGAGTTTTCATAGATTCGCACGCCGGCCTCGCTCGCGGCACGGGCAAGCCCGAGCGCAAAGTTCAGCGGGTGGATCGACATGGCCTTTGTATCATGCAGGCCTTCATAAAAATCCTCGGTCGCAACCATGTCGCGGACTTGCTCATGCGACAGGGCGCGCGCGTGCGGATAGTCATACCGCTCCGCCAGCGCTTGCGCGTATTCGGCTGCGAAACCGATATAGCGTTTCTTGTGCACTCCTTCGATCTGGCCATACTGCAGGTCGCAATCGATGTCGTGCTTCGCGACCCGGTCGCGAATCTCCTGTTTCGCCGCTTCGGCCAGGTCCCAGAACGCTTTCGATCGCTCGAAACCGAACTGCTCTTCGAGCTCGAGTGCGTCCTTACGCTGTCCGCTGCCAATCAATCCGCCGTTGCGGCCCGACGCGCCGAAGCCGATTCGCTCCGCTTCCAGCAATACGACGTCGAACCCCTTTTCGGCGAGATTGAGCGCGGCGGACAGGCCCGTGAAGCCGCCGCCGATGACACAAACATCGGCGCGTTCGGCGCCCTGCAGGGCCGGGCGTTCGGTAATGCCGACGGCGGTCGCGACGTAGTAGCTGTCCGGATACATATTTATACCGACGACTGGAGCTCGAGTTTGGTGCCGTCGAAGAAGCGGCTCAGCCGGAACTCGTTGAGCGGTATTCCCGAATCGGTGTTCGTCAGCAAACCCGCGATTGCTTTGCCGGCGCCGGGCCCGATACCGAAACCGTGTCCGCTGAAGCCTGTCGCCACATAGAAACCCGGTAACGATTCAGCCTGGTCGATGACGGGAATCACGTCCGGTGTCGTCTCGATCATTCCGGCCCAGGCTTCGGCGAGCTCGGTACCGGCAAGCTGCGGAAACACCTCGCCGAGATTCCTGCGAATGCCCTTGAGCGCTCGCTCGTTCGGCTTCGGATTGAGCACCCGGGTCTTTTCGAACGGTGACTCGGCATCGAGCGCCCATTGTTTCGGCGTGTTCCATTCCTCGACGAAGTCGCGTCCTATCGACAGGTGCAGGTTACTGAGCTCCATGAGCAATGCCGGGATGTAATACCTGAAGCCGAAACGGAACGTGGACGGTGTAATCGGGTGGTCGAGGATCGTACCGTGCGCCACGGTGTAGCCGCCGTCTTCGCGGCGGCGCAGCGCTATGTGCCTGTTGTACAGGTTGCCGTCGAGCACATTTTCACAAGGTACCGTTCGCGCAACAGTGCCGCGTACCTTGAGCTGTGGAACCGTGATGCCGAGCGAGCGGCAGAACATCGACGTCCAGGCGCCGGCCGCGCAACAGACAATCGATGTTTTGATCATACCGTGCTCGGTGACCACGGCAGATACCCTGCCTCCCTCGGTTTCGACGCCGCGCACGGCGCAACCCGTCAGTATCGCTGCGCCCTTTCTCTCTGCCGCCCGGGCAATTGCCGGGCCTGCCTTGTGTGGTTCCGCGCGGCCGTCGCTCGGCGTATAGAGCACACCCTTCCACCTGACAGCGGCGCCACGGATCAGGTCTCCCGTCTTGTCGCCGTCGAGTAGCCGGGTTTCCACGCCATACTCGTCGGATGTCCTGATCCATTCCGCGAAGCGCTCGGCCTCCTTGTCGGAGTGCGCGGCAATCATGATGCCCTCCTCGTGATAGCCGACGTCGTCGCCGATTTCCTCGCTGAGCCCGCGCCAGATTCTCAGGCTCTCAACGATCATCGGCATCTCGCGGGAGTCCCGCAGCTGTTGCCGTACCCATCCCCAGTTGCGCCCGGACTGCTCACCGGCGATATGGCCTTTCTCACATAAAGCGACGTTGACGCCCTGTCTGGCGAGGAACCACGCCGTGCAGACGCCGACAATGCCGCCGCCGATGATGACGACATCCGCAGAAGCGGGCACCGAATCCGGCACGGCTACTGGCTGGTCCCAGGTCCGGGCAACAAGATTGGCTGGCAAGGATTCGGTCATACCGGTAAAGTCTCGTGACGTTTTCCAAGTATGCACAAGTAATGGATATTGATGTACCACTCAGGGAGCTTGGCGAGTTCGATTCGTCAGCCCTGCGCGAAGCAATCCTGGCCCAGGGGGAGGAAGCCTGGCACGAGGACAAGTACCGCCAGTCAACGTACGACGTTCACCTGGAGACCCAGTCGATCGTCATGGTTTTCACCGACGGCTCCAACTGGCCCGACCCCGAGATCCGCAAGGAGCCGGGCTGGGACCGCCTGCAGGAAGTTGCCGTGCCGTTGATGCACGAGATCATCAACAAGCATTATCCGAAAGGCGGCACCATCATTCGCGCGATGGCCGCGAAGCTGCTCGCCGGCGGCAACATCAAGCCGCACGTTGACCACCACCCGTCATTCCACTGTGGGCATCGTATTCATATACCGATTACGACCAACCCGCGCGTGCGCTTCATGATCGATGGCCGGCCATACCAGTTCCAGGTGGGCCAGGTGTATGAGCTCAACAACCAGCGACAGCACAGCGTCATGAACAAGGGTGATGAAGACCGCATCACGTTCATCTTCGACTACGTGCCCCCGGGACCGCTTGCCGTCCAGGCCGCCTAGGCCGTTTTGAAAACTCTGCGTGAAGCCCTGCGTTCCGAGGAGCTGACGCTCACGGCCGAGCTGGCGCTCGGCCCGCGCGACGGCCCTGAATCCGTGATCAAACAGGCAAAGACGCTGGCCGCGAAAACGGACGCCGTGCAGATTCCGGACCATCGCCATTTCCGGCCGCACATGTCGGCCATCTCGGTCGCCGCACTGCTGCTGCGCGAAGGCATCGACCCGGTCATGCACAGGAACTGCCGCGACCGGAACCGCGTCACACTGCAGAGTGACATCGTCGGCGCTCGAGCCCTGGGCGTAAACAACCTGCTGATCCTGCGAGGTGCTGCCTATCCGGACGGACACCGGCCTGCAACCTCGAGCGTATTTGATGTCCGCGCGATTGACCTGATTTCCGTCGCTGCGACGATTCGCGAAGGTGATGCATTTCCGGGCACCGCACCCGAGGGCTCGCCCGACCTTTTCATCGGTACCATTGCGACAGCGTTCAGTCCAACCCAGAACTGGGAACCGGAGAAACTGAAGAGCAAGGCTGATGCCGGCGCGCAGTTCATTCAGCTGCAGCTGTGCAATGACATCGGGCTGCTGCGCGAATACGCGGAGCGCCTTGTCGAAGCCAAACTCACCTGGCGGCTGCAGTTCCTGGTGGGGCTGCCGGTCTTGCCGTCGGCTGAGGCAGCAAGGGACCTGCGCAAGGAGCGGCCGGACTCGGCCATCCGCAGCGAAGCTGTCAAGCGCATTGAAGCTGCGGCGGACCAGGAGGCCGAGGGAATAGCCGTTGCCGCCGAGCAGCTGCACGCCATCGCAGCAATCCCGGGAATTTCGGGAGTGACACTCATCACACCGGGCGATCCGGAGCTGATAACCGCCGCGATCGATGCCTCCGGCCTGCGGCAATGAAAACCATAGCGATCAATGCCAGCGCCGGCATTGACGTCCGGCGGATCGACGACGACAACCATTGTGTCGTCGTTGACAACTTCCTCAAGAACCCTGAAGCACTTGTCGATTTTGCGTGCATCAACGCCGGCGCGTTCGAACTTCAGGAGATCGGCTATCCGGGCGTGCTGCTCGATGTGGGCCCGAACCTGGTGGACGACATTCATCACTTCCTGAAATCTCGAATGAGTCGCGAATTCGGTTTCATGAGAGGTGGCATAAGGATGTCGACGTACCTGTCGATGGCGACGCGCCAACCCGAGGAACTCGCGCCCTTGCAGCGGCTGTGTCACTCGGACCCGCGACAATCCGCCGATCGCCATAACTACGCCGGGCTCATCTACCTGTTCGACAATGAATCGCTCGGCGGCACCGGATTCTACCGCTGGAAGGAACGCAAGCTGATCGAACAAGCCACCGCGCTCGAAATCAAAGAACCGGGAAGCTCGCTGCCGTTCCTGCGGGAGCACTTCGAAATGTATCGCGAGCCTCCCTGCTACATGTCGGGCGGCAACGAAGTTGCAGAGCTGTTGCTGGAGATCCCGGCGCGATTTAACCGCTTTGTCTTCTATTCCGGCGACCTGCCGCACAGCGCCCATATTCCTCACCCCGAGCTGCTGTCGACGGATTTTGCGAACGGCAGATTGACGCTAAACTGTTTCGCCAGCGTTCGGCCAGGACAAGGACAGGGAACAGACCGTTAGCATGACGACCTCGCACGAAGAGATGTTTGATCTCGCTCTTAACTATTTGAAGGGCCGGGAGTTCGATATGGCGGCCGACCTGTGCCGGGACGCCCTGCTGGACCAGCCGCGCGACGACAAGATTCGCGTTTTGCTCGGTACCGTACTCGTGCGCCAGAACAAGTTTGCCGAGGCGGAAAAGGAGCTGCGCGATGTCATTTCACGCTTTCCCGATATTCCGAAAGCCAATCGCGAGCTTGGCAATGCCCTTATCGCCCAGGGCAAGGGTGATGAGGCGATTGCGTGCTACAAGCGCGTCATAGAGCTCACACCGGACAATCCTGCGGCACACCGCGACCTTGCAATGGCATACAGAACGCTGGGCAAGAAGGAGGAAGCGGAAAAATCGCTTGATGAATCGTTCGAACTCGACCCGGAGCGCAAGGAACTGGTACAGGCACTAGAGCACCAGCAGGCGGGCGAGTTCGGCAAAGCCGAGATCATCTGCCGCAATATTCTGCGTCGCGATCCGCGCAACGTAAATGCGACCCGGATGCTTGGCACGCTTGCCCGTGACCTGAGCAAGCCCCGTCTCGCCGCACGCATGCTGCGCAATGCGGTCAAGCTTGCCCCGGACTTTTTCGGTGCGCGCATGGATCTCGCACGCGCATTGATGGAGATCGATGAACTCGACGAGGGCGAAGCCGTCATCAAAGAAGCCATCAGGTTACAGCCCGAGCTACCGCACCCATACTCGCTACTCGGCAACATGTACAACAAGAGGGGCGAATTCGAACAGGCTGTCGAGATTTTCCAACAGGCGCTTGAAATTCAACCAAATCACGGCCCCAGCCTGGCAGCAATGGGGCATTCGCTGAAGACGATCGGCCGCCAGGAAGAGGCTATCGACACCTATCGCGACTGCATCGGCAAGTTCCCGGAGTTCGGCGAAGCGTACTGGGCACTGGCAAACCTGAAGACATTCCGCTTCACCGACGACGAAATCGCGACAATGGAGAAAGCGGTCGAGAACGACAAGCTTCCGGACGAGACCCGCGTCAACTTCAACTACTCGCTGGGCAAGTCCTACGAGGACAGCGGCGACTACGATCGTGCGTTCAAGGCGTACGCGAGGGGCAACGCCCTGCGTCGCCCGAACGAGAATTACGACCCCGTGCACACCGAGATGGTGCACGACCAGATCATCGAGACCATCACGCCCGAATTTCTCGCAGAAAACGAAGGCAACGGTTGTCCCGATGACGCGCCGATATTCATCGTCGGCTTGCCGCGTTCGGGCTCTACGCTAATCGAGCAGATACTCGCCAGTCACAGTATGGTCGATGGAACCCACGAACTGCCCGACCTGCCCCGCATTATCAAGACGATCAATGACCAGCGGGCCGGTGGTGTCGGCTACCCGGAGGCGTTGAAGCATTACGGCGAAGAGCTTGCCTCATTAGGCGAACAGTATATCGAGACGACCGCGCGGTTTCGTAAGGGCGCGCCATACTTCACCGACAAGATGCCGAATAACTTCGCCGGCATTGGCCTGATCGCACTGATCCTGCCGAACGCGAAGATTGTCAACGCCCGGCGCCATCCGCTCGACAGCTGCATGGGTTGCTTCAAACAATTGTTTTACAAGGGCCAGTCGTTTACCTACGACCTGGTTGAGCTCGGTGAATACTACCTGGAGTACGAGCGCCTCATGGCCCATTGGCATGACGTCCTGCCCGGCAAGGTGATTGATATTCACTACGAAGACATGGTCGCCGACCAGGAAATCCAGACCCGCAGACTCATCGAGCATTGCCGCCTGCCGTGGGAGGACCAGGTACTTCGTTTCTACGAGAATGATCGTGCGGTCGTCACGGCAAGTTCGGAACAGGTGCGCCAGCCAATCTACTCGAAATCGGTAAATTCGTGGCGCCGTTTCGAAGACCATCTCGAACCGCTCATCGAAGTGCTGGAGCCCTTGCTACGCAACCTTCCCGAGGAACAGCGACCCGCCAAATTGCGTTGAATGTAACAGAGTCATCCTCTATGATCGGAACGCATAAGGATAAATACGTATCCGTCGGGGGAAGTCCATGTTCAAGCTGAAAAATTCCGATCCGTCCTCGTTCGAGGGAATCACTTACAAGACAACAATAGGCGCCGCGGTTGCTGCCGCCGTCGGTGTAACTCCGGCTATCGCGCAAGAACAGTCGATCGGCATCGAAGAAATCACGGTTACCGCAACGAAACGCGGCGCCGTCAGCCTCATGGACATCGCCGGCAGTATCCAGGCATTCGATAC
>JARRLQ010000012.1:0-80138 GCA_037386905.1 Woeseiaceae bacterium
GAGAAGGCCGGTTTCAAGGTTGCGAAGGTCTGGATGGACACGGAGCGCCTGTTCAGCGTCCAGTATTGCGTGCGCTAGTTCCCCACGGGCAGCGACGGGAAGTCCTGCACTGACGATTCAAGCAGTTTGCTGTCGCGCATCGAAGGCGATCGCGATTCCTTCGCCGCCGCGCGTGATTCGAAGCAGTCTCGAGTCCGCCATCGCGGGCATCTGCCGCATTGTTTCGCCACAAATGTGCAACGCGTCGTTAGTAAAGGCAATCAAGAAAGGCCACCAACTGCCATTGCGGCGCGGCCGCCCGGCGCACGCCGCGTCTGTGTGCTATCCGAAATCATGGACAGTGCTTTAACCAATAAAGCATTTTGTTTCAAATCGCGTAGTTTTGCTGGCGCTTTCTATGTGCGCCAGCCAATAATTGATACTAATTGGTTCTTTTTATTAAGTAACTTTCTGGCGCGAGAATTGCGTTGCAATTTATTACGATTCGTTAAATAATTATTTAACTAAGTTTTGTCATGCCTGAATAACGATTGAACGACAGATCCAACATTGCGCTGGTGGCTTTGCGACGCATTCTCCGCGTCACCGAACTCAACTCACGAAACCTGGCCCGCGAGTCTGACCTGACTGCTTCGCAGTTGCTGGTCATGCAGCACGTCACCCGCAACGGCAAGGCGCTGCCGAGCGCGATCGCCCGCGCGGTCGACCTGAAGCAGGCAACAGTCACTGTGCTGGTCAACCAGTTGCAGGAGGCCGGGCTCGTGACGCGCAGGCGCGACACCGAAGACCGGCGCCGCGTCTGGGTGGAGTTGACCGAGGATGGCCGCGGCGCGATCGAGCGATCACCGGACTTGTTGCAGAACCGGTTCGAGCGCGCATTCGGGAACCTCAAGGAGTGGGAACAAGCAATGATCATCACGAGCCTGGAACGCGTAGCAGCAATGCTTGATGCAGAGGAGATCGAGGCCGCGCCTGTACTTGATGTCGGTGATCTCGACCGCATTGTCGAAGAACAAACCCAAAATGCCGGTGAGCGGGCCTCATCATGAACGATGACCACAACCTTGCACTCTTCTGCGACTTCGAAAATATCGCGCTCGGTGTTCGCGACGCGCACTACAGCAATTTCGACATCGCGCCCATCCTCGAGCGGCTGCTGCTGAAGGGCAGCATTGTTCACAAGAAGGCCTATTGCGACTGGGACCGATACAAGAAGTACTAGCCCGGCATGCATGGAGCCGCATTCGAGCTGATCGAGATCCCGCACGTAAAGCTGTCAGGCAAGAACTCTGCCGATATTCGCATGGTCGTCGACGCACTCGATCTTTGTTATACGAAGGAGCACATTGATACCTTCGTAATTATCTCCGGCGACTCGGACTTCTCGCCACTCGTAAGCAAGCTTCGCGAGAACGCGAAGACAGTGATCGGCGTAGGCGTCAAGCAGTCAACGTCGGACCTGCTGATCAGCAATTGCGATGAGTTTATTTTCTATGACGACCTCGTCAGTAGTGCAAAGCAAGAACGCAGCGCACCTGCTGCAAAAAAGAAGGCGAAGAGCTCAGGCAAAAAAACGCGCAAGAAAACCGCCCCCAAAAAGGACGACCCGGCGCAGGAAGCTATCGACCTGGTTCTGGACACAACCAGGGCGCTCAGCGCGGAACGAGGCGATGGTGCAAAGCTCTGGGGCTCAATGATCAAGCAAACGCTGAAACGGCGTCGACCGGGTTTCAACGAATCGGTTTTCGGTTTCGGTTCATTCAGCGACTTGCTTGAAGAGGCTGCTCGCCGCAAGCTGCTGCAACTTGAGCGCGACGAGAAATCCGGTGGCTACATCGTCCGCGCAATCCGGGGCTAACTCAGCTATCGGGCTCCACAAACTCGTCAGGTGTAGCAGAGCCTTCACCGAAGAAGAACTTTTCCATCTCGGTCTCGAGGAATTTCCTGGCCTCCGGCTCGATCGGCGTGAGGCGGTACTCATTGATGAGTATCGTCTGGTGTGCCAGCCATTTTTGCCAGGCTTCTTTCGACACGTTGTCATAGATGCGCTGCCCGAGCTCACCCGGGTATGGCGCGAAGTCGAGGCCCTCGGCGCCTTCGCCGAGCATTACGCATTTAATCGTTCTGGACATGGAGTTCGTTTTTGAGTGTGTTGATGAGTTTTTGCACAGGCGCGGCAATGCCGCCCGGGGGTGACGCGTCGAGTGAATACCACGTCGCGTCTCCGTTGTCCGCGACTCTACTCGATCCTGCGCCAATGCGCACCATGATGGGCTCGATATCGAGGTCGTAATGACTGAAGCTATGGCGGAGTGTGGCCCAGGACTCGGCTGCGGTACCTGACGCCGCAAACCTGTCTATGCACCACTCCTCGAGACTGCTGCCATTGAGCTCCGGCAGGCTCCACAAACCACCCCATATGCCGGCGGGCGGCCGCCGTTCCAGGTACACGGCACGATCCTGCACGGCTAAAACCATCGTCGTCGTCTTCAGCGGCTTGTCCTTTTTTGGTTTGCGGCCGGGATACTGCTCAATCGAGCGGCTCGCCAGCGCCTCGCAATCTTCATTGACCGGGCACCTGCCACATGCGGGCTTGCTGCGCGTGCAGACCGTCGCGCCGAGGTCCATGATCGCCTGTGTGTAGGCGCCGACCCTGCGCGTTGGCGTGTTCGCCCCTGCCACATTCCAGAGTTCGTTTGCGACCGCCGTCTTCCCGGGCCATCCCGCAATTGCCCGATGGCGTGCGAGAACACGTTTTACATTACCGTCGAGAATCGGGTGACGCTCCTCAAATGCGAGCGACAGGATTGCGCCCGCTGTCGACCGCCCTACGCCTGGCAACCCACATACGTCGTCAAAGCTGCGCGGGAATTCGCCGCCAAAATCGTCGCGAATCATTTGCGCCGCTTTGTGGAGATTGCGCGCCCTGGCGTAGTAACCAAGACCTGACCAGTGATCGAGCACCGAATCGAGTTGCGCATCTGCGAGTGACGCCACCGTCGGAAAACTGCGCATGAAGCGCTGGTAATACGGAATGACCGTCTGCACCTGCGTCTGCTGCAGCATGATCTCCGAAATCCAGACGCAGTATGGGTCAGCAACCTGCCAGGGCAGGTCCTTGCGGCCGTGTTCGTCGAACCAGTCGAGAATACGCCCGGCAAAATCAGCCATCGTCGCCGAGCAGTTTTTTCAGCAGCTTATCCTTGATCTCTTCCTCCACTTTTTCCCTGACCTCCTCCTTCAGCATCTCTTCGATGTCGGGAGCGATCTTCGGGCTTGCGAGCGCGCCGCTCACCCTTAACGGTATGACAGCTTCGGTGAGATCTGCCAGTTCGGCTTCGGTAGCAGCGTCGACCAATTCCGGCTTATCGAGTATGCGCGCCGTCATTCGATAGTCGATCTCGGCTGTCGGGAAGTTAACCTTGCCCTTGCCGGTCAGTCGCATGAACGGCAGCTCTGCGAGCAGGTCGTCGCTGCTGAACACGCCATCATTAACAGGGCCCGTTACCTTGACTGTGCTGAACTGTGTGCGCGCAGGCAGTTTGGGCTCTGGCGCCGGCTCCTGTCTGTACAGGGCGCGCGCCCGGCGCAGCTCATACCAGACGTCCGTGCCTTCGAATGCGCCGTCCAGCAGCTCCATCGAGATCGAGCCGTCGAGGCTACGCTGAATCGCGGCGAGGTCCTGGCCCCGCCCGCCCAGCTTGAACCGTCCATTGATCGTGCCCGTGATGTTCTGTTGGTCAAACATTGCCAGTGCGAGCGCACCGAGCTGCACTCCGTTGATGTTTTCATCCACGGACAGCACCGGGACGTCACCTGCTGCATTGATACGCACGTCCCCCTGGTACTTACCGTCAAAGAAACCGGCTGATATCGGGTGCAGGCGCATGTTGCCATCGGCAACGTTGAGGCCGAGTTCGACGTTTTCGAATTCGAGCCCGCTCAGCTGTGCGGCATCGAGTGTCATTTTGCCACGCACGTTCAGCGCACGAATCAGGTCGACCGGGATTTCAACCGGCACCGCATCTCCGCTCGCGGCCTCGGCATCGGCTGCCGGCTCCATGTAGCGGTCGAGGTCAATCGAATCGCCCGCGAGTTGAATGCCGATTGCCCCGCCGCCCCCAAAGGACAGGCCACCGGTAAACGTTGTGTCGTCCACAACAAGTTCGACATTGTCTATGGCCACCGTGTCTCCAAGCCGAACCTTGCCGTCGAAGATGATCTTGCCGAGCGCATCGGGGTCGGCCGTCACAGGTGGTTCAACGCCCAGACGCGTCATCAGGGCCTTGAGCGAAAATGCATCGATGTGTACTGCAAAGCCTTCAGCATTGAACGCATCCGCGACGGATACGTCGATGCCGAGCGTCGAGATTCGCGCATCATCGAGCATGATGCCGCCTTCAGCCGGAATGATCGCTGTCTCGACAGAGAAGTCGCCGGCGATGCCAGCAGGCTGTACTTCGAAGTCGAAGCTGCTTTCGATATCTATGGGGTCGCTACCACCCAGGCGGCCTGTAACGAGATTGAAGTTTGTCAGGCTGTAGCTTTCGCCTGCCTGCGCATCGGCGTAGCTGACGGCGGCGTTGGTGATCTCCACGCTGGCGATATTCAGCGTGACTTCCTGCCCGCGTGCAACTTCCTCGGCTGCCTGCTCCGCTGCTTCCGCGTCCGTCCGAACCTCGGGCGGAACGTCCTCTTGCGCTGCCTTGTGCTCAACTATGTCGGCCCAGTTATTGGTGCCATCGGCAGCAATCTCGAGGTTGAGCTTTAACGAGTCCAGGACGATGCTGCCGAATTCGATGCTGTCACCGCGTAGGAGCGGCATCACCTGCAGGCTGGTGCGCGCCTCCTCGAAACTCAGGAACGGCTCGTCTCCGAACCCGGGCGCATTACCGAGCGTGGTCTTGCCTATGCTGACCCCGAACCAGGGGAAAAATGTGAGCTCGAGATCGCCCTCTATGACGAGGTCACGACCAGTCTCCCGCTTGACCTCTGCCGCGATTTCGTCGCGATAGTCGTTCGGATCAAAGACCAGGGAAATGATAACTGCGGCCACGACGGACAGGCCGACGAGGCCGATGAGTACATACGCTAGCTTTTTCATACGGGCATTATAAAGGGTCGCGACCCGGCGGGGTCGAGACCCTTGAATAATTTGCCGATTGTCGCTAGTTGCACATATCGATGTCGCCGTTGAGCGTGGTGATCGTAACGCGGCCGTCACCACTGCCCTCGGTGAAGCTCAGCTCCAGGCCCGGCGTGTACTTGCTCGTACGCTGCGCCTTTGGACCAAAGCAGTTCGAGATGTCGCCATTGAACGTCTCGATATCAAAGCGCGCAGATACGTCGCCCGAGAATTGCACATCGACGTCACCATTGATCGTTTCGACGCTGAGCTTGCCGTCACTGCGAAGCCCGGCCTGGTAATCAATCTCGCCATTGACCGAGTTCAAAGTGGCGCGATGGAACGACCCATCTCGTACGAGGATTTCACCGCTGACCACCTCTGCCGCAATCGAGCCGGACACTTCGATAACCGTAATATCCCCGGAAACGGTATTGACCTCGACATCGATATCCGAACCATCACCAAGGATGTCGATGTCACCACTGACGGTTTGCGCCGAGATATCGTCTTCCACGGGCTCGGCGATCAAGTCGCCACTGACCGTGTGCAGGACCTGCTCCCCCTTGATGTCCTTGGACGTGATATCGGCACTAACCGTCGACACATCGATGGAGCTGTCTTCAGGCACGCGAACTGTCAGGTCACTGGAAATGTTATTGCTGTTGTTACGTGGCACCTTGACCTTTACGAGTATCTTGTCGCCGTCGCGTTCGAGGATCAGCTCTTCGACTCTGTTTCCGAGCTCACCAGTGACCTCGACTCTGTTCTTCGACCAGCCGTAGACGTCTATCGAACCGGAGATGTTGATGATGTCGACATGGCCATCCGATGCCGCATCAATCGTCTCATCGACTTCCCTGGCGCTTGCCGTGCTCGCAAGCACCAGCAACGCCGCCCCAACCAGGTAATTAGCAATCAACTTTTTCACTTTGCACCTCATTGTGCGCGTCATCCTGCGCACTTATATATCCTCTCGTGACATGACGTGCTGCGTCAGGCCACCAACTCTCTTCATCATCGCGAGCTCTTCGCGATATGTCTGCACCAACAGTTCCTGTAACAGCGCGTTGTCGGGTTCTTCCGTCAACGCCTTGTTGATCTGCCCGATCGCGCCGCGAATCATTGCGAGGTTTTCCTCGACTTCCTTGCGCGCCTCGGGAGACAAGCGTTCCAGTTCTGTATCGAGCTGCGCCTGCAGGTCACGATGCGCTTCCTGGTAGCCAACGCCGAGAGCGTAACGCCCGCCAAAACTTGCCTGCTCGAACACCAGGTCTACCGGGACGACTTCGATAACGCGCGCCTGGTCCTTCGTAGCCATCCACGTCACCATCGAAGATGCGCCTACAAGCAATACGACCGCCGCTGCCTGCGCAAGCCGCGGTGTCCAGCGCGAACGCTGTGGCACCTTGATGGCCTGCTCGATGCCCGGCCAAAGGTCCCGTTCCGGGCTGATCTCGGTCGACAGTTTGTTCGCCTCGGCGATCAGTTTGTCGTCTCTGTCACTCATGTCTTTTCCATTCGCGGCTAAAGCCGCTCCTGCTCCTGTTCTATCTGTTGCGCCAGCAACCGCCGCGCCCTGTGCAACTGTGCCTTGCTAGTGCCCGGCGCGATACCGAGCATTTCGCTGGCTTCGTCATGGCTGTAGCCGTACACGGCATACAGCACGAATACATGCCTTGCGCCTTCCGGAAGCCTGTCCACAGCGTTGGACAGGTCCCTTAGCTCACCGGTGTCCGCCTGCACCACCGGCGACTCATGTGCTTCGCCGGCAAGCTGGATGCGGTCCTGCTCGCGCTTCGACTTGCGCATCCTGCCGAGCACCGAGTTGACCGCGATACGGTGCAGCCAGGTGGCGAAAGCGCTTTCACCGCGGAACTTGTCGAGCTTGTTCCATGCCTGGATGAAAGCCTCCTGCGCGCAGTCTTCGGCTTCCGCGACATTGCCGGTCATGCGCAGGCAAAGTCCATAGACCTTGTCGATGTGCATACGGTAAAGCTTCTCGAACGCCCCTGCGTCCGCCTGTTGCGCCTTAGCGATCCAGCCGGCCTCGTCCGTCTTCCCGGGTTGAGATAAAACTGCCATTTCCGGACTATAGTCGCTGGTTTGTGCCGTCAAAAGCGCTTCCAAATGCCAAATCTCCGCTTTATTCGACCTTTGGATGACTGCGAGGGGGCATTGGTTTAAAGAATCAGGCCTCGAAAGCGACAAAAAATCGCATAACTGTCTGTCATTTCACATAGTTCTGTTATTATTCGCGTGGCCCGTCGCGACAATGAGGCCACCCCGGTACTCGACAAGAAAAGGAATTATGGCAGGGCATTCGATCCTCTACCTGGGCCGCGGTGAGTTCGCTGCAGACTATCTCAGCGAGCTGGAAACCCTTCCCTTCTGCGCCCTGCTTACCCGTTCCGCCCAACTCGAAGTCCCAGATGACGCTCCTTCGGTTCTCGATATCGTCCTGCTCGAGGCGGGCCCGACGATTGCGCAATCCGGCAAGTCGATTTCCGAGCTCATCAACTCGCTGCGAGACCACCCGGTCGTCGCGCTGACAACCCGGGACAGGGAACATCGTGGCATCGCAGCTGTACGTGCAGGTGCTCAGGCATACATCTGCGTCGATGACATCACGGTAGAGGGGCAGGAATCCGTATTCGAACATGCTGTGCAACGCCACCGCCTGCAACACCGCCTCTCTGACACCGACGTCACCGTGCTGTCGATCCTGCGCAACATCAATGATGGCGTAATCGTCGTCGACCGGGATGGTCATGTGCTGGATATCAACCCGGCCGCAAGATCGATACTCGGCCTCGGTCCGCGCATGCAGCCGGATACGACATGGGCGCAGATGTTCTGCTGCATCAACGAATTTGGCGAAAACTATCGCAACTCGGCGGATCTGCCGCTCGTGCGTGCACGCAGTGGCGAGAAGTTTGCCAACCAGGTAGCGATTTACCGCATGCCCGAGCAGCCGGACACGATCCTGTCGCTCAACGGTCAGGGCCTTTACGACGGCAACCGCGATCTTATAGGCGGTGTCGTTACATTCCGCGACATCACGGATATCGCGAAAAAGACAAGCGAACTGCAAAAACTCGCACAGTATGACGAATTGACAAGCCTGCCGAACCGCAGCCTGTTTACCGAGCAGCTTGCCCGTGCAATCGGCCGCAGCCAGCGCAAGAGTGCTCCACTCGCCGTGCTGTTTATCGACCTCGATCGCTTCAAATCCGTCAACGACACACTCGGCCATGACATCGGTGATTCGCTGCTTTGCCAGGTTGCAGGGCGCCTGCGCAAGAACCTGCGCATCGGCGATTTTTCCGGCCGCTGGGGCGGCGATGAGTTTGTCGTTTGCCTCGAGGATTTTGGCGAGTCGAGTAATGCGGCTGCCGCGGCGCAGAAACTGCTGCTCGTGCTCTCGGAGAAATACGAGATCGGCAATAGCGAAGTGTATGCAACACCGAGCATCGGCATCGCCATCTATCCCGATTCCGGAGAAGCCGCTGATCGCCTGATCAAAGCTGCAGACCTCGCCATGTACGAGGCGAAGAAACGCGGCGGCGGACGTTTCCAGTATTACTCGCATGCATTGAACACGAAGCTCGAGCAGCGCGAGGAACTCGAAGTCGGCTTGCGCCATGCGCTCGTTCGCAATGAGTTTGTGCTGCACTATCAGCCGCGCATCGACCTCGGTTCAGGACGGCTTATTGGTCTCGAGGCATTGCTGCGTTGGCAACATCCGCGCTTTGGCCTGTTGCCGCCTGCGCGTTTCCTGCCGATCCTCGAATCGAGCGGCCTGATTCATTCGGCCGGCGAGTGGGTCATTTCTACCGCCACTCGTCAACTTGCAGCCTGGCAACGCCAGTTTGAGCTTCCTGATCTCACCATCGCCATTAACCTGTCACCGCAGCAGCTCATGCACGAGCGTCTCGTTGATGCCGTTGCGGACTCGCTCAAGAACACGGCCGTTGATCCCGGTTGCATCGAACTGGAGATCGGCGATGGCGACATCGTTCGCAAGCGCACGACCGAATTAAATACGCTGCGCTCCCTGCGCAGGCTCGGTGTGCGCATCTCGCTGGATCACTTTGGCACACGAGACGTTTCGTTCGAGTCGCTCGACAACGGCTTCATCGACAGCTTCGTGCTCGACCAGTCACTGATCGCGGACGTCGAGCAAAACGACAGCCACCAGCGCATTGTGCGCGCGGCTATCGCCATGGCCCAGGGTCTCGATATAGAGGTCGCAGCCGAAGGCGTCGAAACGCTGACGCAACTCGAATTCCTGCGCTCCTGCAATTGCGACCTGGCGCAGGGTTTCCTGATCAGCCGCCCGATTCAGCCCGATAAGGTTTCGGCAATTCTGCGTAGTGAAATTGCAGGCACCCGTCTGCTGGCGCGGGGAATGCCGTAGGAACCTTGCCTGGCCGTTCGCTGTCAGTGAGCGGCTTTTGTGGATCTCTTCTTGAGCCAAAGCTCATGATGCTCGGAACCGACCCGTAGCATCTTTGCATTGCACTTCGGGCACCGCTCATCCTGGCAGGGCACGCCGCGGCTGTGTGGCACGGCTGTCTCGCATTTCGGGCATACACACTCGCCACCGCTGCCCATTGTGTGTTGTCGCTCCCGTTTGATTTTCCTGTCTCCTAGGTTCGGCCGGACCCGGTTCGAACAACCATCGCCAGCCCATGCTGTTCATAACAGAATCCACAGCAAGTGCACATAGTCAGTTGCCGCAGCGTAGCTAAAGAAAGAGCGTCAGGGCCAACAGGAGCAAGATGCCGGTCAGGAACGCAAGGACATGGATTAGATTTGACTTGAGCTTGTCGTGCTTGCCGATCTCCGGAACGAGATCGACCGCTCCGATATAGAGGAAATTGCCGGCCGCAAATGGAATCAGCCACGTAGTGTCGAGCTGCGCTGACAAGCTGTAGGTGACCAGGCCGCCGAGCAGGAATGTCAAGCCGGACAGCACGTTGAAAACAAGCGCCCGGCGTTTTGACCAGCCCCCGTGAACCAGCACGCCAAAGTCACCCAGTTCCTGCGGCACTTCGTGTGCGGCCGCCGCCAGCCAGGCGGTGATCCCCAGTCGGACGTCGACAAGAAACGTACCAGCGATGGCAAGCCCACCGAGAAAATTGTGAAGCCCGTCTCCGATCCATATCAGGTAGGTGAGTGGTTGCTTGCAGTCAGAGTCCGCTCTACGGCAATGGTGCCAGTGCAGCAGCTGCTCGAGAATGAAAAAGACGGCAAAGCCGGTGACAGTCGCGATACCGGTTTCGAGGCCGCCCAGACCTGCGGCCAGCGCAGCCGGGATCATGTGAAAGAATGCGCCGCCTATCAATGAACCCGCAGCAAAGGCCACGAGGACCAGGACTATCCGATCCAATGTCGCGGGCTTCAGGACCAGCGTTACACTGCCCACCATGGCGATGGCGGCCATCAACAGGCCGCCCAGAATAATCCAGTATAATTCGCTCATGATCTGCCGAGATCATGAGGCGTTTCGCATTTCCAGCAGACGGCGAACTGGCCTTCGTTTTCCTCGCCACAATTGCGGCAACGCCACGGGTCGTGTGGGCTCTCGTCAGTGACGCCCTCACCGATTAACTGCTGCGCACGATCGAAGTCGATGTCGTGGATGACCCAAAGCTCGGGCCAGACTTCGTTCAGCGGCATTTCTCCGGCGATACCGCCGAGGATTTCATTCTTGATCTTGCAGGGAATGCCCTCGCTCTCGAGCAGGTTCTTGTAATGGTTGATCGTGACGAGTGAGTGAGATGAAGTAACTTTTTTCATGCGCTTGATAGTCGCGGCTAACACCGCTCCTGCAACCTGATTGGGGTCAGAGCCCTTTTGTTACCATATGTGGCACTATTCCACATTTGGTCGAAAAAGGGCTCTGACCCCGATTCATTTGCCGCCGAGTGTCTGCAGAAATGTCTTCGGGTTGCGGCCCTCTTCGAGCATTTCAACCAGCGCCGAGCCCACGATCGCCCCGGACGCGTGTGCGCCGACGTTGGCAACATCGTCCGCGCTGCGAATACCGAAGCCCGCACACACCGGTACCTTCGACACCGCACGAACCTGGTCGAGATAGTCCGCGAGGTCATCGGGCAAGCCGGCGTCACCGCCGGTGATGCCGGTGATCGTCACCGCGTAGACGAAACCACGCGACGCATCACACAGCGTTTGCAGCCTTTCCTTCGGCGTCGCCGGCGTTACGAGCTGGATCAGGCCAAGACCCTCTTTCTCCAGTGCGCTCCTGAGCTCGTCGCACTCTTCATAAGGCAGGTCCGGCACGATGAAGGCGCAAACACCGGTTGCGCGCGCCCGTTCGGCAAGTCGCTCGTAACCATAGGCCAGCAGTGGATTGAGGTAGGACATCATGACGAGCGGGGTACCGAGCACGCCAGCCATCTCGAGCTCGCTGAAAATCCATTCCAGGGTTACACCTTCCTGCAGCGCAACATAGCTCGATCGCTGGATTGTCATGCCATCTGCCATCGGGTCGGAAAACGGGATGCCGAGTTCGACCACATCACCAACCTCGGTTATCACCTTCAGCGTGTTGATGAACTCGCCTGGCTCCGGGTACCCGCAAGTGATGAAGGGCACCAGCGCCGGCCGATTGTCGTTATTTGCGGCAACAATGGCTGCGGTCAATCGTTCATGTGCTGGCATATGTCCGAATCCTTGCCGGGTACTGGGTCAATGTTGGCATGTCCTTGTCACCGCGTCCCGAGTTTCCGATGAGTACGCGCTTGCCCGGATTTTCCTGCGACCATTTCTTCGCATAGGCGTATGCGTGCGAGGTCTCGAGCGCAGTCAGGATGCCCTCCGCCTCGCACAACTCTTCGAGCGCTGCCAGCGACTCTTCATCGCTTGCCGACACATACTTCACCCGTCCAGTCGCCTGCAGCAACGCGTGTTCCGGCCCGACGCCGGAGTAGTCGAGACCGGCCGAGATCGAATGCGTTTCCTGCACTTGCCCATCGTCGTCCTGCAGGATAATCGTGTATGAGCCCTGTAGCACGCCCGGCGTGCCGGTTGCCAGCGTCGCAGCATTCTGGCCGAGGCCGTCGCCCGTGCCACCCGCCTCGACACCAATGAGCTCGATGTCGTCACCGAGCAGCGGGTAGAACAGACCGATCGCATTAGAGCCGCCACCGACACAGGCAAAAGCTGCGTCCGGCAGGCCACCCGCCTGGTCGATCATTTGCTGGCGCGCCTCCTGGCCGATGACCGATTGCAGTTCGCGCACGAGATACGGGTAGGGGTGTGCGCCAACGGCCGAGCCGAGCAGGTAGTAAATGCCGGCCGGGTCGGTCACCCACTCCCGTAACGCCTCGTCGATGGCGGCGCGCAGTGTCTTGTCACCCGTCTCGACGGCGACGACTTCCGCCCCAAGCCGGTTCATACGATCCACGTTCGGTGCCTGCCGCTCGATGTCCACGGCACCCATGTAGACGCTGCACGGCAGGCCAACACGCGCACAGGCAGCAGCCGATGCAACGCCGTGCTGCCCGGCGCCAGTCTCCGCAATTACGCGTTTCGCGCCGAGGCGCTTCGCAAGCAGTGCCTGGCCGATGGCATTGTTGATTTTGTGTGCCCCCGTGTGTGCGAGGTCCTCGCGCTTCAGCCAGACTTCGGCGCCCCATCGTTCGCTCAGTTGCGGCGCATACGTCAGCGCCGTCGGTCGTCCAACCCACTCCCGCAGTTCCCTGCGGTACTCGTCCTGGAATTCCTTGTCGTGCAGGTATTTCCGCACGCCTTCGTCGAGCCGCTCGAACGCCGGGACGAGTGTCTCCGGCACATAGCGGCCACCGAACGGGCCGAAACGGCCTCGCTCGTCGGGCAACTCGCCCCTCACCTGGGCATCCAGCAGCGCCCTGGCTTCGTCAGCCCCCAGTTGTGACTTCATACTTCCTTCTCCGCGGCACGCACCGCACTGATGAACTCCCTGATTTTGCCTGCATCCTTCTGGCCGGGCTGCGACTCTACACCACTCGACACATCCACACCCCAGGGCTGCACAACGCTAATCGCTTCCACGACGTTACCGGCATTCAGGCCACCGGCCAGGATCATGTTTCCGTTCGCTGCCGCTTCCCTGGCGCTTTGCCAGTCGACCGTTTGCCCGGCGCCGCTTTGCTGACCTTCATAGACAAAAACGTCCGGCCATGCGGCAATCGCGTCGCCCTCGCGAATGACGGGCCACTTGCGAATTCTCGCGGGAACCTCAAGCGAGGCGAAGTCGCCGATATCGGTCTGCAGGACATCCGGCTCGAAGCCGTGCAACACATCTTCCCAGTCTTCAGCGAGTGGATGCTTCATGACAGCAACTCGCTTGATACCCACCGGTATTGCCGCCGCGGCATCACGCGCCTCGGCCGCCGTTACCTTGCGAACGGATTCTGCAAACACGAATCCGATTGCGTTGGCGCCCGCATCAGCGGCCGCGGCTGCCGTGTCCGGATCGCGGATGCCGCAGATTTTTACAAATATGCTCACGCAGCAGTCCTGTTGCGACCGGCAGTTCGCATATTGGTTATTAGTGCCGCAGGGTCGTCGCTGCGCATCAGGGCAGTACCCACCAGCGCCATGTTGTATCCGAGGCCAGCGACCCTGGCCGCGTCGTCGGCAACGTGCAGGCCGCTTTCGGCCACGCACCTGCCAGGGGGCAGGAATGGCGCAAGTGTCTCGAGCCGGCGCGGATCGACATGCAGTGTTCTGAGGTCGCGTGTGTTTACGCCAAACAGCAACTCGCCGCGCTCGGCGCGCTGCTGGTCAGCCGAGTTGTCAAGCAGCTGCGTTGATCGTGCGAGGTCCAACTCGTCGAATGACTCGAGCAACACGAACAGGCCGTACTCGGCGGCGCAATCGAGCATCGAGCGAAGCGCGCCATTGTCGAGCATTGCGACGATCAGCAGCACGCCGCTGGCGCCTGCCCTCTTCGCTTCGAGCACCTGTACGGGGTCGACCAGGAAGTCCTTGCGCATGACTGGCGTGTCCGGAACCGCGGCGACAACCTCCTCGAGGTGCGCTAGCGCTCCGTCGAAACGGCTCGGCTCCGTCAATACAGAAATTGCGGCGGCGCCACCGGCTACGTACTGTCGAGCACGTTCCGAACGATCCGAGTTTTCTTCAGCAAGCCCGCCTTCAGCCGGAGAGCGGTCCTTGATCTCCGCGATAACGTCAAACGCCGCAAATCGCAGCGGCACGGACGGCTTGTCCAGCGCCGATGCCGGGATCTCACCCGCCTCGGTTGCTCTCGCGGCACCAAGCGCCGCCATCTCCTGGAGGAAGTCGCTCATGCCGCGGCAAAGTGCTCCCGAAGTGCATCGATGAACATTGTCGCGGATCCGTCATCGATCGCGCCAGCTGCGATTGCGACGCCATGTTTCGCGTCGGCTGCGACTCCCTGTACTTCGAGCACCAGCGACGTGCCCATCAGCAACGCGTCACGGTGCGGTCCCCGGTCTTCACCACTGAACACGCGCACGAGCTCGCGGGCATTGTGCTCCGCATCGCCGCCGGCCAGTTTCACCGGTGAGCAGCGCTCCATGCCATAGTCTTCGGGCGAGCGGCGCGTTTCCTCGACGTGTCCCGGGCGCACGTCAAACAACGCAAACTCGCCCGCCGGCGTCGCCTCATCCCAGCCGGGCTCGCCATGCACGACAAACGCTCGCCGGATGTCCATGCCGGCAAGTGCGTCGGCCATGAGCCGCGCAGCGTCGATGCTCCAGGCACCAATCAACTGGTATGGCGGCGTCGCCGGATTGGTGAGCGGCCCGAGCATGTTGAACACGGTGCGCACTGACAACGCACCGCGAACCGGCATCACGGCCTTCATCGCCGGATGGTAGGCCGGCGCGAACAGGAACGTGAACCCGGTTGCTTCGAGACAGGCCACAGCATCGTCTTCATGCAGCGGCAACGGCATTCCCAGGCACTCGAGCATGTCGGCGCTACCGGACTTGCTCGAGATCGAGCGGTTGCCATGCTTCACCACACGCGAGCCACAAGCCGCAGCCAGCAGGCCGGTGCCCGTGGAAAGGTTGAAGCTTCCGGAGCCGTCACCGCCGGTGCCGACCGTATCGACGGTCGGCGCGCCGTCGGGAATATCGGGGTGGACCGCCAGCTCGCGCATTGCCGTGGCAAAACCTCGAATCTCGTCGGCCGTCTCGCCCTTGGCGCGCAGACCCGCGAGGAATGCGCCGGCCAGCGCCGGCTCCATTTCGCCTTTCGCCAGCCGGTGCATAAAGCGGTAAGCGTCCGCTTCGGTCAACGAGCTGCCGTCGAGCAGCTGGTCGAGCAATGCGCTGAATTCCGTGGTCATGATGCTGTCATCCGCAGGAAGTTGGACATGAGCTGGTCTCCTTCGGGAGTGAGCACGCTCTCCGGGTGAAACTGCACACCTTCGAGCGGCAACTCCTTGTGACGCACCGCCATGATCTCACCACGATCGGTTTCCGCAGTCACCTCGAGCACGTCGGGCAGGGATTCGTGTTGTGCGCACAGCGAGTGATAACGACCAACCTCGAGCGGTTGCGACAATCCCTCGAAAATAGTCTTGCCGTCATGCCTGGCCCGTGACGTCTTGCCGTGCATAAGCCTGCCGGCACGAACGATATCGCCGCCGAAGTGATGCACGAGGCTCTGGTGCCCAAGACAAACGCCAAGCACTGGCACGCGACCCGCAAACGCACCGATCATGTCGAGCGATACACCTGCACCGGTCGGGTGGCCCGGGCCCGGCGAAATCACGAGGTGCGTGGGCTCGAGTTCGAGCGCCTCGCCGACGGAGATCATGTCATTGCGATAAACGAGGACATGCGCACCGAGCGCCGCAAAGGCCTGCACCAGGTTGTAGGTAAAGGAGTCATAGTTGTCGATGAGGAGCATCCGCATGTCAGAGCCCCTCGCCCGCAATTTCGAGCGCGCGCCTCAGGATCGCACTCTTGGCGAGCACCTCGCGATACTCATTCGCGGGCACCGAGTCAGCGACAATGCCGGCACCCGCCTGGAAACTGTATTCGTCGCCTGAAAATACCAGCGTACGAATGGTGATGGCCTGGTCCATGTCGCCGGATAGTCCGAAGTAGCCCGCAGTGCCTGCATACAGGCCGCGGCCGACCTGCTCCATTTCCTCGATGATTTCCATCGCGCGAACCTTCGGTGCGCCGACGAGTGTTCCTGCCGGGAAACTCGCCGCGAAAAGGTCGAACTGGTCCTTGTCCGGTTCCAGCTCACCCTTCACCCCGCTGACGATGTGCGCCGCTTCCTTCGGGTCAGCGAGCAACGCTTCCTCGTTGGCCCGGTCTTCGCCGGGCGTCGCGCCTCGTGGCAGGGTCCCGGCGATTGGCCGCAGCGAAGCTGTCGAGCCATGCAGCCGGACAAGCGCTTCCGGTGACGAGCCAACAACCTTGAGATCACCGAACTCGAGGAAAAACATGTATGGCGACGGGTTCAGCAGGCGTAGCGCACGATAGACCTCGAAAGGGGGAACATTCGAGCGGCCCCTGAACAGCACCGAGATGACGATCTGGTAGATATCGCCGGAGGCAATGTACTCCTTGCACGCGTCGACGCGTTCGCAGAATTCGGCTTCCGTGAAGCTGGCCTCGGCATCCCCGATTGCAACTTCGCCATTGCCATTGGGTGTTGCTCCACGCAGGCAGCGAATAACTTCCTGGCGCAACTCGCGGCGCTCCGTCTCGGGCCCGTCATGCAACAGTGCAACGCGACGCGTCAGGTGGTCGAACACGAGCAGCGATGCTGGCGCAACGAACGCGGCGTCGGGTACGTTAGTCTGCAGTGCCGTTGTCTGTGGCAGGCGTTCGAAGAGTCGTACGACGTCATATCCGGAAACGCCAACAAGGCCACCGGCAAACGGCAACCCGTCGACCTCCGGGCCCGGCCGCGGCGCCTGGGCAAGCGCTGCGCGCAGTGCATCGAGGTACTGCTGCTGGTTTGCGGGCCGCGGCGAAGCCTCACCATTGACGATCAGTCCCTGGCTGTCCATGCGCACCTCGAGTGCATCACCAAAGCCGAGGAACGAGTAGCGGGCCAGCCTCTCGCCGCCTTCGACACTTTCGAGCAGGAATCTCGGCTGCAGGTCTCGCAGCTTCAGGTAGGCCGACACAGGCGTATCAAGGTCTGCCGCTATGTCAAATGGTGCTTCCAATATGGTCGTCCATAAAAAAACCCATCACCACAAATGCGGAGATGGGCGTCGTTCGTTTCGCTCAGCTAACAGTCAGCCAGCCACCCTCTCCTTTCGGGGCAGCCACCACCAGCTATTGTGCCGAGCGTTCATGCGGCGAGTATTACTGTGCGTGCCTGTGAGGTCAACGGTTGCTCGTGAAACAAGAATTGGGGTCAGAGCCCTGGGGCTCTGACCCCAAAATGCGAGGTGGCTCCTACAGTTTGTACAACATCGGCAGGACCAGCGAAAAACCGACCCACATAATGATCGTGAGCGGTATGCCAACCCTGAGGAAATCGGTGAACTTGTAGCCGCCGGCGCTGAGTATCAAAAGGTTTGTCTGGTAACCATAAGGTGTCGCAAAACTCATGTTCGCGCCGAACAACACAGCAAGGATAAACGGCTCGGCACTGACGCCGAGCTGCGATGCAATGCTGATCGCGATCGGCGTACCGATCGCCGCAGCGGCATTGTTCGACACGATATTGGTCATCACCGTCATCAACAGCAGGAACGCGCTCAGGATCATGGGCGTGGGTAGCGCGGAAACGGCGCCCACGAAGCTCTGCGCAATAAACATCGCTGTCCCTGTGTCCATCAGCGCCTTGCCCAGCGCGAGCGCGGTCACGATGATCATTATGACGGGAATCGACAACGCGGTCGTCGCGTCACGCCAGGTAAGGCAGCCTGTCACGATCATCAGGCCGAGGCCCACGAGCGCGCTGACCGAGATCGGCACGAAGCCGAGCGCCGCGGCGAGAACGACAAGTGCCATGATGGCGAGCGCTCTCTTCGCATTGTGTGTATGCGGCAAGTCGGTCGTGCCGTCGAGCACGAGCATCGAGCCACTGTCTTTCAGGTTCGCGATCGCCTCGCTGGAGCCCTGCACGAGAAGCACATCGCCGGCGCGCAGGCGAATCGCGTTAAGGTCGCCCGTAACCTGGGAACTCGGCGCGCGAGCACGGTGCAATGCGAGCGGCATCAGGCCGTAGCTGCTCGAGAAGCGTGCGGCGGCGAGACTGCGCAAGTGCAGCGGCGAGCCGCGGGTAACTACGACTTCGGCAAGCTGCTGACCTTCCGCCTTGAGCGGCGTTTCCTCGTCGACCGGATGCTCGATGTCGGAAATATTGAACAGTGTTGCTCCCAGCACCTGCTCGTAATGCTTGAGGTTTTCCGGGGAATCCTTGACGAACAGCCGGTCGCCAGGCTGCAACTTTACCTGAGGCAGCTTCGCGAGCTGCAATGATTCACTGCGCTGGATCTTGTCGATGCGCAGGCCGTCTGCCTTGGCCAGCACCTCCGACAGCGCCTTGCCATCAGCGTAGCCGCCTTCCTTCACGTGCAATTGCGCGCTAAACACGCGCGGCGTTGTGTCTGCCATGGGTGGCGCGCGATCCGGCAACAGCTTTGGCGCGACGAGCCACAGGAAAGCAATCGCTGCGCCGCCCACAATCGCCACGGGCAATACCCACTCGAACATATCGAACTGGTGTTCGCCCAGGTCCTGCGAAATACCGACGACCAGCAGGTTGGTCGATGTGCCGATTGTCGTAGACATGCCACCGACGATCGTTGCCAGGCCCATCGGCAGCATGACTTCAGAAACCGGAAACTTGGAGCGCAGCGACGCGCCGACGAGGATAGGCATGAGCAGGACCACAATCGGCGTATTGTTCATGAACGCGCTGAGCACCGCACCGGCAACCAGCGTCACGAGCAGGGCGAGAACCGGGCGCGTCGACCAGGCGCGGCCAACCACCGTCGCGAGTGGCTGCAATGCGCCCGTCGTTTCGAGCGCCTTGCCGACCATCATCAATGCACAAATGGCGACGAGCGCCTCGTTTCCGAAGCCGGCAAAAAACTGGCTGGCGCGCAGCTGCACGCCCTCATCCGTGTAGTACGGAAAACGCTCGAAGCCGACCACCAGGAGGATCAGGATCGCAAGCGAGGACGACTCGAGCGGAATCTTGTCACGCGTGAACAGGAATAACGCTAGGATCGTTAGTAAAAGTACGGCAACGCCGTGAACGTCGAGTGTGGCTGGCATCGACTGCACGGTATCTTAGTTCAGGCGTGCACTGCAATCTGGTGTGCGGCCCCTCTTTGATGTAAAACCGCGGCGGCCCGTTGATGGAAGCCCTTGAAATCATGGAGATTCCAGCCGTTGATGTCGCGCGGTTCGTCGAAGCAGCAAACATCTGCGTGGCGCAACAGCGGCAACAGGTTCGAGTAACGAAAATCGGCCGTACCGTGCGGGAAAATGGACCAGGGTGAAAAAGCCACGAGGTTGCGGTTGCGAACCGCAGCGGCCTCCAGTGCCTGGCGCCAGCGCCAGGCCCAGCCCTCGCCGATTCGTCCTCCGGGAAGCAGCCGGCCGGGGTCCGCCTGGTCCAGCGCCGGAACGATACCGTCGCGGGATGCGAGCCGATGTGTTGCTGAAAACAGGATTTGCCTGACCTCAGCCAGTAATTCATTCATCTCGCCGAGTGCTACGAACGTGCCTGGATCGAGCTTGCGCCGTACATAAGCGCCCCTGCTCCCTTGAGATTGATGGCCAGCCGCCTGTTGAGCCACGCGTCATGGCGCATTTGTGCCGTTGGCCAGCGCATAGACGAGTGCACGCGGTCACCACGTTCGACAACCTCGCCCAGGCATTGCCCGAGGCGAATCTCGTCGGCGATGCCGGCCTCGTCAACAAATTCGTCGAGATCAATTTCGGCGGTTACCCATGCAGTGCCGGTTGGCACCTGCAGACACGCGTCCCCAGAAACGCCCGGGGAGCGTTCGTCCGGCAATAATCGTGTCTGTGACACGACATGTGGCGCATAAACCAGTCGAACCAGGTGATTACCTCTTAGTTGCCACGCCTCTCGCCAAAATGCATCGGGTAGTGTCCGTTGCGGCAAACAGGCGAACAACAGGCCGATACCCAATTGTTCGCGCCTGATTCGCCAGGCTTCTCGCGGCGGCATGCTCGCGGCGTCGATGACAACGCCCACGTCCTGCGAAGACACGTTCGCATCATCAAGTGTCCTGCGGATCAGGCGGCACACCTCTGCAAATCGCGACCTTGCTTTCTTACCTGCACCAAGATCGAGCAGTGTCAGGGTCGGCCGTTCACCGGCACAGGCCAGGTCATACACCTGTTGCCTGAGCAACAATGCGGCTGAATGCGAGTCCAATATCGTGGTGACATTGATCGACAGCGCCGCACCCGCAGCGCGAATACGGTTCCAGTCCGACAGGAAAGGAGTATGATCACGAAAAAAGGCCACCATGGGCATTGTCGTGACTGTCCGGCCCCAGCGCCGCCCGAGTAACTGGGCAGCATAAGAAGATTTTGTGGTTAATGCCGTGAGCACCCCTGCACCGAAAACCTTGCGTCGCCAGGACATCATGTTCGAGGACAAGGACCAGGCGCTGCGCGACGACGTGCGCACCCTTGGCACTTTGGTCGGGGACCTGATCCGGGAACAGGGCGGCGAAGAACTGTTCGAGTTCGTTGAGAATGCCCGCCAGCGATCGATACGGCGTCGTGAAGGCAATGAGTTGCCAGGCGAGGAGCTCGCCGCGCTCATCGAAGATCTTGACCCCGAGCTTGCCTTGCAGGTGATTCGGGGCTTCTCGACTTACTTCCAGATGGTCAATACGGCCGAAAAGGTGCATCGCATTCGCCGCCGTCGCGAATACCTTCGTGAAGTTGGCCATTACCAGCCGGGGGGCTTCGAGGACACCCTTGTCAAGCTCAAGGCCTCAGGCATGACGGTTGACGAGCTGCAGGAACTGATTAATTCACTGAGTATCGAGCCGATCTTCACGGCGCACCCGACCGAGCCGACGCGCCGCACGATCCTGCGCAAGGAACAGCATATTGTTCGCTATCTTGTCGAGCTGCTGAACCCGACGATGACAGCCCAGGAAACGCACGCCTGCCTGGAGAACATTCGCCTGCTCATTACAACTGGCTGGCAAACCGATGAGCACCCGTCGGAGCAGATGACCGTCGCCGATGAGCTCGAACATATCCTGTTCTTCATGACCGACGTCCTGTACCGGGCGACGCCGCCATTTTACGAAGACATCAAAATGGCGATAACACGTATTTATGGCGAAGAAGGCGAAAAGGTCCAGGTCCCGACGATCCTGAGCTTTGGCTCCTGGGTTGGTGGCGACATGGACGGCAACCCCAACGTCAATGCCAAAACCATTCGGGCCACGCTTGCGCGCCAGCGCTCCCTGATCCTGGACCTCTACTACAACGAATGTGCGTCGCTTTCCGCCAAGCTCAGCCAGGCCATCGATCGCATCAGCGTCAGCGAAGCGGTGCTTGCGCGTATAGACGAGTATCGTGGCGTCTTCCAGAACGCTTATCACGCAGTTCCTGCTCGCCACCGCAACATGCCGTATCGCGTTCTGCTGCGCCTCATTCAGCAACGCCTGCAATCGACCTACGACGACGACATCTTCCCGTACGAAAAAGTTGCGCAGTTCCGGGCCGACATCAAATTGATTGCCGACAGTCTGCAGGCCAATAAAGGCGAGCATGCGGGTCTGTTTGCCGTACGACGCCTGCTGCGGCGCATCGATACGTTCGGCTTCCACCTGATTACGCTCGATGTCAGGCAGGATGCCGAAGTTCACCGCAGCGTTGTTGGCGAGTGCCTTGCCGAAGATGACTGGGACGAATGGTCGGTCGAGGATCGTATTGCAAGAATTCTCGAGGCGCTCGACAGTCGTGAAAGCATGCCGACGACGCTAAGCACGCAGGCTCGCAAAACGATGGCTGTATTCCAGGCCATCGCGTTCTGCCGCCGTAAGTACGGCCCGCGGGCGATCGGGCCTTTCATCATCAGCATGACGCAAGGCGCCGATGACATCCTGTCGGTGCTGTTGCTTGCTCAGTGGGGTGAGCTTCACAACAAACGCTTCGAGGTGCCGCTCGATGTCGCACCGTTGCTTGAAACCGTGGACGACCTCGATCGCGGCCGGAGCATACTCAAGGAACTGCTGGCAACACCACAGTACCGGGAGCATCTCGAACGTCGCAAGAACCAGCAGACAATCATGATTGGGTACTCCGACAGCAACAAGGACGCCGGCCTGGCATCGGCGCGCTGGTCGCTGCAAGGCGCACAAAGCACGCTTGCCAGTGCGGTTGAGTCCGAAGATGTCGAGCTGACCCTTTTTCATGGTCGTGGCGGCACCATCAGTCGCGGCGGCAGCAAGACTCATGTCGCTGTACTCGGGGCCCCGCCGGGAACGGTAAATGGCCGGCTGCGCGTTACCGAGCAAGGCGAGATTATCAATGAGAAGTACGGTCTGCGCGGTATCGCGTTGCGTACGCTCGAACAGGTGACAGGTTCGGTGGCGCTCGCAACTGCAATGCCGACCCATCGTGGCAACGACATGCCGGAGTGGCATGAGATGATGGACGTCATTGCCGATGAAAGTCGCAATGCATATCGCAAGCTGATCTACGACACGCCCGGATTCTACGATTACTTCCGGCTTGCGACGCCGATTGACCTTATTGAGCGCATGCGTATCGGGTCGCGACCATCGTCGCGGCGTTCCCAGCACGGCATCGAGGACCTGCGCGCAATCCCCTGGGTGTTCTCGTGGACCCAGTCGCGCTGCATGCTGCCAGGTTGGTACGGCATAGGCACAGGTCTTGCCAAGGCAGCAGACCGGTTCGATGGCGACGAATTCCGGCAGATGTTCGCCGAGTGGTATTTCATGCGCGCACTGACCGCCGATGCGGAAATGGTGCTGGCAAAAGCCGACCTCGGTATCAGCAGTCTGTATTCGCAGCTCGCCGGCGACTTGCACGATGAGTTCTTCCCTATCATCGAGAAGGAGCACGACCTGACGCGTGACATCATTCTCGAATACTCGGATCACGACGTGCTGCTCGAGGGTGACAGCACGCTGCAACGCGCGATCATGTTGCGCAACCCTTATGTCGACCCGATGAGCCTGATGCAGGTGGACCTGCTCGCTCGCTGGCGCGCGAGCGACCGGAAGGATGGGGTGCTGTTCGAAGCATTGCTCGCCAGCGTGAACGGCATCGCACAAGGGCTGCAGAATACGGGGTAGAATTCCCGCATGACTTTCGTTCGCACCTCCCGCCTGATAGCCGCGTGGCTTGCAGCAACCGCCCTCGTTTCAACGTCTTTCGCACAAGACCGGGCGACAGAATTTGCACGTGTCGACCTTGATGAGGACAAGCAACCGCGAGCGCTACAAATGTCCATTCATCGGTACGTCCCGGCTGACGGCAAGCGCCTGGTCGAGGTTGATCTCGTTGGCGCCGTTCATATCGGTGATCCGATCTACTACGCCGAACTGAACAAGCGATTTCGCGATTACGACGCGGTTCTGTTCGAGTTGATCGCGCCGGAAGACGCGCTCGGCCCCAGTGGCATGGACGAGCGCGGCGGCATTCTTTCAACAACGCAGGTCGGCATGATGAGACTGCTGGACCTGTCCTTCCAGCTGGACGAGATCAATTATGACGCAGCGAATTTCGTGCACGCGGACCTGTCGCCGGAGGAATTACGCAACAGCATGGCCGAGCGTGGCGAGTCACTCTACGTCTACTTCTGGCGTATCTTCTTCGCCTCACTCAACGACTACGCACGAGATCCGCTCGGGCTGAAGGATATGGAGATCCTGTCCGGCGCAGTCGCTTCCGGCCAGGACAATTCATTGAAAGTATTGGCCGCTTTCGAAGTGGCTAACCTCAAAGCTGCGAAAGACATGCTCGGCAAGGATTCCGAGAACGCCGTCATAGGCGCCAGGAACCAACGAGCCATCGAAGTGCTGCGGCGCGAGATCGCGTCGGGCGCAAAACGTATAGCCATTTTCTATGGTGTCGCGCATATGCCCGACATGGAAGACCGCCTGCTCGAACAGGCCGGGCTCACATACGACAGCACCGACTGGATCGATGCGTGGCAACTCGGCGATGGTGAGCGGGGCAGGCCACGGAAGAAGATCGATAACCTGTAGGAGCCCGCCCCAGAGGGCGCCGCAATGGCCCAGTCCCATCCCCAAGGGTCTCGCAAGTGTTTCTCATTCAAGAAATCCTCCCGCGGGAGGATATGAGCAACCGCTCAAAGCGGATACCGTGACGGCCTGGAAACGGCTGGAAGCAGACAGTCACATGTTTGAGTTTTCTTGCACAGCTCCTAGTCTGTAGGAATCTGAAATTCCAGCCAGCCAACACGCTATCAAAACAATAGACGCAGTATTTTCTATGCGGCCATCCGCGATGTTTGTGGAATTGGATACAGCTTGTGCAATGGCTCCGACTTCCATGGAGACATCGCCGCTAGCGATCTGATCGACAACAAGCAGTGCATGTTGGTATGCACTGCTTGCTACTACTGACAACGCCGCCAGCGACAAAACGACGAGAGTTGAACCGCGAAAGTACTCTCTCAAGAATATATGCCCGATGCCAGGAAAGATCAGCCCGGATAACAGTGCGGCTTTTGACGATTTCTTCATCCGAGCACTATAGGCTCTTGCACGGCTACTTGTATGTCCGCGTCGGGTCATTTTACCAGCCGCTGAGTATACCTTCCTCGAGAGGCTGGTTCCGGGCGCATAGTGGAAGCTCGAATGACGGATTGGTCACCCGCTGGGGCGGGCTCTTACGTATCGATAAAGCTCGTGAAATCCTCGAGAGGCTTTCTCGTTATATCCGGTACCTCGGCGTCATCCGCGGGATAGCCGGCCACGAGTAACAGGAATGGCCGTTCGCTCTTCGGCCGGTCCAGAATCTCGTTGAGGAACTTCATCGGGCTCGGCGTGTGCGTCAGTGTTGCGAGCCCGGCCTTGTGCAACGCCGTTATCAAAATGCCAGTGGCGATTCCGGTCGACTCGACCGGGTAATAATGCTTGACCTTCTTGCCATCCGGCAGCGTGCCGAACTTCTGCAGGAATATTGCAATCAGGTAGGGTGCTGTTTCGAGAAACGGTTTGTTCGAGTCCGTGCCCAGCGGTGCGAGCGCCTCGAGCCACTCGGCTGATGCTCGATGCTCATAGAATTCCTTTTCTTCGAGCTCCGCGGCAGCGCGAATCTTTTTCTTGGTTTGCGCACCAGTGACGACGACGAAGTGCCACGGCTGCAGGTTTGCACCACTTGGCGCTGAACTCGCCGCTTTCAACGCTGTCTCGATAATATCCCGCGGCACTGGCCGGTCGGAAAATTCACGCACTGTGCGCCGCCGATCTACGTCGGCATAGAAATCCTCGACGCGCCTGCGCATCTCGTCCACCGAGTATTCCTGGTACCGATCCAGTGGGCGGGTTGGATATTCACTCATGGTCAATCACTCAGTTTCTGCATGACGGTAAACAGCCTGGTTTCATTTTCGGATATTGCCTTGCCGCGCACGGAAATACCTGCGGCGTGCACCGATTCAGGATCGCCGGTAATCAGCGGGTGCCATTCGGGCAGGTCCTTGCCATTGGCCAGGCGTCGATAGGCACAGCTGTCGGGCAGCCAGCCGAACATTTCCGGCTCGTCCGGCGACAACACGAAACACTCCGCCACGATCTTTGCCCGGTTGCCGTAGTCGGTGCACCTGCAGGCATCGATATCCAGCAGTTTGCACGCCACGTCCGTATAGAACACCTCGCCGGTATCCTCGTCTTCAACCTTGTGCATGCAGCAGAGCGCGCAGCCATCGCAGAGGCCTTCCCACTCCTCGGCATTCATCTCCGCGAGCGATTTGCGTTTCCAGTACTCATCCTTCATCGTCAGTCACTTTGTGACAGAGACCGCAGCAAATGGCAATGAAAGCCGTATTTCTGGATTACTCGACACTGGGCAAAGGCCTCGACACCAGCCCCCTTACGCGGCTTGTTCCCAATTTCGAGTTCTTTGATACGACAGAGGACGCTGAAGTAGACAGTCGCATTGCCGATGCGGAATTCGTGATCGCCAATAAAGTGCGGATCGATGGTAGCCACATGAAGCGTGCACACAACCTGCGCTATGTCGGCCTGACCGCCACCGGAACAGACAATATCGATCTCGACAGCGCCCGCGATCTCGGTATCGCCGTCTGCAACATCACTGGCTGGTGTACAAACTCGGTCACCGAGCACGTCTTCGGCGTACTCCTGATGCTGACCCACAACCTGCACAACTACATGGCCGCTGTGCGCGCCGGCGCCTGGCCCAACGCCCAGGCGTTTTGCATGCACGACTACCCGATAAGAGAGTTGTCATCGATGACGATGGGCATCGTCGGTCATGGAGAGCTGGGCAGTGCTGTCGCGCGGCGCGCCCGGGACTTCGGCATGAACGTGCTGCTGTCGGCGCGTCAGGGAGCGCTGGAAGTGCCCGACGGTAGAACCGCGTTCGAAAACGTACTCGAGCAATCCGATGTGATATCGCTGCACTGCCCGTTCACCGAGGAAACCGACAATTTTTTCGGGGCCAGCGAGTTTCAGCGCATGAAAAGCTCGTCTATCTTTGTAAACACGGCGCGCGGCGCACTGGTCGATTCGCATGCGCTCGTTGCGGCACTCGAATCCGGAGAAATAGCGGCAGCCGCTATCGACGTATTGCGATCAGAGCCCCCTGTCGATGGCGACCCGCTGCTCGATTACGAAGGCGATAACCTGGTCGTAACGCCACATATTGCGTGGAGCAGTGCCGAGGCCCGGCAGGCGGCCGTTACCGAACTCGCCGCAAACATCGAGGCATTCCTCAACGGACAGAAAAGGAATCGGGTGGTTTGAGTATCGTCAGCCGCCAATAATCTGTCGTGCCCACTGAACAACGCTGCGGACGCGCGGCGACGCGAGGTCATAGGCTTCATCGAAGGTGACCCAGCGCCACTCGTGGTGTTCGGGTTCGCCTGTTTCCGGTGACGGTCCCATCACAACCTTCGACTGGTCGGTCCAGGCGAGGTAGTAACGCGCCGTCTTGCCGCGACTGTAAGGGCCGGTTTCCATGAAGCGCTCGCCCCATTTGAAATCGAGCTGGTCGATGCTGGTCTCTTCGCATACTTCGCGCTGCGCCGCTTCCAACGGCTCTTCACCATCTTCCTGCAGGCCCTTCGGGAAATCCCAGTGGTGATAGGCGCGCAGGAGCAGCGTCATCCACCCGTCGTCGGTTTCGCGCGCAAGCACGACGCCGCATGACAGGAAGGGCTCGCTCATCAGGCCGCCCTCAACACGTCAACGGGCGGCGCATTGACAGCGCTGCGTGCCGCAATGAAGCCACTTGCGCAGACCACGAATATGCCGGCGGCCACGCCGGCGACCCAAAGCACCGGGTTGAACTCATATGGCAGTTCGAACAGCCGGGTTGCGACGAGCCATGCGAGTACGGACGCTCCGGCCGCCGCGAGGATGCCGGCGGCAGCGCCGAGCGCGCCGAATTCAGCCATGACACCGGAGAAAACGGTGCGCTTGCGGGCGCCGAGTGCCCGCAGCATGGCGCTTTCGAATCGCCTTTCATCGATCGTGGACTGTACTGCGGCAAACAACACGATGATGCCCGCCGCCAGTGTGAACACGAATACTGCCTGCACCGCCAGGCTCGCCTTCTGCACGATGCCGCGGATTTGCTGCAAGATCGAATCCAGGTCAATCACCGAAATACTCGGGTGAGTTCGCACCAGTTTGACGAGCACGGATTGCTGCTCTTTCTCGAGTCGCAGGCTGGCGATGTACGTGGTCGGCATGCCGTCGAGGGCGCCAGGCGAAAACACCATGAAGAAGTTCGGCTGGAACGAGTCCCAGTTGACCTGGCGGATACTCGAAACAGTGGCTTCGAGTTCACGACCGGCTATCAGGTAGGTCAGGCGGTCGCCGATTGTCAGGCCGGTTTCAAGCGCGGCCTCTTCTTCGATTGATACCAATGGCGGCCCGTCATAGTTCTCGGGCCACCATTCGCCTTCGACAAGCTCATTGCTTGATGAAAGCCTGGCGGCAAACGACAAGTTTTGTTCCCGGTTCGCCATCCACTCGCCACCGGGGTCCGGGTACTCCCGATCTTTCACCGATTCACCGTTGATTGTCGACATGCGTGCGCGAACAAGGGGCATGTACTCGGGCGGCTCGACACCGCCTTCCCGGTAAATCGCCGACACCGAGTCTCGCTCATGTGGCTGGATGTTGATCATGAAATGGTTCGGCGCATTTTCATCAAGCGTCTGGCGCCAGCCTTCGAGCAGGTCCGTACGCACGATCGTTAACAGCAGCAGGACGGTGAGCCCGAGACCGAACGCCACTACCTGCACGGCACTGTCGCGCCCGCGTCGTGCGACATTTGCCAACCCGTAGCGCCAGGCGACGCCGACGCCCGAGCGGAAACGACCCATCATGGACACGAGGATGCGTCCCACGATGTAGAGCAGAGCCGCAATGATGACGATGCCGCCGAGCAGGTAGACGAGCATCTCCGCGTCGCGGGCCGAGCGGTACAACAATGCGGCAACAGCTGCCAGTGACAGTCCGGCCACCAGGAACCGTGACGGTGCCGGCGGCATCGCATCGTGGCGCAGCACGCGCAACGGTGGCGTGTTTCTCAGCTGTATCAGAGACGGCATCGCGAATCCGACGAGTAGCACCATGGCACTGCCGCACGCAAGTACGATAGGCATAGGCCCGACTGGCGGCAGGTCACTGGCGATAATGTCAGCAAGCACCTTCGTCAGGATCTCCTCGACCGTGTACCCGACAACGCTGCCGATGACGACGCCAACCAGGCCCAGCAACACGAGTTGCACGACAGAAACGGAAATGACGAAGCCTTGTGTGGCGCCGAGGCTCTTCATCAGCGCGACCGTGTCCATGCGGCGATGCGCGAAGCGGCGTGCCGACATAGCAACGGCTACCGCGCTGAGCAGCAGCGCGATGATTGCTGTAAGCGACAGGAAGCGTTGCGCACGATCGGAGGCGCGATAGGCGCGCTCGCTGCTTTCCTCGGCGCTCCTCGTTCGCAGTTCGTCGGGCAAATCCGGCTGGATCGCCTCGTCGAACGCATTGACGTCATCCTCATCACCGGCGACGAGCAATGCAAAGCCGACCCGGCTGCCCTCGGAGATGAGCCCCGAAGCCGGGATGTCTCTGATATTTATCAGCAACGATGGCGCAAGCGAGGCGAAGCCCATGCTCTGGTCCGGACGATAGGTCAGGACTGCGGTCACCTCGAGCTCGAGACTGCCTACTGTCAGGTAGTCGCCAATATCGGCGTCGACTCGCGCCAGCAACGCACCGTCCGCCCAGGCGGTACCTCTTGCCGGTATATTCTCGACCTCGCGCTGCTCGCCAAACAATTCATCCGCCACGCGGACGGTGCCGCGCAGCGGGTAGGTGTCGCTGACGGCCTTGATCGTGGACAGCGCGCTCATTTCGCCGGCAAACACGACGCTCGGAAACGTATTCGTCTCGGCGGTTCGCAGGTTGAACTCCTCTGCCCGCTCCCGCCATATGTTTGGAATGGGCTCCTGCGAACGCAGCCGGAGATCGGCGGCCAGCACTTCGTTGGCCTGCCGCGCCACTGCCTTGCCGATGCGATCGGTCAGGAAGCCGACAGCCGTCAGGGCCGCCACGGCCAGCGCAACCGCGAACAACAGCACCAGCACCTCGCCCGAACGTATTTCCCGGCTGAAGCTGCGTAGCGCGAAGCTGATGGCCCTCACGCGGCGCTCCGCGTGTCGCTGACAAGCCGGCCGGCATCAAGTGCAAGTACGCGGTCGCAGCGCTCGGCGAGCTCGAGATCATGGGTCACGAGCACCAAAGTTGTCGACGAGCTGCGGTTGAGATCGAACATGAGCTCCATGATGTTGGCGCCCGTGCGGCTGTCGAGGTTGCCGGTCGGTTCGTCGGCAAACAGCACAGCCGGCTCCGTCGCGAAAGCCCTTGCGATCGCGACGCGCTGCTTCTCACCGCCGGACAACTGCGACGGGTAATGGCTCCAGCGATCCTTCAGGCCGACTTTTTCGACGACGCCGCGTGACGTCTCGCGCACGTTGTCTCCGCCGGCCAGTTCCAGCGGCAACATGACGTTCTCAAGCGCGTTCAGAGACGGTACGAGATGAAACGACTGGAAAACGAATCCCACGCTCTCAGCGCGAACCAACGCGCGGCCGTCTTCGTCGAGTTCGGAGAGGTTTGAGCCGTTGAGTACCACATGACCTCGTGTGGGCAGGTCGAGACCAGCCAGCAAAGCCAGCAATGTCGATTTGCCCGCCCCCGACGGCCCGACGACGGCGATGCTCTCGCCGGCGTTCATGGTGAAACTCACATCGTCGAGAATGGTCAGACTACCCTCCGGGCTGCTAACCTCTTTGCTTATATTATGTGCTGCCAGAACCGCGGCACTGCCGTTGGATTCGTTTTCCATGCGTAGATTATTTGCCTTTTTCGTCGTGTTTCTTGCCACCGCTACGAACGGTGCGGAACCCCCGACCGTGCTTGTCTTTGGTGACAGCCTCAGTGCCGGGTACGGAATAGATGTTGACCAATCCTGGACAACATTGTTGCAGACGCGGCTCCAGGAGCAAGGGTACGAACATCGCGTAGTGAACGCCAGCATCAGCGGCGAAACGACCGAGGGCGGTGCCTCACGCATCAACTCGGCCATCGAGGCTTTCGCGCCTGCACTCATTATCCTCGAACTGGGCGGCAACGATGGGCTGCGTGGCTTTCCACCAAGCCGCATGAAGGGCAACCTCGACAAGATCATCACTGCCAGCAAAGCATCCGGCGCCGCCGTTGTGTTACTCGGTATAACTATTCCGCCGAATTACGGCGCGCGCTACATCGAGACCTTCGAGAATGTGTTCCGGGAGGTCGCCGAGGAGCACCAGGTGCCCTGGATCGAGTTTTTCATGGAAGGCATCGCGCTCAACGAAGAGCTGATGCAGGACGACGGGATTCACCCAAATGCTGCAGCACAACCTATTCTGCTGGATAATGCATGGCCAATGATCAGCAAGTCGCTGGCGCAATAAAGGCAATCTCTTGGAAAAGATCTGGTTAAAGTCCTACCCGGACGACGTTCCCGCTGAACTCCCCACCCCACCATTTCGCAGTGTTCGCGACCTGTTTGAGCAGGCAATGGAGCAATGGCCCGAGCGGCCCGCCTACTCCAACATGGGTACGGACCTGACGTACCGCGAGCTCGACGAACTGTCGATGCAGTTCGCCTGTTACCTGCAGCAGGAACTGGGCCTTACGCGCGGCGAGCGTGTGGCGATCATGTTGCCGAACATCCTGCAATACCCGGTGGCACTGTGTGGCATCTTCCGGGCCGGCCTCGTCGTCGTCAACGTCAACCCGTTGTATACGTCCCGCGAGCTCAAGCATCAGCTCAATGACTCAGGCGCGAAGTGCATCGTTGTGCTGGAAAATTTTGCGCACGTCCTGGCTAAGGTCGTCAATGACACGCCTGTCGAACACGTCGTCACGACTGGCATCGGCGACCTGCTTGATTTCCCCAGGGGCGTCGCGACGAACTTTGTGTTGCGCTACATCAAGCGGTCGGTGCCGGCATACTCGCTGCCGGGCAGCGTCACATTCAAGGCGGTGCTTAAGCGCGGTGCAGGCCACGGTCTGAAACACGTCGAGCTGGGATTTGCCGATATCGCGTTTCTGCAGTACACGGGCGGTACCACCGGTGTTGCCAAGGGTGCGATGCTCAGTCACCGCAACATGGTGTACAACGTGCAGCAGACTGTTGTGTGGCAAGGACCTGCCTATGACGATTACGAGCACATCATCGCCATCACCGCGTTGCCGCTTTACCACATTTTTTCGTTGCAGGGTAATTGCCTGACCGTCATGGCGCAGGGTGGGCAAAACGTACTGATCACGAACCCGCGCGACACCAAGGCCTTTGTCAAGGAGATGGGCAAGTATCGCTTCAATCTCTTTGCCGGGGTCAACACGATGTTCTCCGCGCTCATGAACACACCGGGCTTCGACGATATCGATTTCACCGATTTGCGCTTCTGCGTGGGCGGCGGCATGGCAGTGCAGCCCGCCATCGCCGAGGAGTGGAAAAAGCGCACGGGCAAGACCATCCTGCAGGGATACGGCCTTACCGAGACCTCACCTGTCGCCACCGTCAACCCGCTCGGGAGTGAGTTCACAGGTTCCATCGGCGTGCCGGTCTCATCGACCGATGTCATGATCGCCGGTGATGACGGCAACGCGTTGCCGCTTGGCGAGATTGGCGAGATCTGTATCAAGGGACCTCAGGTGATGGAGGGTTACTGGAAGAGACCGCAGGAAACCGCGGACGTCATGCTGCCTGGTGGCTGGGTAAAGACCGGCGACGTCGGGCGCATGGATGAAGGCGGCTTCATTTTTATCGAAGACCGCAAGAAGGACATGATTCTCGTATCCGGCTTCAATGTGTACCCGAACGAAATCGAAAACGTCGTCGTAGAGATGGACGGCATTCTCGAAGCCGCGGCGATTGGTATCGCAGACGACCGCGCTGGCGAGGTCGTCAAGTTGTTCGCCGTGCGTACAGACCCCAACGTTACCGAGCAGGATGTTCTCGACTATTGCCGCGAAAACCTGACCAATTACAAGCGGCCGAGAGAGATCGAGTTTCGTGACGAACTGCCGAAGACGAACGTCGGCAAAATCCTGCGCCGCGCCCTGAGAGACGAATGAAAAAAGTATTGACTGGCTTCGCAATCTTCCTGCTTGGCCTTGCAACCGGAATTGCCGCTACTTCACCGCTCGACCCGCTCAAAGCCGCACCGCACATCTACAAGCTGGCGTTCGAGAACGACCATGTCCGTGTTCTCGAACGCACAATTCGTAACGGCGACACGTCGCCGCTCGTATCGCAGCCCGACCGCGTCGTCATTTACCTCAACCCCTGCGCGTGGCTCGTCGAAGCGGACGACGGCAGCAAGCACATGGAATCGTTCAGGTTCGGTGAACCAACCTGGCAGCCAGCCAACACCCATGGTGGCGAAACGTCGAACGTGATTCAGCAGTGCAGCGTCGTCGAGGTGGAGCTGAAGTAGGATCCCGAGGGTGCGTCCTAGTAACCCTTCTCGATATCGATCGGGTTCAAGAGCGGCTCGCCGGCCTGGTAGCGCCGAATGTTTTCTATGAGCAAGCGAATCCGCAACTCGTACGACATACCCCGCCCCGCCACGTGCGGCGTGATGATCACGTCGGGCATGGACCACAGCGGGTGATCGGCGGGCAGCGGCTCCGGGTCGGTGACATCGAGCCCGGCGCCGGCGATCTCGTTGTCATTCATGGCGTCCATAAGGTCCCGGGTGTTAATCGTGCCACCACGACCAATGTTGATGATAATCGCCGTGGGCTTCATCGCCTTGAAGAAATCGCGATCAATTACGCCCTGCGTTACAGGCGTTAGCGGCAATGCGTTGACGACGACATCGGCCTGCGCGGCGAGCCCAAGCATCTCGTCTGACAGGCCTACGTAATCAATGTACTCCGGGCCTTCGCGGCGGCTATTGCGTACCGCAATTACCCGCATTCCAAGTGCATCGGCGCGTTGAGCGATCTGTGTGCCGATGGAACCGAGCCCGAGCACCAGCATTGTTTTGCCGCCAACCTGCCACGGGTCATTGCCGGAGGCGCCACGGTCCCAGCGAGATGCAAGCTGGCTGTCACGGAAGCGGTGCGTCTGCCGTGCATGCATCATCATCAACGTGATGGCGTGCTCGGCAATTGCGGTCGCAGCAGTACCGCTGCTGGTCGTGACGATCGGTTGCTGCTTGGCGATCCAGTCGATCGCCACCAGTTTGTCGACGCCGGCAGAGTAAGCGTGTATCCACGCCGCTCCTTCGGCGGCCAGGAAGGCGCCTCTCGTGCTGTTTCCCCCGACAACGGCCTCATACTGACCCGGTGGAAACCCGCTTTCCGGGAAACCATTCATGGCAACGAATTCCACGTCGGGTGCGGCCTCCCTGAGGACCGCCGCGATTGCTGGCGGCGTTCCCAGCACGAGCATGCGTTTGAGCGGCCTGTAGCCTGGCAGCTCGCGCGACGGCTTGTCGGACACGCGGATGCCGTATGCTTCTATTTCGTCAGCAGAAAATGGCTCAAGGAACGCCGCTTTTTCTTGCGCATTGGCGACTCCGGCGAGCGCGGCGATAAACAGAATGGCCAGTGATTGGTGCAGTTTTTGATGCATCATATTGCTACTTGTAAGTATCCATCGCTTCGAGCAGTTTGCGGCTACTCTGCTCCAATGAATCGAGATAATAGACATGCCGGAGGGCAACTCGGCGCACGTCCCTGAGTTTGGCAGGCAGTCCATCGATTTCGCGCAGAATCGGCATCGGTGTGTCTATCCCGACGAAGTCAAAGGCGTTGAAGCCGGAAGATACACTGAGAAGCTCATCGTAGCTCTTGCCGGGTGCCTGGGACCATTCGGCCAATCCCGCGACGCGGTCTTCCATCAGGGCGTAATGGCCGATAACCGACGCCCGCAACTCGCTATCGGCGATGACAATGATCCGTCCGGTCGCCAGCAATTCGTCATAGGTGCCGCGTCGCGGAACGAAGGTCCTGTCGCGCGCGACCCACCACACAAGTCGCGCCAGCGAAACATCAAATTCCTCGTTGGCCGGAATGGTAAAGTCAATTGCCTCCAGCCTGTCAACGCCAAACCTGGGCACGAGATCGGCGAGAGGATCGTCGAGTTCGTGAAGTAATGTCGTTGCCGAGCGAGCCTGAAGAATTGAAGCTCTCATCGCCTCGTCCAGTTCCAGCAGATCCCATTCCAGGTCCTCCTTGATCCGGGCAAGATACTCCTGTTCGAGGGCGTGATTGTTCCGGTCTTCCGACCAACTGTCGACAGCGAGCGCAGCCAGTATGCCAAGCACGATGACGACGAATTCTCCCACCCAGCGCCGGTATAACCCAACGTATCGTTCTCGTATGTGGCTCATGCTATCGACTGCCAGCCCCAACCTGGATCTGCTTTGTTTTCCCAGCAAACGCCCCGCACGAGTTTCCGGCGTTGGCGATATTTCCCTCTACAGCTAGTCATTGCTGGACCTGATCTGGGCCAGGTAGGCATCCGGGAACCCCAGTTTAGTGGCCAGTCGCAGCAGCAATTCAGCGTAGTCCTTGTTGGTTCCGGTTACCTCATCCTCTGGCAGGTTGTAGCACGTCCCTTCAACCCTTGCGCCGTCCAGGAGTTCGACCATCACCGGCTCCGGCAAATAATCTGCAACGCTTTCGTCCGAGTAAAGATCTTCTGCCTCGCCCGGAGCAATGTCCATCATTACACCATATGCGCGGCCACCTGGATCACGCACCAGTGTTGCGCGCTCACCAATACGCAGCGCAAAGCCATCGACATGGCCGATATCCACTTTGGCAGGCCTAATGCCCTTGCTGGCCAGAAGCTTCACGTCCATGAAGAGACCGTAGAAGAAAACCTTCACAGTGCCGTGCCTACGAGTGGTACTGCGGGCTCAATTCGTGGACGGCATCGACAAGCACGCCAAGGTGATCCGGGTCGATGTCAGGTGTTATGCCATGGCCGAGGTTGAAGACGTGCCCCGGGCCCTTGCCGTAGCTGGCAAGGGTGTCTGCCACGCCCTGGCGGATGACTTCCGGTGATTCACGCAACGTCGCCGGGTCGAGATTGCCCTGCAGCGCGACTTTGTCATCGACGAACTTGCGTGCATCCGCCAGCGATGTCGTCCAGTCGACCCCGAGTGCATCGCAGCCGGTATTAACCATGTCGGTTAACAGCGGGCCGGCGCCCTTGGTAAACAGGATCACAGGAATGCGGCGACCATCTTTCTCTCTCGTCAGACCATCGACGATCTTTTGCATCGGGTCCAGCGAGAAGCGCAGGTAGTCGTCACGCTCAAGTGCCGAGCCCCAGGTGTCGAAGATCATGATTGCCTGCGCGCCGGCCTCGACCTGTGCGTTGAGGTACTCGGTAGTCGTGCGCGAGACGACATCGAGCATGGTATCGAGTGTCTTCGGATCTTCTTTGGCAAGCCCCTTGATGTTCGGGAACTCGCGGCTCGAACCACCCTCCACCATATAGGTGCCGACCGTCCATGGGCTGCCGGCAAAACCGATCAGCGGCACCTGGCCATCAAGCTCTTTTCGAATCGTGCTGACTGCATCGAATACATAACCCAGGGTGTCGGCCACGTCCGGTGCTGCAAGCTTGTTGATCTCGCCAGCCGTGCGCACCGGTCGTTCAAACTTCGGCCCTTCTCCGGATACGAAGTACAGGCCGAGACCCAGCGCGTCGGGAATCGTCAGGATGTCCGAGAACAGGATGGCCGCATCAAGCTTGTAACGGCGCAGCGGCTGCATCGTTACCTCGCAGGCCAGCTCCGGGTTGCGGCACAAACTCATGAAATCACCTGCCTGCGCCCGCACCTCGCGATACTCCGGCAGGTAACGGCCCGCCTGGCGCATGATCCACAGCGGTGTGCGCTCGGTCGGCTCCCTCAGCAACGCCCGCAACAGCAAATCGTTCTTGAGTTCGGCCATCAGCCCACCTGTTCCGCGATCGTCGCCTGGATGGCTTCGGCGGCCGCCCGCGGGCTTTCCGCGTCGCGTATCGGGCGACCGACCACGATGTAATCGGCGCCGTTCGAGAACGCCGTGTCCACGGTAACGACGCGCTTCTGGTCGCCCGCCGGCTTGTTATCGACCGGGCGGATGCCCGGCGTTACGACCACCAGCTTCTCGTCAACAAACTCGCGCAGCTTCGGCACTTCCAGGCCCGACGAGATGACGCCATCGCAGCCTGACTCGAGCGCTCGCCTGGCGCGCGACAGCACGAGTTCTCCGACGTCGCAATCGAAGCCGAGGTCATCGAGGTCTCCGCGGTCGAGGCTCGTCAGCACCGTCACGCCCAGCACCTTCAGCGTGTCACCTTTGTTTTCTGCTGCCGCTTCCATGATCGACTGGTTGCCGTGCACGGTGACAAAGCTCGCGCCGCGGTCCTTGAGCTGGCGTACCGCAGAACCGACTGTGGCGGGAATATCAAAAAACTTGAGGTCGCAGAAGACTTTCTTGTCGCGTTCGAGCAGCCAGTCCAGCAGCTCGAAGTACTTGCCATTTATCATGAGTTCGAGGCCAATCTTGTAGAACGTGACCGAATCGCCCAGCTCTTCCGCCAGCGACCGCGCCCGATCACAATCCGGTACGTCCATTGCGAATATGAGTCGGTCTTCGGCAGGGATATTCTTGTGCTTCACGGACATGCCTCTCGGGTTAGTTGCACCGGCGCGGGCGCATTCTAACATCGCTTCAGCCAAGCAGGCGCTCGTGTTCGGCAATTGCATATCTGTCGGTCATCCCGGCGATATAGTCCGCAACGACTCTCGCCTGGCCCGTCTTGTCCTCACCGGCTGCCCTGTCCGCAAATTCGTCCGGCAGTGTCGACGTGTCGCCCGTGTACAGCTCAAACAGCTCGCGGACGATGCGCTGCGCGCGGTCGGTCATTTCCAGCTTCTTTTCGTGTGAGTACAGGTGCTTGTATAGGAAACGCTTGAGCGAAACGTGTTGCTCGTTTACCTGCGGCGAGAATGTCACAAGAACCTTGCCTGCTTTGCGGACATCGTCGATGGATTCCGGGGCGGCTGCCTCGATATTCGCGCGAGTGGTCTCGATAAGGTCAGTCACGACGGTGCCAATCATGCGGCGGATGGTTTCGTATATCAGGCGCCGGTCTTCGAGGTCAGGATAACGAGCCTGTACCTGGTTGAACGCCGTCGCAAACAGCTCCTGCTTGCAAAGCTGCTCCGTCGTCAGAAGGCCGGCCCGCACACCATCGTCAACATCGTGGTTGTTGTATGCGATCGCATCCGAGATATCGGCTATCTGCGCCTCGAGCCCCGGCTGCTCGCGATTGAGGAAGCGTTCGCCGACATCACCGAGCTCCCGCGCATTGGCCCGCGAACAATGCTTGAGGATGCCCTCGCGTGTTTCGAACATCAGGTTCAGCCCCGCGAATTCCGCGTACTTGGCTTCGAGCAGGTCCACGACGCGCAACGACTGCAGGTTGTGCTCGAAGCCGCCGAATTCACTCATGCAGGCATTGAGTTCATCCTGGCCGGCGTGCCCGAATGGTGTGTGTCCAAGGTCATGAGCCAGGCAGATGGCTTCGGTCAGCGGTTCATTCAGTGACAGGGCGCTCGCGACCGAGCGGCCAATCTGGGAAACCTCTATCGAGTGCGTCAGTCGCGTACGGTACAGGTCGCCCTCGTGGTTGACGAAGACCTGCGTCTTGTACATCAGCCGGCGAAACGCTGTCGTGTGAATGATTCGATCGCGATCGCGCTGGTACTCGGTTCGGTAGGCTGCGGCGGGCTCCTCGTACCGCCTGCCCCGGCTTTGGCCCTCGCTGGCGGCGTACGGAGCCAGGTCGACCATCAGTCGGCTGCCTCGAGTACCTGCCGCAACCGGCCCATGTCAACGTCGCTGGTGACAATCGAATGCCCCAGGCGATCGAGCAGCACAAAGCGGAGGGACTTCTTCACGACCTTCTTGTCCATGCTCATCGCGTCAAGCATGGCTTGCGAACCCGTTGGCGGCGGGGTGGATGGCAGTCCGGCCGCTTCGACGAGCTGTTCCAGGCGCTCGACATCCGCGCTATCGATGCTGCTCAGCCGTGCCGCCATGACCATGCCGGCTGCTACCGCCTCGCCATGCAGCCATTCTCCATAGCCTTGCAGGTGCTCGATGGCGTGCCCGAACGTATGGCCGAAATTGAGGATTGCGCGACGGCCGGCTTCGCGCTCATCCTCAGCCACGACCTCGGCCTTTATTTCGCAGGAACGCTGCACGGCATGCGCGATGGCATCGGGATTCAGCGCAAGCAGCGCCGTCATGTTCTCTTCGAGCCAGGCGAAAAAGTCGGCATCGGCGATCGCGCCATGCTTGATGACCTCGGCCAGGCCGGCGTGCAGTTCTCTGTCGGGCAGTGTCGATAGCGTGTCGGTATCGATCAGCACGACGCGTGGCTGGTGAAACGCGCCGACCAGGTTTTTGCCTTGCGGATGGTTGACGCCTGTCTTGCCGCCCACCGATGAGTCGACCTGTGCGAGCAACGTCGTCGGCACCTGGATAAAGGAAACGCCGCGCATGTAGCAGGCTGCAGCAAAGCCAGCGATATCACCGACAACTCCACCACCAAGCGCAATGACAGTCGCATCCCGATTGGCACCAGCCGCGACGAGCTTGTCGATGACCAGCATTGCCGACTCGACCGTTTTGAAAGCCTCGCCGTCCGGCAACCCGATAACTTCGACCTGCCGGCCGGGAAGGCTGGCCGTCAACTTGTCCAGGTACAGGGGTGCGACGGTTTCATTACTGACGACGAGGCAGTCATTGCTGGCAAGGTACGCGCCGAGATCGAAACTGCCGAGCAATCCACTACCGATGATGATCGGATAACTCCGCTCACCGAGTTCAACAGTGATCGTGCGTCGCTCTGACATGATCGGTAGGGTACATCAGGCCGGCTGCGGGCGGGATATTTCTCGACCGAAGTAAAGCGCAGCATCGCGAGCCATGAGGGAGAGAAGTATCCCCCCGCGACCGTGTTGCTCATAGCCTTTCGAGAATTTCACTTGCGACGGCCTTCACTTTGCGGCCGTCTGTATCAATAACAAGATCAGCAATTTCCCGGTACAACGGATCGCGCTGCTTCATGAGCGCGTCGAGGATTTCGCGGCGATCGCCGTTTTCAAGCAACGGGCGGTGCCGGCCGCGTTCCGTGCGCGACAGCTGCTGGTCGACGGATGTGTAGAGATATATGACAAAGCCGCGCGCGCCAAGGTGGCTGCGGTTTTGCGGATCGATGACAGCACCGCCGCCTGTCGCCAGGATGACGCCTTCCTTGCCGGTCAGGTCGTCGATAATCCTGGCCTCGCGCTTGCGAAAACCCTCTTCCCCTTCTTTTTCGAAGATAAACGGAATATCGACGCCCGTACGCGCCTCGATCTCGTCGTCGCTGTCCATAAAGTCGAGGTGCAGCATGCGGCCGAGCTGCCGGCCTACGGCAGACTTGCCTGCGCCCATTGGGCCGACGAGGAACACGTTTTGAGGTTTTGCCATAGTTTGGGGACAGTCGCGTAATATAAGATTTACGGGGAAATCACAATTTTCTCGGCAGAAGAAATATTACGCGACTGTCCCCAAATTATGAGAAAGCCAACCCGGAGGTTGGCTTTCGTGATTGGTCTACTGAGGCAGGCTTAGTAGATGCTCGAGCCTTCTTCCAGGATCCGCGGTGTTACGAATATGAGCAGCTCGGCCTTGTTGTCAACGCGTTGCTTGCTCTTGAACAGATTGCCGAGTACCGGGATATCACCAAGGAACGGAACCTTGTTGATCGTCTCGCGGCGCTCTGTCTCGTAGATACCACCGAGTACGACTGTCTGCCCATCGGCAACAAGCACCTGCGTCTGCACGGCGCGCGTATCGATACTCGGTACGGTGCCACCCAGGCCGCCCGTCGAAATAATGTCACCGACATTATCCTTGTGTACCAGGAGGTCCATGATGATGTTGTTGTCCGGCGTAATCTGCGGCGTAACCGTCAGGCTCAGCACGGCCTTCTTGAACTGAATGGTCGTTGCGCCTGAAGAAGCTGACTGCTGGTACGGAATTTCCACACCCTGCTCGATACGAGCTTCTTTCTGGTTGGCCGTAATGACACGCGGCGTCGAAACGATCTCACCGCGGCCTTCAGCTTCGAGTGCTGTCAGCTCCAGGTCGACGAGGAAGTCATTTTCAAGAACCGCCAGTGCGAAGCGGCCAGCCGCATCGGCAATCGGCACGCTAACGTTGTAACGATTGTTGAGCTGCGGAACCTGTACCGGGAAGATCGTGCCATTGGCCGGGTCGCCCAGGTTCTCGATAGCCGAGTTGACCATCGTGTCCGAACCGGAGCCCGTACCGGTGATGAACGTGCCACCGGAGTTCGTGCCACTCTCGTGCAGGGCGGTCACGCCCAGGCGGATACCGAGGTCACGGCTGAAGTCGTCACTAACGACAACGATGCGCGACTCGATCAGAACCTGCTTGATCGGGATATCCAGCGTCGTCACCATGCGACGGATATTCTGCAGGCGCTCAGCCGTATCCTGGACCAGCAAAGTATTGGTGCGGTCGTCGACAGCAATACTGCCGCGCTCGGACAGCAGCGAGTTGGCTCCGCTTTCTCCACTGATCAGGTCGGCGAGGTCCCCGGCCTTGGCGTAATTGACCTGCAGGAACTCGGAGTACAGCGGCTCGAGTTCGCTGATGGCCTGCTTGGCTTCGAGATCAGCCGTTTCGCGGGCAGCAATCTCTTCAGCCGGCGCGACAATGATGACGTTGCCATTCTGGCGCATGTCGAGGCCCTTCGTCGTCATGACGATATCGAGAGCCTGGTCCCATGGAACGTTACGCAGACGCAGCGTTACATTGCCCTGTACCGTGTCGGATACAACGATGTTGCGGCCCGACGTTTCGGCCAGCAGCTGCAATACGGCGCGTGTTTCGATGTCCTGGAAATTCAGCGTCAGGCGCTGACCTTCGTATTCCTTGGTCTCCGAGAACAGCGTCGAACCTTCTTCGGTTTCCGCTGCTGCCGGGTTGACCTCGATCGTGAATTCGTTGTCAGACTGGTAGGCAAGCTGCTCGTACTTGCCGTCAGCCGAGATGACAATGCGCGTATCGAGATTGGTGCGCAACGTGTCGACCGTTGTGACCGGCGTCGCGAAGTCCATCACGTCGAGGCGACGCATGAGCTCTGACGGCAGGTCCGTGTCTTTGAAGATAGCAACTACACGGCCGCCTTCCTGGCGGATATCGACAGGCGTCGACGGGTCGGTCAGGTTGACAACGACACGTCCACCGCCGTCACGCGTGCGACGGAAATCTACACTGGTGATTGCGCGGCCACTCGCTGATGCGGACGACTGGGCTACAACGTTGCTGGCGAACTGGGTGGTACCAGGGCTGTAGTCTTCGCCGTCGCCAAGCGTAACCGTTACGGTGTTACCGCTGGCGCGAGTTTCGTAAGCGACCATCGAGTCGAGGTTCAGCACGACGCGGGTGCGGCCGTTCGCTTCTGCCGTCAATACGGTGTCCAGCGGACCCATGTTGACGTCACGGCGACGCGACGTAAGACCGAGCGTCGTGCCAGGAAGGTCAAGCGCAATGCGTGCCGGGTCTTCGATCGTGAACGCAAGCGGCTCGGGTGCCGGTCCGCTCATGATCAGTTTCAGCTCGACGCGCTGACCGGGCAGACTTTGAACCTGAATGTCCTGCAACCGGTTGCCGTCCTGTGCGTTTGCGGCAGAAGCTGCAAACAACAGGAGCGCCACCTGTGCTACTGCGGTCAGTTTCAGCACCATGCTGCGTGTGACCGACTGTTTCGTTTTGAGCATCATTCCAATTACTCCCAGTTCCATTCAGGTATCAGTCCGAGAGACTGATAGCGGCATCTCTCTCTATGTAGCCGCCAATCCCGTCAGAGATGATTTCAACAAGTTCAATTTCAGATTCGCTAATGTTCGCGATTCGGCCGTCGTTCTGACCCAGGTAGTTGCCGGGCACGACGCGGTGAATCAGGCCGTCAGACGTTTGTACGAGGCCGTACATCGTTTCGCCGATGTATAGCGTGCCAACCATGCTGAGCGTGTCGAGCGGGAAGCCCTCGAGAAACTCGCGGCTACGGTCCGAATCGGGGCGAACCCCGCCGGGACCGCTAGATGCAACCTGCGGCGTATCCGGTACGAATGGCGAACGCACTCCCTCGGCGTCGGCAACATACGTGAAGACTTCGTAGGGTTCGATCTGCGGCAGCGGCTCGATGCGGCCACCCGGTCGAGACTTGACCTCGTTGATGTACTGGTCGAGATCGTCCATGTCCCCGCCGCAAGCGGCGAGGCCGACCATGGCTGCACCCAGAATCAGGCCATTACGGATTCTCAGAGAAACACTCATTGCTGTGTCTCCTCATCCAGGTAACGATAGGTCTGAGCCGTAACCTCGAGGCTCAGTTGATCGAAGGAGTCCTGCCCTTCGGGCGTAATATTGATGTTGTGCAAGGTCACGATGCGCGGCAGTGCGGCTACACCACTGACAAAATTGGCGATCTCATGATATCCACCCGACAAGCGAATCTTGATTGGCTTCTCGGCATAGAAGTCACGCGGAATTTCCGGCTGCGGCTCAAACAGGCGTTCCTGCAGGCCGGCGGCGAGGCCCGTCTGCGATACGTCGACGATCAGGCTCGGGATCTCGGTCTCGCCCGGCAGCTGCCTGAGCATGGTCCCGAATGACTGCTCGATCTGCGCCAGCTGCGCCTTGTAGGCATCGTAGTTTGCTGCCTTGCGCTGCTTGTTCTCGAACGTAACGCGCAGTGTCGATTCTTCATCCTGGGCACGCTGCAATGCCGGCAGCTTGTCCTTGATGATGATGAACCAGGTGCCCGCGCCCACGACGGCGAGGAACACAATGAAGATGACGGCGGCGCGGAAGACCAGCGGCCAGCGGCCGACGTCATTGACATCCAGTACTTTTAACTCTTCTACGAGGTTCATGGCAGCATCTCCTCATCTTCGGCACCAGGAGATTCCTGCGTCAGGTACACGACAAATTCAGCCTGTCGCGAATTACCCGACTGGGTCGTCTCAACGCGGTCGACCTCGGGGTCGGCCATCCATTCCGATGAGTCGACCTGGCGCATCAGGGCCGATACTCGCGTGCTCGACTGTGCGATGCCACGAACTTCGACGCGGCTGCCGGTCTGCTTCATGCCAGTCAGGTAAACGCCTTCCGGCATCTGGCGGGCGACCTCGTCAAACAGGTGAACAATTTCCGGGCGGCTCTTCTGCAGCTCTTCGATGATTTCCATGCGGGCCAGCAGGCGTTCCTTCTGGCGCTCGAGACCATCGATCTCCGTGATGCTCTTTTGCAGCTCGGCGATCTCGTTCTCGAGGCGCTGGTTTCGCGATTCCTGGTTCGAGATCATCTGGTTGAACGCGAGCATCGTCAGCAAGACGACAGCGACCGCGGCAACGACTCCGCCAGCGAGCGCGACACCAAAGTCGCGTTGGCGCTTCTTGCGCTCTTCCTCGCGCCAGGGGAGTAGATTAATACGTGGCATTAGTCAAAGCTCCTCAGTGCGAGGCCGCACGCGGTGAGAAGTGCGGTTGCATCTTTGTGCACTCCCTGCGATTTGGCTTTGGAAGAAATCTTCATCTGGCCGAGCGGGTCGCCAATCTCGGTCGGAATACCGACTCGGCTGGAAATCACATCGGCAATACCCGGGATGTTGGCGCAGCCACCGCACACGAGAATCATGTCCGGCTGCTCGCGGCCACCACCTGAAGCCAGGTAGAACTGCAATGAACGGCTGACCTGCTGGGTCATGTCGTCGATAAACGGCTCGAGAACCTCGGGCTGGTAGTTGCTGGGCAGACCACCCTGTTTCTTGGCGCGCCCGGCATCTTCCATCGACAGGCCGTAGGTACGCATGATTTCTTCAGTGAGCTGCTGCCCGCCGAAGTTGAAGTCACGCGTGTAGATAACTTTAAGGTCCTGCAGTACCGAGAACGTCGTCGAACTGGCGCCGATGTCGACGACAGCAACCGACTGCCCCATGCCGCTGTCCGGGATCTGGTGGCTCAGCAGCTGACAGGCGTTCTCGAGCGCAAAGGCTTCGACGTCGACGATATGCGTCGCGAGGCCGGCGGCATTGACCGCTGCCTGGCGCTGCTCGACGTTGTCGGTACGCGTTGCAACGAGCAGCACATCCATGAGCTCCGGATCCTTGTCATTAGGACCGACGATTTCGTAGTCGAAACTGACCTCTTCCATCGGGAACGGGATGTACTGGTCTGCCTGGATTTCGACCTGTCCCTCGAGATCTCTCTCGGACAGGCTCGACGGCATCTGGATGACCTTGGTAATGGCTGCATCGCCACTGATCGCAACAGCGACATCGGTCGCTTTTGCACCTGCGCGTTTTACAGCTCGACGAATAGCTTCACCGACGGCCTTGGCATCGACAATCGCCTTTTCACTGACCGAACTCGGTGGTGTGGGCTCCGCTGAATAGGACTCGACGCGAAAGCGCTTTCCGCTCTGGGAAAGCTCAATCAGCTTGACCGACGACGTCGTTATGTCGAGGCCCAAAAGCGGTTGAGTTTTTTTGCCGAATAACACGTATTTTTCCTTTGGTGTCGGTAAGTTGCGAGCCAAACATAAGCTTGGTCTCAGCAAATCGATTTAACTATATATCAACAAAATGTTAAATAAAACGTGACTTTGTTCACGATCCAGCGATCCGTATCTTAAGCCGCCACCCGTCCTGATTCCGTGAACTGGTAGCCACACCGAGGGTAGGACCAGCGCACACGGGCTTTCAGGCAATATTGCGGGCCCGGACGATCCCTCGTTATCATCTGCCGGCATGGGCTTGGGATCACGGGGCATTTGCCTTGGAAATGCCACATTTTCTGCATCTGACGAACATCAGCACACCTTCTAATTAAGTATTACGGTGATGTCGCGCCAGCGGCAGAGCCCCTTTGAGGCCTACAACGACGCCAGCAATATGCAAAGCCAAGCGAAATCTCACAAGAACACCCGTCACAAATCGCGAAAACGGTATTTTCGCTGGCTAATCATTGCCTTGGGGCTGGGCACGATCGGCACGATCGGCGGAATCGCCGGTGTCATCGGCGCCTATTATTATGTGTCGCCGTCCTTGCCGGACGCCGAGACCATCAGCGACATCCCGTTGCAGATTCCGCTCAGGATCTTCAGCCGCGACGGACACCTCATTCAAGAGATCGGCGAGCGCCGTCGCATTCTCGTTACGTACGACGACGTTCCCGAGCACGTGGTCGATGCCTTCGTGGCCGCGGAAGACAAGCGCTTCTGGGAGCATCCGGGCATCGACTACCAGGGCGTCCTGCGCGCGATATTCCAGCTGGTTACTACGGGCGAGGTGGAGGCCGGGGGCAGCACGCTGACGCAACAGCTTGCCCGCGACTACTTCCTGTCGCTCGACCGCAGGCTTGAACGCAAGTTCAAGGAAGGCGTGCTGGCGGTACAGATCGAGGATGCCTTCACCAAGGAACAGATCATGGCGCTGTTCCTCAACAAGATGTTCTTCGGCCAGCGGGCATACGGCGTTGCGGCGGCCGCCCAGGTGTATTTCAACAAGCCGCTCAAGGACCTGACTGTTTCAGAAGCCGCCACGCTTGCCGGCGTGTTGCCTGCACCGTCCAACTACAACCCGGTGCGCAGCGCGGAACGGGCGACCGTGCGACGCAATTACGTCCTGCGCCGCATGCTCGCACTCGGCTACATCGATCAGAACGAATATGACGAGGCCATGTCCACGGTTGTCGAGTCGCAGCTTCATGGCGCCAAGGTGGAACTCAACGCACCCTATGTTGCGGAGATGGTGCGTCGCGACATGCAGAATCGTTTTGGCGACTCCTACTCCACCGACGGTTACCAGGTTGTCACCACGCTCGATTCGCGTATGCAGCGTGCGGCAAATTATGCCGTCCGCAACGGCTTGCTCGAATTCACCCGTCGCCGCGGCTACCGTGGGCCGCTGGCTCACTTCGACCTGTCGCCCGAAGTGCTTGCCACGCCGTTCAACGAATGGCCCGTAGAAATACGCCAGACGCTGGAACAGTACGCGCCCGGCGGACTCTCGGTTGCCCTGGTCACGACGACCGACGAAGCGAATAACAGTGCGACTGTCGTCAACGCCCGCGGCGAGATGCTGCGGCTGCCGTGGTCCGGCGTTAGCTGGGCGAAGCCGTTTATCGACCTTGAAACAACGGGTGCGCCGCCTGAGACCATTGCGGAGGTGCTCATACCTGGTGACCTGATCCTTATCATGCCAACGGCAGCCGGCACATGGGCTCTCGCCCAGCAGCCGCAGGCGCAAAGCGCGCTGGTGTCGCTCGATCCGCAGGATGGTTCCATCGGCAGCCTCGTCGGCGGCTTCGACTTCGCGCTCAGCAAATACAACCGCGCCACCCAGGCTTTCCGCCAGCCGGGCTCGGCTTTCAAACCATTCATCTACTCGGCGGCGCTCGAACACGGCAACACTCTCGCGACCGTAATCCTCGACGCACCAATCGTCATCAGCTCGTCAGAGCTCGAGGCCGTGTGGCGACCCATCAACTACAGCGGCAGGTTCTACGGGCCCACGCGCCTGCGCGAGGCGCTTTACCGGTCGATGAATCTCGTGTCGGTACGGCTGCTGTTGTTCGAAACCGGTTTCGGCAACGCGATTGACCACATTGCCAAATTCGGCTTCGGCGACGCGGCGTTGATTCGCAATGGTTCACTCGCGCTGGGCGGCGGCAACGCATCTCCGCTCGACATGGCCCAGGGCTATGCCGTGTTTGCCAATGGTGGATATGCAATTACTCCGTATGTGGTCGATGCCATCTACGGGCCGAATGGTGAAATGCTGTATCGCGCCGACAATCCTGTCGTCTGCGAAGCCTGCGACGCCGAACCCGATGACGACTACTTCCCCGAGTTCGATGACGAAGGCAACCCGGTAGAGCGCTTCCCGCTCGAGCAGATTGCCGACATGGCCGAGGAGTTCCAGCCTGACGCGTCTCTTGCGCCCGAGTTGTTTGCAGACGTCAATTCTGCCGAGCGCGTGATTACGCCGCAAAACGCGTTCCTTATCCAGGACGTGATGCGCGATGTTATCCGCCGAGGCACGGGGCGCCGTGCGCTTGTGCTGGGACGGCGGGACCTGTCGGGCAAGACCGGAACCTCAAACGATCAGCGCGACGCATGGTTCGGCGGATTCAATGGCGACATCGCGACGGTAGTCTGGGTCGGGTACGACGACAGCCTGCCGCTCGGACCGGGCGAGGAAGGCTCAAGAACCGCCCTGCCAATCTGGATCGAATTCATGCGCATTGCCCTCAAGGGTGTGCCCGAGAACCAGATGGATATGCCCGAGGGCATCGTTTCCGTCCGCATCGACCCGAAAACCGGGTGCCCCGCCCGTTCAGGCCAGCTCGGCACGATCTTCGAGTACTTCCGCGAAGGTCACGTTCCCGAGTGCGAGAATGTCGAAGAACTGCCCGACATCTTTAACGAGGCCGGCCGTGTCGACCCCGACGCGGAGGAAGAGGAAGAAGAACCCGAGACCCTGTTCTGATTCCATGCCCGGCAAACGAAACGGAAACGGCAATAATGATCGTGCGCGGCAGACGCTCGCGCAGGAGGCAGCGCGCATCATTGTCGAGCAGGGCATTCGTGATTATCGCGTCGCAAAAGTGAAGGCCGCCGAGCGCCTCGGACTGAACACGCGTGGCGCCCTGCCGGGCAACGCCGAAATCGAGCTGGCTATCAGCAACCACCACGCCTTGTTTGGCGGCGAGTCGCACGCGGACTTCCTGCGCCTGATGCGCGAAATCGCGTTGTCGGCCATGGACTTGTTGAGCGACTTCACGCCGCGGCTGGTGGGACCGGTGCTGCAGGGCACTGCTGACGAAAATTCAGCCGTGAACCTGCACGTGTTCTGTGACAGCCCCGAGTCCGTCGCGATGCGGCTTGCCGATAGCGGTTTGAACTACCGCCCTTATGAGCGCCGGCTCAAAACGAGCCGCGGCAAGGGTGCGACACCCGATACATTTGTCGGCTTCCAGTTCGATTACGAGGGTGAACGCGTCGAGGCGACGGTATTTCCCGTTGACGGAATTCGCCAGTCACCGATCTCGCCGATCGATGGCAAACCGATGAGGCGGGCAGACAAGAAAGGGGTCAGAGCCCTTTTGGAAAACGACAAGGGGTCAGAGCCCTAGGGCTCTGACCCCAAATTGCAGGAGCGCCCGTCAGCGCTTTTCGATCGGCACGTAGTCGCGTTGTGTCGGCCCAGTGTAGAGCTGCCGTGGGCGTGCAATGCGTCCGGTCGGATCCGAAATCATTTCACGCCAGTGCGCGGTCCAGCCAACAGCGCGGCCGAGAGCAAACATCACCGTAAACATCGACGTCGGTATACCAAGTGCGCGATAGATGATGCCCGAATAGAAATCGACGTTCGGGTACAGCTTCTTCTCGACGAAGTAATCATCCTTGAGCGCGATCTCCTCGAGCGCCAGGGCCAGTTCGAACATCGGCGAATCGTCGCGGCCAAGCTGCGCCAGAACCTTGTGGCACATGTCGCGAATGATCGTCGCGCGCGGATCGAAGTTCTTGTATACGCGGTGGCCAAAGCCCATCAGGCGGAACGGGTCGTCTTTGTCTTTGGCCTTGGCAACGTATTTCTGGATCTGGCTCTTGTCGCCGATTTCAGTGAGCATTTTGAGCACGGCTTCGTTGGCGCCGCCATGTGCCGGACCCCACAATGCCGAAATGCCGGCGGCGATTGCCGAATACGGATTGGCGCCCGAGCTGCCCGCCATGCGCACTGTCGACGTCGAACAGTTCTGTTCGTGGTCGGCATGCAGGATGAACAACAGGTCGATCGCCTCTGCCGAAACCGGGTCGATTTCATACGGCTCGGCCGGCACCGCAAATAGCATCTGCAGGAAGTTCTCGGTGTAGTAAAGATCATTTCGCGGATACATGAACGGTTGGCCGGTGTTCAGCTTGTAGGCCGCTGCCGCGATCGTCGGCAATTTGGCCAGGATACGGTGCGCGAAGATATCGCGATGTTCCGGGTCTGCCGTATTCATCGTGTCGTGGTAGTAAGCTGACATCGAGCCGACTACAGCAGAGAGCATCGCCATCGGGTGAGCGTCATAGCGGAACCCCTTGAAGAAGTTCAGCATGCCCTCGTTGAGCATCGTGTGAGTGCGGATCGTGTGATCGAACTGTTCGAGCTCATCCGCCGAGGGCAAGTCTCCATTCAGCAGCAGGTAGGAAACCTCCAGGAAATTGGAGTGCTCGGCAAGCTGCTCGACCGGGTATCCCCGGTACATCAGGATGCCCTGCTCACCATCTATATAAGTGATGTCAGATTCGCAGCTACCAGTTGAGACAAAGCCCGGGTCGTAGGTGAATACGCCCTGTTCCCGATAAAGCTTGCCAACGTCGATTACGTCGGGCCCTGCGGTGCCGGAGCGAACCGGCAATTCCATTTCCTTGCCGCTGGGGCTCGTCAGTCTAAATGCATCCTTGGTCATGGTATTCCTCAGGTTTGTCAGCCGTACGAGCATAGCAGAGCACCACCAATGGTGGCGGTGCCGGTACTTTCAACAGGCTAGCAGCCCCGCAAAGGTGCGGGTATCAGGGAATACCGTTGGCGGCGATCCCTAGCTCATTCCGTACTTGCGACGGAACTTGTCCACACGGCCGCCCGTGTCGACGATCTTCTGCTTGCCGGTATAAAACGGATGACAGGAGGAGCAAACCTCAATAAGGAGGTCTTCGCCGAGCGTCGAACGCGTCGTGAATTCGTTACCGCAACTGCAGGTCACTTTGATTTCTGCGTAGTTGGGATGGATGTCGGCCTTCATTTCTCTTTCTCCTGCGCACGCGAGCGTGCAAAAAGGGCGCGTAATATAAACAGAAGTGCCGGCCGCCGCAAGCCCCCGTGGTTGAGCCATAGTTTATCCACAGAAGCTGTGGATAACTCTGTGGAAGAAAATTGAACGAGTGACCTAAGGTGCGGATTTTCAAGCACCCTCTTCAAAATGACGATTTTGTGACCATTTTCGGAAAAGCTTTAAAAACAACAAGTTACAGGCGGTTCTCGACGCACAGAATTAGCTGAAGCGCCTCCGGCACTGAAAATATAGGCATCCGCGCCGTCTTGTGCATAACGGCACAAGCTAGTCGGGCAGGAAATCCGCCTGCAAATCGTTCAAAAAGCGGCGCCCGAACGCCGTCACCTGCCATGAATTTTGCGGTAATTCTTCGATCAGGCCCTTCTCTACGGGTCTCGCGAGGCGGTCGCGCAGCAAGGTTTCCGCAAGCCCGGTTCTTGCCGAGAATTGCGCCGCCGAGAACGCAGCGTTCAGGCGCAGGACGTTCAGCATGAACTCGAACAGCCGATCTTCGGTCGTCACCTCGCGAAGCTCCGCGGCCTCGCCGGCCGTAGCCATGAACTGCCGGGGATTGGCCGGCTTGGTGTAGCGCCAGATGCCGGCCGGACCGGAGATCTTGCCATGAGCCCCGGCACCGACCGCCAGGTAATCGCCAAATGACCAGTAGTTGAGATTATGTCGGCACCGTTTGCGGTCTTTTGCCCAGGCCGAAACCTCGTATTGCTCATATCCGAGACCGGTCAGTCGGTCCTGTCCGCGATCCTGGATCTCCATGCTCAGCTCCTGACCGGGCAAACCGGCCGGCGGGCGTGCATGAAACACCGTGTTGGGCTCCAGCGTCAGCTGGTACCAGGACAGGTGCTCGGGTTGCAGGGCCGCAGCCTGCTCGATGTCGAACAGCGCCGCTTTCACACCCTGGCCGGGCAAGCCGTACATCAGGTCAATGTTGATGTTCTCGAAACCGGCGACACGCGCCTCATCGACCGCTCGTGAAATATCGTCCACAGAGTGGATGCGGCCGAGCGTCTCGAGCGCCGCGGCCGTGAATGATTGCGCCCCGATCGACAGGCGGTTCACGCCGGCTTCGCGATAGCCGCGCGGGTCGCCGCACTCGACCGTGCCCGGGTTGGCCTCCATCGTAATTTCGACGTCAGCACGCAGAGAAAAACCGGCCCTGATGCCGTCAAGCAGGCGCGCGATTTGCCCGGGCGAAAACACGCTGGGCGTGCCGCCGCCGAGGAATACGCTGACAAGCTCGCGGCCACCTGCACGCGCAGATTCTGGTTCGAGATCGCGCAGCAATGCCTCGAGGTACTGCTCGCGTGGCGCATCATTGCCCATCGAGTAGGAGTTGAAATCACAGTACGGGCATTTGCGCACGCACCACGGCAGGTGGACGTACAGCGACAGCGGTATATCGCTACTCGAGGTCATGGAGCTTGCGGGCCAGCTCTCGAAGCGCCTGACCGCGATGACTGCGCGCATTCTTTTCGGCGGCGGGCAACTCGGCAGAGCTGCATCCGGCATCCGGCACAAAGAACAACGGGTCATAGCCGAATCCGCCATCGCCGCGCCGTTCATGCAGGATGCGCCCCCGCCACTCGCCTTTGGCGATAACCGGCTCCGCATCGTCGGGGCGTACGAATGCCACGACACAATGGAACGCCGCTCCGCGCTGTTCATCGGGAACGCCGTCCAGCTCGGCAAGCAGGCGATCGTTGTTTTGCTCGTCGTCGCACTCGGGGCCTGCATAGCGGGACGAGTAAACTCCGGGCCGGCCATCCAGTGCGTCGACGGCCAGGCCCGAATCGTCGGCGATGGCGGGCAGGCCGGTTGCCTCGACGGCATGTCGTGCCTTGATCAGGGCGTTTTCGACGAACGTGCTGCCAGTCTCGTCGGCGTCGCTAACGCCGAACTCGGACTGCGGCACGATCTCGACATCGAGGTCGGCCAGTATTCGTTCGATCTCCCTGAGCTTGCCGGCGTTGCCGCTGGCCATGACGATCTTGCCGTTCAGCGCCGACATGTTGCTCAGGACAGCGCCTCGTTCTGCGCTGCGATGATTTCACCGACACCTTTCTTCGCGAGATCGAGCATCGTGCCGAGCTCATCGCCCGTGAACGCATGTCCCTCTGCAGTGCCCTGCACCTCGATGAAGTTGCCCGCATCGTTCATGACAACGTTCATGTCGGTTTCCGCCTCGGAGTCCTCGGCGTAGTCGAGATCGAGCACGGGCACGCCGCGGTAAATGCCGACAGAAACAGCTGCGACCTGCCCGTACAGGGGATTCTTCGGGATCTTTTTGCCCATACGCTGCATTGCAAGGCACAAAGCAACGTAGGCGCCACTGATCGATGCCGTGCGCGTGCCGCCATCGGCCTGGAGTACATCGCAGTCGAGCGTAACGGTACGCTCGCCCAGCGCGTCAAGATTGATAATCGCGCGCAGCGAGCGGCCGATCAGGCGCTGGATCTCGAGCGTCCTGCCTCCCTGTTTGCCACGCGCCGCCTCGCGCCCGGTACGGGTATTCGTCGAGCGCGGCAACATGCCGTATTCGCCGGTAACCCAGCCGCTGCCGTTGCCGCGCATCCATGGCGGAACACGGTTCTCGACACTTGCCGTGCAAAGCACGCGCGTGTCGCCGAATTCTGCCAGGACACTGCCCTCGGCATGCTTCGTGAAATCAGGGGTGAAGCGCACGACCCTCATCTGGTCGGCTTCGCGGCCGCTTGGGCGCATGATTATCCTCCGTCGTCGCAATCGGGGTCAGAGCCGCCAGTCGTGTTGTCGCTGTAAGGCGCATTGGCATTCAGTGCCTTCATGCTCAGTTCCTTGAGGTTCTGCGCGAGATTGTTTTCGCCCGGCGCCCCAATCTGCGCCATATCGTCATCGCTGAGCCCGGACCACAGGCCATCAGAGCAGGCGAGTAACACGTCGCCGGGTGACAACGGTCGCTTGTCGGTGATGCTCATGTCGGGCACCGGCCGATCGCCACCAATGCAACACTCGACGAAGTTGCGCATCGGGTGGTCAAGGGCTTCTTCTTCGGTGATGGCGCCTTCCTGAATCAGCACTTCTACATGGCTGTGATCCCGCGAACGTTCCAGCACGATGCCATTGCGGACCTGGTAAATGCGGCTGTCGCCGATGTGTGCCCAGTAAGAGCCTCCTTCCTGCACGAGACAGATGGCGCAGGTAGCACGCGGGCGAAAGTCGACGGCGACGTCTTTGCCGAGATTGACGACCTCGTCGTGTGCTCGCGACAAGGCCATGTAGAGAAATCCCTGCGGATCGAAGATCGGCAACTTTTCATCCATGAACATGTCCTGCACGACCTTGAGGCCGGTTTCGGCTGCCTGTGCGCCATCCGAATGCCCGCCCATACCGTCGAACACGAGCATCAACGCGGCATTGTCGGCAACAACGACAGCAGCCCGGTCCTGGTTATCGGTCCGGTCGCCTAATGCGGAAACTTTGGCGTTCTCAATCTGCATTGCGGTCGTGGGCAAGTTCATTAACAATGAATCGATGTTACACAGTATGACAGGCTTTGCACGGCAGTCTGCCGAGTCAGCGGCGGGCACAATGACTTGGGAATTGCGCGCCGTCAACCACCGCTACCTCGATGTGCAGTTCCGGCTGCCTGATGAATTGCGCCCACAGGAGCAGGCCCTCAAACAGCAGGTGTCCGCCGTGTTGCGTCGCGGCAAGGTTGAGTGTGCTTTGCATTTTCGGCGCGCCTTCGAACAAAGTGCGGAGCTGAAGCTTAACGCTGATCTCGTCGAAGTGATTGGTAAGCGAGTCACAGAAATACAGACGTCTGTACCAAACGCGACTTCGCCGACCGCGATCGACATCCTGCGTTGGCCCGGTGTCATCGCCGAGGACGAGGTCGATGCCGAACCGTTGCTGGCTGAAGCAACCGCGCTACTCGACAAGGCGCTCGAATCGATGTCCGAAATGCGCCGCAGCGAAGGTGAACGCATCGCCGAGATGATCTCCACTCGCTGCGACGATGTTGCGGCCATTGCCGCGTCGGTGCGCCAGCGCATGCCCGAGGTCCTCGACGCCGCGCATGCCAAACAGCGCGAGCGCATCGAGAAGCTCGATGTCGAAGCTGACCCGGCCCGGCTCGAAGTGGAGCTCGCGCTGATTTCGCAAAAGCTCGACGTCGACGAAGAGCTCGACCGGCTCGACAGCCACATCACCGAGATTCGCCAGGCCCTCGACAGTGACGAAGCCGTCGGCCGGCGTCTCGACTTCCTGATGCAGGAACTCAACCGCGAAGCGAACACGCTCGGCTCAAAATCAGCCGACGCTGAAACCACCAAGGCGGCTGTCGAACTCAAGGTGCTCATCGAACAAATGCGCGAGCAGATCCAGAACGTCGAGTAACCAGTGCATGTCGTCATTGCGAGCGAAGCGCTGCAACCTGAGTTTCGTGCTGCTCGCCCTGGCATCTGTTTCGTTCGCTGACGAGCACGACGCGCTTCCCTGTTTTGACGCGGCAGCATGGCCCGAAGCCGACCAGCTGTTTCGTGGTGATCCTCACTGGCTTGGCGCCGACAGTGCATTTTCAATCGATCTCGGCAATGATCGTAGCCTGTGGCTATTCGGCGATACGTGGATCGACGTTGCCGGTGAGGGGGCGCGTCAAAACGCCCGGATGATCCGCAACAGCGTCGCGATCCAGTCGGGCAACGACCCGTCACAAGCCACCATAAAATTCTACTGGGATAACAGCGGTGAACAGCCGCGCGCCTTGTTCCGGCGAGAAGACGACCACTGGTACTGGCCTGGCCACGGTGCAGTGGTCAACGGCAAGCTCATCATCTTCCTCAACCGCCTGCGGGCATCGTCTGCCGGACTCGGCTTCGAAGCCGACGGCTGGAACACGGTCCTCATAGAGAATCCGGCTGAACCTGTAAGTGAATGGGTGGTTCGGGAAATCGAAACGCCTGCAAACCCGATGGGCATAACTCCGGGCTTTGCCGGCGTGCTGATCCTGGGCGAGCATCTGTATGCGTTCGGCTCCCAGCACCCGGTCAAGTCGCACCCGGTTTTCATCGCGCGGTGGACCCTGGATGACGTCGCGAACGGCGAGCTCATGCTGCCCGAGTGGTGGGCCGGCGGCGATTATGGCTGGGTCGCCAACGACTCGATGCCACCACGCTGGCCGGTCTTCAATGGCGGCCAGACGGAAATGACGTTTCATTTCGATGTTGTCTCCGGGAAGTTCCTCGCCATTCAAACGGCCGGATTCGGTGCGGCGAACGTGATGGTCCGCTATGCCGACGAACTGACAGGGCCGTGGTCGCAGCCGCAGCAAATATTCGAGCCTGTAGAAAAGAGCCGGCCGAACGTGCTGATCTACGCCGGCAAAGCGCATCCGCAGCTCTCGGGTGCGGATCTTGTACTAAGCTACGCTACAAACACGACAGATTTTGCAGAGCATTTCAGCGACCCGGACATCTACTATCCGCACTTCGTCCGCCTGACACGTTGCAGAAAGAAACAAGAGGGAGACCACGGATGAAAGGCAGGATAATCATGCCGTTGTTCGCGGCGTTGCTTCTCGCGGCGCCGGCGATTGCTGATGATTCAGTGACGATTCACGTGCTCGGCGTTGCGCAGGATGCCGGCTATCCACAGGCCGGGTGTTATGAGCCGCACTGCATGCCGGGCTGGGAAGACCGCGGCGCCCGCATCACGGCGAGTTCAATTGCCGTGGTCGACAACGCCAACGACTCGAAGCTGTTGTTCGACGCGACGCCGTACATCTCCGATCAACTCTATCGATTGCACAAAATTGCGCCCGATGGAGAGTACACACTTGATGGCATATTCCTGACGCACGCCCATATCGGCCATTACACCGGGCTGATGTTTTTCGGTCACGAAGTCATGGGTGCGCACGGTGTGCCGGTATTCGCGATGCCGCGAATGCGCCAGTTCCTCGAGAACAATGGTCCCTGGGATCAGCTCGTCCGCTACGAGAACATCCTGCTGCAGTCTCTGCAGGACGGCGCATCGGTCGCATTTGATGGTGTAACCGTCACGCCGTTTCGTGTACCGCATCGCGACGAGTACTCGGAGACCGTTGGCTATCGGATCGAGGGCCCGAACAAAACTGCCGTTTTCATTCCCGACATCGACAAATGGCACGACTGGGATGCCGACATTCGCGATGTCGTTCGTGACGTTGACTACGCGTTGCTCGATGCAACTTTTTACGCCGATGGCGAGTTGCCGGGACGCGACATGAGTAAGATAAGGCATCCGTTCATTGCCGAAAGCATGGAGTTGTTCGAGACGCTTTCCGCCGAGGAAAAGTCACGGGTAATCTTCATTCACATGAACCACACCAACCCGGCCATGGTTGCCGGCAGCGAAGCCAGAAAGACCATTGAAGATAACGGCTTCAGGGTCGCATTCGAGGGCATGCAACTCGAACTGTAAACACGGAACAGGGGGAATCGCGAATGGCAGAAGCTCACCGCCGCTGGGTCCGGGTCTCGCACTGGACGATCGTCGCCAGTTTCCTGACGCTTGTCGTTACCGGCATATTGATCCTGATGGTGCATCCTCGCCTCTACTGGGGCGAAGTTGGCAACGACCTGGTGCCGGCATTCCTCGAGATTCCCGTCAGCAACAATCATCAACCCGATGGCTGGGTACCGACGACGACGTTTTCCGAGGTGCCCGGATCGCCAATTAGTGCCGACCGCACCTATTTCATTTTCAACGAGAACGGCTGGGGGCGCAGCCTGCATTTCCTGGCCGCCTGGTTCCTGGTCGTTACCGGGCTCGTTTATGTGCTGACGGGGCTTATTGGTGGCCATGCACGCCGCAACCTTATTCCCGGAGTGCGCGACCTGTCGCCCGGCAAACTGGCACAGGATGCGCGCGAGCACTTGCGGCCCAAAGGCGAACTACAGGCGGGCCCACCCTACGGCGCTGTGCAGAAAGTGCTCTACGGCGGGGTCGTGTTTGTCGCGCTGCCGCTAATGCTGTTGACCGGCCTGACGATGTCGCCGGCCGTGACTGCAGCAGCGCCCACCCTCCTCGATATCTTCGGCGGTTATCAGTCTGCCCGCACCATTCACTTCTTCGGCTTTTCCGCCCTGGTGCTGTTCCTTGTCGTTCACATTGCAATGGTCTTCGTGACCGGAGCGCGCCGCCAGCTGCGCGCGATGATCCTGGGGAAATAACATGAGTGAAAAACGCATTCATCGCCGTACGTTCCTGAAAGGCGCCGCGTCTTCGGCCGGCCTCATCCTGGCAGGGTGCTCCGAGTATGACCCTCCCACCTACGGCAACATCCTGCGCATGGCGGATAACCTCACCTACAAGACTCACCGGCTGTTGCTGCCCGACCAGGCACTCGCCCGCGAATACGACTACAGCGACATATCCGCATCACCAGCGATAGGCACGACCAACCCGGCGGATCCCGAGAAGTCCATTTACAGTGAAGTGCAGGGGCCGATTTACGAGCAGCACCTGAGAAACGAGTTCGAGGACTGGCGCATCACCGTCGAAGGTAGCGTCATGCAGCCCAGGTCGTTCTCACTCGCAGAACTCAGGAGCCTGCCATCGCGCACCCAGATTACGCGGCACACCTGCGAAGAGGGCTGGTCGGCAATCGCGCAGTGGACTGGCGTGCCGCTGCACCATGTGCTGGCCGCTGTCGGCCTGAAGCCTTCGGCAAGGTATGTGCAATACCGCGCTTATGATGACTGGGCCGATTGCATCGATATGTTCGACGCCCTGCACCCGCAGACGATCCTCGCCTACGGCATGAATGGCCGCGACCTGCCAATCAGCCACGGCGCTCCACTCCGCCTCAGGGTCGAGCGGCAGCTCGGCTACAAGAGCATGAAGTTCCTGCGCAGCATCGTCGTGCTCGACGAGTTTGACGACGGTGGCGAATACGGCAACATCCAGAACGGCTGGTCCTGGTACGTGGGCATATAACATCTCCTGCGACCGCACGGCAGCAGATCAAAGCCGCAATACTGTTCGCAGTTTTGCGGGTCGCATTGCTGACACGGCAATGTCAGAATCGCGGCCATGAGTGACGGGCAAGCCAGGTTATTTGTCATCGCCGCGCCGTCGGGCGCCGGCAAGACGACCCTCGTACATGCGGTTGTGCAAAAACACCCCGAGCTGCGCTTTTCCATTTCGTACACGACGAGACCGCAGCGCCGCAATGAGGCACACGGCGTCGACTACATGTTCGTCGACAAGGAGACGTTCGAATCGCTGCGCGAGCAGGGTGAGATGCTCGAGTCGGCCACCGTGTTCGACAACCTCTACGGCACGAGCCGCGAGCAGGTCGAAAAGCATCTCGCCGACGGCCACAGCGTGATTCTCGAGATTGACTGGCAGGGCGCCCGGCAGGTCAGGGAGTCGATGCCCGAATGCGTGACGATTTTCATCATGCCGCCTTCGCACGACGAACTCGTGCGGCGCCTGCGTTCGCGTGGCACCGATAGCGACGAGGTTATCGAGCGCCGTCTGCGCGATGCGCTCAGCGACATGGCTCACTGGGATGAGTTCGACTACGTCGTCATCAATGACAACCTGGATACGGCGGTTGCTGACCTCGAGGCCGTGCTGGCCGGGGCTGGCGACGCGCTGTCGACCGACGATGAGGCGCTGCGCCGCGCCGTAGTGGCGATCCTTGCTTAATAACTTTTTGGAATAAGGGGTAGACCCGCCCTCTTGCGGGCCCTATCCTGCTCGCCGCTTTCAAATAAACGCAGGACCACTCCCCATGGCCAGAATTACGGTCGAAGACTGTCTCGAAAACATCGACAACATCTTTGAAATGGTGCTCGTCGCCGCCAAACGTGCCCGTCGCATCGCGCACGGTGCCGACCCGATGGTCGAGCTCGAGAATGACAAGCCCACGGTCCTCGCCCTGCGTGAGATTGCCGACGGTCACGTAACGCCGGCCATCCTCGAAGAGATCGAGCAGCCGCCTGCCGAGGAATTCATGCAGGCCGAGGCCTCGGCCGAGGAAATGATGCCGGTTCGGGGCATCTCGATCGGCGACTGATTCTCCAACTTCATCACCTCACAAACCGCCTAACGGCGGTATGATCGGGGGATGGATTACGCCGCAACACTGCTAGCCAAACTGCCGGGCGCGCTGAAACGCGACCATGGCCTGCAGCAGCTCGTTGAAACGCTCGAAAGCTACCTGCCGGAGGACCAGGTGGAATCGGTCGTGCGTGCCTATGAGTTCGGCGCGGATGCCCACGAAGGCCAGACACGCAAGTCGGGCGAACCCTACATCACGCACCCTGTGGCCGTGGCGCAGGAACTCGCCGAGATGCACCTCGATGCGCAGGCGATAACGGCAGCCATCCTGCACGATACCGTGGAGGATACCGAGGCCTCGCTGGCCGACATCACCGAGGCGTTCGGCGAGGAAGTGGCCGGCCTTGTCGACGGCGTCAGCAAGCTCGACCAGATCCAGTTCCGCAGCCGCGCCGAAGCGCAGGCCGAGAGCTTCCGCAAAATGATGCTCGCGATGATCGAGGACATTCGCGTCATCCTCGTCAAGCTGGCAGACCGCCTGCACAACATGCAGACGCTCGCCGCGATGCCGGCGCAAAAACGCGCGCGCATCGCTCGTGAGACCCTCGATATCTACGCGCCGATTGCGAACAGGCTCGGCATAAACAGATTCAAAGTGATGCTCGAAGACCTGGGCTTCCGCCACCTGTACCCGATGCGCTACCGCGTGCTCGATCGCGCGCTGAAGCGCAGCAAGGGCAACCAGCGGCAGATGGTCAAGAAGATCACCGATGAGCTGGAAGCCGCACTCGCTGACGAAGGAATCAAGGCCGAAATCATAGGCCGCGAGAAGCACCTGTACAGCATCTACAAGAAGATGTCGGAGAAGAAACGCCTTCTGTCCGATGTTGTGGATGTCTACGGTTTTCGCATCATCGTCGATGACGTCAATGACTGCTACAAAGTGCTCGGCCTCGTTCACGGGCTCTACAAGCCAATGCCCGGGCGTTTCAAGGACTACATCGCCATTCCGCGCATCAACGGCTACCAGTCGTTGCACACGACGCTGTTCGGCCCCAAGGGACAGCCGCTGGAAGTACAGATCCGGACGCGGCACATGGATCGCGTCGCCGAGTCGGGTGTTGCCTCGCACTGGCAGTACAAGGCTGAAGACAAGTCCGACGCGACACCACAGCGGCGCGCGCGTGACTGGCTGTCCAACCTCGCCGAATTGCAACGCTCCGGCACATCGGAAGAGTTTCTTGAAAGCGTCAAGGTCGACCTGTTCCCCGACAAGATCTACGTCTTCACACCTAAAGGCGACATCATGCCGTTGCCGAAAGGCGCGACGACGGTCGACTTTGCGTACGCCGTGCACACCGGTATTGGCGACCGTACGGTGGCCGCCAAAGTCAATCGCACGCTGGTGCCATTGCGTACCCCGCTGCAGAACGGCCAGACCGTCGAAATCGTGACGAGCAAGGGAGCGCGCCCCAACCCGAACTGGCTGTCATTCGTGCGCACGGCGAAGGCGCGAACCGCCATTCGCAACCACATGAAGACGATGCGCTCGAGCGAATCTGTCGATCTCGGCAAACGCCTGCTCGACCGCTCCCTCAAGGACCTCGACTCGTCGTTGCGCAAGGTTGGCAAAGTGCGCATGAAGACCGCGCTCGAAGAGCTCGGCCTGAACACGAACGAAGAGCTGTTCGAGCAAATTGGCCTGGGTGAGCGCCTGGCGCCACTGACCGCACGCCTCCTGATCGGCGTCAACGACGCGGGCGAGGTCGAAACCAACACGGCCAGTCTTGTCATCGCCGGCACCGAGGGCATGGTCGTCAGCTATGCGCGCTGCTGTCACCCGATCCCGGGTGACGACGTCATGGGCTACCTGAGTTCGGGCCGCGGCATCGTCATTCATCGCAACAACTGCGGCAACCTGAGCGTATTCCGCAAGCAGCCCGAGAAGTGGATCTCGGTTACATGGGAAAAGGACATCGACCGCGAGTTCAACACCCAGATTCAAGTCGAAACGGTCAACAAGCCGGGCGTGCTTGCCGAAGTGGCTGCGACGATCGGTGACGCGGGATCGAACATTGAACAGGTATCGGTGCTGGGCCGACACGAAGACTGCTCGGTTCTCGCCTTCCTGATCCAGGTCAGGGATCGTACTCACCTGGCGCAGATCATGCGCGGCGTGAAGAACATGCCAAACGTGCTCAAGGTCATCCGCGACTGCGCCTGATACAACCACAACAACAGGAACTCTGATGAGCAAAGAGGCTATTCACAGCGACAGTGCGCCGGCTGCGATCGGCACCTATTCGCAAGCTGTAAGAACCGCCAATCTCGTATTCCTGTCCGGCCAGATACCGCTGGACCCCGAGACGATGGAATTTGTCGAAGGAGACTTCGAAGCCCGCGCGCGGCAGGTTTTCGATAACCTGAGGGCGGTTGCCGTGGCAGCAGGCGGCAACCTCAACCAGGCCGTCAAGCTGACGATCTTTCTGACAGACCTCGCCAACTTCGCGACGGTCAATGCCGTCATGGAAGATTACTTCGACAAACCTTACCCGGCGCGCGCCGCAGTCGGCGTTGCCTCATTGCCAAAAGGCGCCGACGTCGAGGCGGATGCAATCCTCGCAGTCTAACCTTGCCTCGCCACTGACCGTTCTTAACGGCGTCGGTCCGGCGCTGGCAAAGAAACTCGAGCGACTCAGTCTCGCGCGGGTCGAAGACCTGTTGTTCCTGTTGCCGCTTCGGTACGAAGACCGCACGCAACTGGTCAGGATAGGATCGCTGCAGGCTGGCAGTCGCTGCCTGGCCACGGGCGAAGTCCTGCTCGCGGAGACCGTATACCGCGGCAGGCGCAATCTGCTCGTTCGCATCAGCGATGGCACCGGGCAACTCACATTACGGTTCTTTCACTTCTCGAAGGCGCAGGTTGCGCAGTTTCAACAGGGTGTCCACCTGACCTGTTTCGGCGAAGCCCGCAAGGGCTCGGCTGGCCTCGAGATGATTCACCCCGAGTACCGGATCCTGCGCGAAGGTCAGGATGCGGCGGTCAATGACACACTAACCGCGATCTATCCCGCCACCGAGGGCGTGCAGCAGGGCCGGCTTCGCAACCTTACCGACCAGGCGCTGCGAATGATGCAGCAACATCCCCCTGAGGAACTGTTGCCGCGCGATGTCCGTGACAGGCTCGGGTTGCCCGAACTTGCCGAAGCGGTACGCTACCTGCACCGCCCGCCAGCGGATGCCGACGTCGAACGGATGCTCGCCGGCACACATCCTTGCCAACAGCGACTCGCGTTCGAAGAACTGCTCGCGCATTACATGAGCCTGCGCAAGCTGCGCGCGTTGGCACAGACCGAGAAGGCGCACCCGCTCACCGGCGGGACCGAAGAAGTTGCGAGCTTTGTCGACTCGCTGCCGTTTACGTTGACGGGCGCCCAGCAGCGAGTTGTCGATGAAATCCTCTCGGACCTTTCGCAACCGCACCCGATGATGCGGCTGATCCAGGGCGATGTTGGCTCGGGCAAGACCGTGGTGGCGGCCATCGCCTGCCTCAAGGCGATCTCCTCTGGCGTGCAGGCTGCAATCATGGCGCCGACCGAGCTGCTGGCCGAACAACACTGGCGCAGCTTCGGTGACTGGTTCCGGCCGCTTGGCATCGAACCCGCCTGGCTCAGCGGCAGCCAGCGCACGGCTGCGCGCCGGCAGGCACTCCAAAGCATCGCTGATGGCAGTGCGCCGTTCGTTGTCGGCACTCACGCGCTGTTCCAGGAGGGCGTCGAATTTCATGACCTGGCGCTCGTCGTCATCGACGAGCAGCACCGCTTCGGTGTGCACCAGCGAGTGGCACTGCGCGAGAAAGGCGTTGATGACAAGGGTTATCCGCACCAACTCGTCATGACGGCTACACCAATACCCCGCACGCTCGCGATGGCGGCGTATGCCGATCTCGATACGTCGATTATCGATGAGCTGCCGCCGGGCCGCGAGCCAGTGTCGACAATTGCTCTGCCGGAAGCCCGGCGCGAGGAGGTCATCGAACGGGTTCGTGAAGCTTGCCGCTCGGGCCAGCAGGCCTACTGGGTGTGCCCGCTCATTGAAGAGTCGGATGTGCTCGACTTTGAAGCAGCCGAAGCCAGCTACCAGATGCTTACCGGGGCCTTGCCCGATGTCCGCATCGGGCTCGTACACGGCCGCATGAAACCTGCCGAGAAAGAGCGCGGCATGCGGGCTTTCAAGGAAGGCGTCATCCAGTTGCTGGTCGCAACGACCGTCATCGAGGTGGGCGTCGACGTGCCAGACGCCAGCCTGATGATCATCGAAAATGCGGAGCGCATGGGTCTGTCACAGCTGCACCAGCTTCGCGGCAGGGTGGGCCGCGGCGCCAGGCAAAGCCACTGTGTGCTGTTGTACAAGCCACCGCTCGGCCAGCTTGCACGCAGTCGGCTCGCTGTGCTGCGTAACACCAACGACGGGTTCGTCGTTGCCCAGCGTGACCTCGAACTTCGTGGGCCCGGCGAGCTGCTCGGCACGAAGCAAACCGGTCTCCCGGATTATCGTATCGCCAACCTTGCGCGTGACGCGGAACTCATGCCCGGTGTGCAGCTCGCTGCGGAAACGATCATGCGCCACACGCCCGGGAAAGGCGCTGCGATTGTGCGTCGCTGGCTTGGCGATGCAGGGCGCTATGGAAAGGTATAATCCGCCGCGATGAAGGAGATCCTTTCACCCAGGTTCAAGAAGAACGTCGTCACGCAGTTGCGCAATTACGGCAAGCTGATGCGCATCGACAAGCCCATAGGCATCTGGCTTTTGCTGTGGCCGACACTGTGGGCGCTGTGGATCGCCGCTGACGGACATCCTGACCAGGGGTTGTTCGTAGTCTTTGTTCTCGGCGTATTCGTCATGCGCTCGGCAGGCTGTGTGCTCAACGACTATGTCGATCGCAAAATCGACCCCTACGTGGAGCGCACGAGGACGCGGCCTATTGCGTCGGGCGCCGTCGCACCGATGGAGGCGCTCGTCCTGTTCGTTGCCCTGTCGCTGATTGCGGTCGGCCTGGCGACGATGCTCAACCGGCCCGCGCGCATGCTCGCCATTGTCGGGGCCGTCCTGACAATCGCCTATCCTTTCATCAAACGCGTCGTTTCGATTCCGCAGTTCGTTCTTGGCGCGGCGTTTGGCTGGGCGGTGCCGATGGCATTTGCCGCGCAAACCGGCAGTACGCCGGAACTGGCATGGCTCATATTTGGCGCCGCAGTCGTCTGGGCCGTCATCTATGACACGTTCTACGCGATGGTGGATCGCGAAGACGACAAGAAGATCGGTGTCAAGTCAACAGCCATTCTGTTCGGCGAAGTGGATCTGTTTGTTATCGCCGGGATGCAGATAGTCATGCTCGGGGCGCTTGTCTTTATCGGCCTGCGCGCCCAGCTCGGCTTCTGGTATTACCTTTCAGTTGCCGGCGCTGCCGGCCTGATGGCGTATCACCAGTGGCTGGCCCGTGATCGCCAGCCCGCTGGCTGCTTCAAGGCGTTCCTGCACAACCACATTATTGGCCTGGTCGTGTTCGTCGGCATCGTCCTGCACTACGCCTTCAATCCTGCGTTGCCCGCCTGACTGTTCGTCATTCGAACGTCCGCTATGCGCCCGGAACCAGCCTCTCGAGGAAGGTATACTCAGCGGCTGGCACTGACCCATTGCGGACGTAGTGTGAGACCAATAAAAAAACCCCGCGCAGGCGGGGTTTTCCTGGTCGCAAGATCTAATAAAGTATCGGCGGGTCTTCATCGCCAGGAGGTTCATCGCCCGCTGTGCAATCGCCCGCTGCTGGGCATACGAACTCACTTGAGCAGGCTTGTGGGGTGGTGAATAGTCCACTACCTGATGGCGCGTCTTCAACAGCCTGGTAGCCCTCCGGATGGTGTTTTGCATTCTTCTGACTGCCCGACTTGATGGCAATCATCGTTATGGGCCCAGCTATTGCGTTGCCTGCATCGTCCGCACAGTCAACTGTTGTATCAAACACCTCGCTGGTATCCTCGTCCGAGCCGAAGTCTTCATGCTTTACCCACGTCGTACCGCACCACAGGACTACGTTCGACAGGCCCTTGCACGAGCAGACCCGGGCCGTGTCACTGTCGACCGTGCAGGCTGCGGTAGTGGCAACACTGTTCCTGTTCGGCTCACCACCTTTGGCACCCGCGTCGGGCTTGTCGGCCACTACGGCCATAGGCAAAGCCAGCAATAAGCCACCGACGATTACGACAGGCTTCAATGATCGAATTATCAGTTTCATGTCGACACTTCCTTGTCATGTGAAGCAAACAGCATCGCCACGTATGTGTAATTAAGCGGCTTCACGCTGTTTGCCTGAAGGTTGGTAGCCGCGCATCCCTGCCTGACCGCAGGCGTTTCGCTTGCGGCGAAAATCAGACTGAGTGCCGAGTAGGGTTCAGTCAAGCAACAGTTAACAGAATACGTGGTGCTATGACGGTTTATGTGACGGGTTTAACATGTGTTCCCCTCACCGGTACAGCGCTTCTGCACAGACATGACACAGAACAACTACCGCTTCGTCAGCGGCTGGTTCTGGCCGTTAGCAGCCCCTGGCCATTTGATACACTCAGCGACTGGTAATGACCCGTAGCGGTCATCCATGTTTGAGGGGGCACTGAGCGAACCTATGGCACATGAACGTTTTGCGTATATCTGGCGCTACACGATCGAGCCAACTTGCAGGCAGGCTTTCTTGGCAGCCTACAAGCCAAATGGCGAATGGGCTCAGCTATTCTCCGTAGATCCGTCATACATAGAGACAGTGCTTCTCCAGGACGATGAAGACGGAAACCGATATGTGACTATCGATTATTGGAAGTCCAAGGCCGATAGGGATTCTTTTCGAGAACGATATTCGATTGAGTTTGAAAGTCTCGACAATCGGTGCGAAGCGTTTACTACGGAAGAACAATTCTGGGGCGACTTCCTTGAAGTTGTCGATGTGCCGAACTAATCAGCGACTGCTTCTGGCCGATTCCAGCCGGTCACGCGTAAGTTGTAAAGGTGGAGAAACATGCACGATTTCCAGTATGTGAGATCCAGGAGTCGGCTGTCAGTGTTCGCATTGATGCTCCTCTGTGCAACCGCCGTCGGCGCTGATTCGATGCGCGAAATCCAGGCCACAGGTACATTCCAGCCAGATGGTCCACCGCAACAAAAGCCCACCAGGATAGATGCGGGAACGGGATGTATTGTAGATGTTCGGCAAGCCTATATCGTAAAAGGCACCTTGGCAGGCTCGTTCGACATTGATTTCCGCATCTTGGTACGAGGGCCATGTGGACGCCCACTTGGAACGTTTGCTGAGGAGTGGATCGCACGCGGCGAGTTTGTCGGATCATTACGGGGAGAATCCATCTCGGCCAACTTCACGTACACAGCTACAGTAGAACCTGGCGGCGAGGTCAGCGGACTGATCGTACTTGGACAGGGCCTTGATGGAGAACTTCGCGTTCGAGGGAGTTTCTCGGCAGGTGAGCTGATCTACGATGGGCGGCTTCGAACGCCGAAGCAAGAGTGACCGCAAGCGATATTGCATCCATCGATCGATCTACTACATTGAATAAGGATGGCCAAGCGAAATGGTGCACTGATGAGACACTATTCGTGCTCATTGCGCCATTTGATGTATCGGCACAAAGCGACGATGAAGAGACGGTCAGAGCCGATCCCGAAACATCGATTACTTCACACTAGTGCGACAGGATGGCGCCTGGAAATTCCTGAGCGCGTCCTACGTCGCTGAACCAGTCGAGTCGGAGTAGCGGGTTACCCGTCCGGGCAGAACCCTACAGCAAGGTTCTTGCTACGGCCAAAGCACTGACCTTCTCGGCCCCGGCCGCCATGACCACCCTGGCAAGTTGCCGGCACGACTCACCGGTAGTGATCACGTCGTCGACAATCAGCACATGCCGGTACTGGACGGCTCCCGTGGCGCTGAAGGCCATGGCAAGATTACGCCTGCGCTGGCTGGCCGCCAGCCCGGACTGAAACGGAGTACGGCGCTGACGGATGATGTTCGTGATGATTGGCAAGCCAGCGGCCTTTGCTATGGGCCGGCCAATTTCCGCGGCCTGGTTGAAGCCGCGAGTCGCGTGGCGAAACCAGTGCAGGGGCATCGGCAGCAGGGCATCGATGTCGTCAGGCAATTCATCGAAGAAGGCCATCAACAGTTGCGCGAATGCCGGTGCGTAGAACAGCTTGCGCCTGAACTTCATCGCCTTGATCGCTGCGTCGACCGGGAACGCATACTCAAGCGGCGCCACCACGGCTTCCATTCCATCCAGGTCGTGCAAAGGGCCGATCCATGGCAGGTCGTTGTGGCATCCGTCGCACACCGGGGCGCCGCCTGTTTCGTCGGCACCGCAGAAAACGCAATTGACTGGAAACAAGGCATCGCCAAAACGAGTCGCTGCCGCTGAAGCGAGCGCGAGCACCCTGCTGGTGAATGGCGACCATCGCATACCGGTATGTTGGTGCCGCCGGGCTTGCCCGCACTAGTCTCCAATCAGGACGGTTCGTCAAAAAAGCGTGTTAAGTTCCTTGCCCATGATTCCAGAGTACGTCCTTGCCGCCACGCGTGACGGGTTGATGGCGCGGCTCGAGCCAATGACTGTCGACGCCAGCATCGTCGTCGATCTCGGTTCGCCGTACAGCCCGGCCGGGCGGTTGCTCGAAAAGCGTTTCAAGGGAGCCCGCGTCGTCACCGTCCACCCGTCTCTGCCCGCGCTGGCCAGGGCCCGCTCGAACAAAGGGTGGCTATCAAAGCACGGCCATGTTCAGGCCGACCCAGCCGCATTGCCGTTCGCGAGTCACAGCGTCGACGTCGTGTACGCCAACCAGTTACTGCCCTCACACAAGGACCCGGCGCCCGTTTTCGACGAGGTGACGCGAGTGCTGCGTAAGGACGGGCTGTTCGTGTTCTCGTCCCTGGGTCCTGACAGCCTGCGGGGGCTAGAGCATGAACCTTTCGCCGATATGCACATCGTCGGCGATGCCCTGGTCCGGTCCGGGCTGCGCGACCCGGTGCTCGACGTCGACCGGCTCACTGTGACGTTCGAAAATACGCAGTCCCTGGTCGACGATTTCGAGGCCGTCGGTGCGGGCCATTGCGTACCAGACGATACGCAGATTTCCAGCGTCGATTTCGAAATTATCTATGGCCACTGCTGGGGATGCGGCGCGCGGCCGGATGCCGGCGAATACCGGCTTGATCCGGCACAAATAGGCCGGCGTAACATTTGAAGTGTAACGCGTTGTAAACACACAAAATTTCTTTGTAACTTCGGGTTATTCAGGATTGCATGGCCCGCGCGCATTCAGTACACTTCCCGAGCTTTTTTGCGGGCTGACCGGGGCCAGAACAAGAAAGCGCCTTCCTCCCGAAGATATACAGAGAAATTCGGCCTCTCTTTTGGAGGCCACGACGGTGAACAATCTAATGTTACGAAAATCGATTCTGAGCTTGCTCGGCCTGCTATCGGCGAGTGCGGCGAATGCCGACTGGACGCTCAATATGCCTCGCGGCATAACCGAACTGAGCGCCGAGACGTTCGACCTGCATATGATGGTCTTCTGGTGGTGTGTCGCCATCGGTGTCGCCGTTTTCGGCGCCATGATCTATTCGCTGATCAAGCACCGCAAGTCGAAAGGCGTTGAGCCCGCCACCTTCTCCCATAGCACGACCGCCGAGGTGGTCTGGACGATCATTCCGTGCCTGATCCTGCTCGTCATGGCGGTTCCGGCGGCGGAAACGATGATCCGCCTCGAAGACTCCCGGGACCCGGACGTGTCGATCGTAATTACCGGTTACCAGTGGAAGTGGCATTACAAGTACCAGGATCAGGATATCGATTTTTACTCGAGCCTCGCATTGCCGAGCCTCAAGGCGCGCTTCAAGGGCTCCGACGTGGACCCGTCCGACGTCGAGAACTACCTGCTTGACGTTGATCGGCCGCTTGTCGTGCCCAAGGGCAAGAAGGTTCGTTTGTTGCTGACAGCGAACGACGTCATTCATTCGTGGTGGGTGCCACAACTCGCCATCAAGAAGGACGCGATCCCGGGAATCGTTAATGAAGCCTGGTTTACCGCACTCGAAACCGGCACGTTCCGCGGCCAGTGCGCCGAGTTGTGTGGCATAGACCATGGCTATATGCCCATTGTTGTTGAAGTCGTCGAGCCGGATGCCTTTGAGGCCTGGGTCGCGGCACGCCAGTCAGGCGGCGCGCCAGTCGCGCAGTTGGAGAATTAGAGTATGAGCACGGCAGTAGCAGACGCGCACGAAGCGCACGACGACCACCACGGCCCGGAGAAGGGCATCAAGCGCTGGTTGTTCACGACCAACCATAAGGACATCGGCACGATGTACCTTATCTTCAGCCTGATCATGTTCTTCGTTGGCGGTGCCATGGCGCTTGTCATTCGGTCGGAACTGATGCAGCCCGGTCTGCAGTTCGTTCATCCCGAGTTCTTCAACCAGATGACGACAATGCACGCACTGATCATGGTGTTCGGTGCTGTCATGCCGGCTTTCGTCGGCCTTGCGAACTGGATGATCCCGATGATGATCGGCGCGCCCGACATGGCGCTGCCGCGCATGAACAACTGGTCGTTCTGGATTCTTCCGGTCGCGTTCGGCCTGCTGGGCTCAACGCTGTTTTTTGACGGCGGCGCCCCGGCCAGCGGATGGACCATGTATCCACCGCTCGTGTTGCAGACCGGCGATGCATTCCCGTTCCTGATCTTCTCGATCCACCTGATGGGCCTGAGCTCCATCATGGGTGCGATCAACATCATCGTCACCATCCTGAACATGCGCGCGCCGGACATGTGGCTGCTGAAGATGCCGATGTTCGTGTGGACCTGGCTGATCACGGCATACTTGCTGATCGCGGTCATGCCCGTGTTCGCCGGCGCGGTGACTATGCTATTAACCGACCAGTTCTTCGGCACCAGTTTCTTCCTCGCGGCCGGCGGTGGTGACCCCGTCATGTTCCAGCACATCTTCTGGTTTTTCGGGCACCCCGAGGTCTACATCATGATCCTGCCGGCGTTCGGCGTCGTGTCCGAGATCATCCCGACATTCTCGAGGAAGCCTTTGTTCGGCCACGACTCGATGGTGTACGCCGCGTCTTGTATCGCGTTCCTGTCGTTTATCGTCTGGGCACACCATATGTTCACGGTTGGCATGCCGCTGTCGGGGCAGCTGTTCTTCATGTTTGCCACGATGCTTATTGCCGTTCCGACTGGCGTGAAAGTGTTTAACTGGGTCGCCACGATGTGGAAGGGCGCGATGACGTTCGAGACGCCGATGCTGTTTTCGCTCGGCTTCGTGTTCCTGTTTACGATCGGCGGCTTCTCGGGCCTGATGCTCGCGATTGCCCCGGCGGACATCCAGTACCACGACTCGTATTTCGTCGTGGCGCACTTCCATTACGTGCTTGTACCCGGCTCGATCTTCTCGCTGATGGCGGCTGCTTATTACTGGCTGCCGAAGTGGACCGGTTACATGTACAACGAAAAGGCCGGCAAGCTGCACTTCTGGATGTCGACGATTTTCGTCAACCTGACGTTCTTCCCAATGCACTTCCTGGGCCTCGCCGGCATGCCGCGCCGTATTCCTGATTATTCGACGCAGTTTGCCGACTTCAACTGGATGGCCAGTGTCGGCGCTATCGGCTTTGGCCTGTCGCAGCTGATCTTCGTCTATGTACTGCTGACGGCGAAGAAGGGTGAGAAGGCAACCGACCGCGTCTGGGAGGCGCCGAAGGGTCTCGAGTGGACTGTGCCGTCACCGGCGCCGTACCACACGTTCGACACGCCGCCGGTCAAGCGCGTGCACGAGGAAGCGTTTGAATGACCCGTGACGACTCCGAACAACGCCGCAACATCCGCCGTACAGCTTTGATCATGGCCGGTATTGCTGTGGCGTTCTATGTCGGCTTCATCCTTCTGGGTGTGCTGCGCTCCTGATCGACATGAACGACCACCAACCGAAAATTTCGAACCGCGCGCTGACTGCGAGACTCATGGTCTTCGCTGTGGGCATGTTTGCGTTCGGCTTTTTCGTGTTGCCGCCGTTGTATGAGGTGTTCTGCGAGATTACCGGCTTCGGCGGCCGCGCCAACTCCGAACCGCTAGTCGTTGCAGAGGCGCCCGACGAGACTCGTACGATCCGGGTCGAGTTCATGACGACGGTCAATGAGTACGCGCCATGGACGTTTGCTGCGGATGTCGACAGCATGGAAGTTCATCCCGGCAAGATGTACTTCGCCACTTTCTCGGCGACCAACCAGTCTGACGAGACTATTATCGCCCAGGCCGTGCCGAGCGTATCGCCGGTGGTTGCCAACGAGCACTTCAAGAAAATCGAATGTTTCTGTTTTACAAGCCAGGAGTTTGCGGCGAATGAGGAGCGGCCTTTGCCGCTGCAGTTCATCGTAGACCCGGAGCTACCCGAGTACGTGGACACGATTACGCTGTCCTACACCTTATTCAAGACCGAGAACACCTATGTCTCACGCGCAAGATAGCTATTACGTCCCCCATGGAAGCCATTGGCCGATCGTCGGTTCAATAGGCCTGTTGTTTACGATGCTGGGTGTCTCCACCTGGCTCAACGGCGCAGATTTCGGCTTCTGGATCATGCTGGGCGGCATCAGCGTCATCATTGTCATGCTGATCGGCTGGTTCGGTACGGTCATCCATGAAAGCGTGGGCGGCCTTTATAACCCGCAGGTCGACAAATCGTTTCGCATGGGCATGTTCTGGTTCATCTTCTCGGAGGTGATGTTCTTCGCGGCGTTCTTCGGCGCGCTGTTCTACGCCCGCAACATGTCGGTGCCGTGGCTTGGCGGTGGCAGCAACAACTTCTTTACCAACCTGCTGCTGTGGACTGGCTATGAAGCATCCTGGCCGACCAACGGCCCGGGCGGGATCGGTGGCGACTACGAAGTAATGGGTCCGTTCGGCCTGCCGCTGATCAATACGGCTATCCTGCTGACGAGTAGTGTCACCGTGACAATCGCACACCACGCGCTGATTGCGGGCAAGCGCGGCATCCTGACAACGTTCCTGGCGCTGACGTTCCTGCTCGGCTTCTTCTTCGTCTACATGCAGGCCGTGGAATACATCCATGCCTACCATGACATGAACCTCAAGCTGACGTCCGGCATCTACGGCTCGACGTTCTTCATGCTGACCGGGTTCCATGGCATGCACGTCACGATAGGCGCCATCATGCTGACGATCGTCTGGTTACGCGTCGTCAAGGGTCACTTCAATGCAGACAATCACTTCGCGTTCGAAGCGACTGCGTGGTACTGGCACTTCGTAGACGCCGTCTGGGTCGGGCTATACGTTTTCGTTTACTGGATGTAGCTATTCGAATCCCGTCAACCAGCCCATCTTGTACGAAACGACAAGTAGCACGACCAGCAGAATCGACAACGTGATGCGCACCTTCAGCGCCGTCAGCAGCCGTGGCGACGGTGGGTGATCCTTGTCTTTGGCCAGGAAGAACAGGCCGGAGAACAAGGCGATAACTATTGCTGCGAGCAGAACCAGTACAATGATTTTCATCGCTATCTCCAGCGTGACCTGAGCCTTCGAGTATATCGTGAGCAAACCCATTAAAGCGCATGTCACGGGCATCATTCCCTACGTAATTGGCGCAATACTCGTGGTCCAGTTCATGGCTCTCAGCGTGTGGCAGATAAGCCGGGGGCTGGAAAAGAAAGCCGAACGCGACGCATTCCAGACGCAGTCCGGGTTCACGGCATGGTCGAACGGGCTGGAGATTCGTTCGTTCCAGAAGCTCAAAGCGACCGGTTACTTCGATTCCGAACGCCAGGTGCTGCTCGAGAACATCATCATCAACAGCCGGCTGGGCTATTACGTGATCTCGCCCCTGCGCGTTGACGATCGAACGCCGCTGTTGCTGGTCAATCGCGGCTGGGTAGAACGCACCGGTGACGAAGTCGACCCTGCCATGCTCGACATAGAGACGTCCCGCGTTACGGTTCGCGGCCGAGCGGGCTCATTACCCAGAGCCGGGTACCGCATGGCGGATGCCTTTGCAGCGGACTCCGGCTGGCCCAGGTTCGCTGTTTACCCGACCCTCGACGAGATTGCAGCCGTGCTCGGTGAGCCCGTGCAGCCATTCGTCCTGCTAATGGACCCGGAGGACGAGCTCGGCTTTTTCCGCCACTGGGTGCCTGAAGAAATGGGTCCGGGCCGCCATTACGCCTATGCGCTGCAGTGGTTTGCCATGGGCATCGTACTTGCGGGCCTGCTGGTCTGGAATTACCGCAAACGCGGCATCGAGTCATGAGCGGTACGCCGCGACACGGCAAGTCGCGCCTGCAGCTGGCGCTCATCGCGCTGGTCTTTCTCGGCCCGCTGGCTATCGCCGCCTGGCTGTACTCGCACGGCAATTCGCCGAGCGGCCGTACCAATCACGGCACGCTGCTGGAGCCGATTGTCAGCATCGCCGACCACCTGTCCGCCGTGCCAGGTCGCAGCTGGGTCCTGCTCTATCGCAACCCCGATAGATGCGATGACGCGTGTCGCGAGGCCCTGTATACGTCCCGCCAGGCGCGCCTGATGCTGGGCAAGGAAATGGACCGCCTCTATCGTGTGTTCTTGCACGGCGATAGCTCGCCCGATACAGTGTTTCTCGCCGATGAACATCCCGGGCTTATTACGATAGAGGACAGCGCGCTGGAAGCGCTGCTGAATAACAAGAGGCCCATGGATCTCCCGGCAGGTGGTTACTACCTTGTCGATCCGCTCGGAAATCTCGTGATGTATTTCCGGCCTGATCTCGACCCATCTGACATGGTCGATGACATCAAGCACCTGCTGCGGCTGTCGCGCATCGGCTAGCGAGCTGAGCATTGGACACTAGCATTGAAACCTTCACGGACTGGCGTGACTACTACGAGCTGACCAAGCCTCGTGTCGTCATGCTGATCGTGTTCACGGCCATCGTGGGCATGTTCCTTTCCGTGCCCGGATTCCCGGACCCGGTTGCCCTGATATTCGGCACACTGGGCATTGGTTTCGCTGCGTCATCCGCCGCTGTCTATAACCACGTGCTCGACCACCGCATCGACATCCTGATGATGCGCACGATGGGGCGGCCGCTGCCGCAGGGCAAGCTGACCGAGAAATCAGCGCTGATGTTCGCCACTTCTCTGTGCATCATCTCGATGCTGATCCTGTGGTTTGTCGTCAACCCGCTGACTGCGATCCTGACCTTCATTTCGCTGATCGGGTATGCCGGCGTTTACACGGCATTCCTGAAGCGGGCGACGCCACAGAACATCGTCATCGGCGGTGCCGCCGGGGCCGCGCCGCCCGTACTTGGCTGGACCGCCGTCACCAACGAAGTAACGAGCAGCGCGCTTTTGTTGTTCCTTATTATTTTCGTATGGACGCCGCCGCATTTCTGGGCTCTCGCGATCGCTCGCAAAGACGATTACGCCAAGGCAGATATCCCGATGCTGCCCGTGACGCATGGCGAGGACTTCACGCGCCTCAACATTCTGCTGTACACGATCCTGCTCGTCGTGGTCACGGTCGTGCCGTACCTGATCGGCATGAGCGGCATCATTTATCTGGTAACAGCGCTCGTGCTGGGCACCAGGTTCCTCAGCTTTGCCATTCGCATGCGGCAAAAGCCCGATGATCTCGAGCTACCGATGCTGTCATTCAAGTTCTCGATTCATTACCTCGGCATTCTGTTCGCGGGCCTGCTGGTCGATCACTACTTCCTTTTCCAGCTGAGCTGGTAGTAGACCGCAGCAAGAAACCCAAGGTTAAGAACGATGCCGAGGAAGCCGACCTCGGGCCCGAAGATGTGTGTCTCCTCGATGCCCAGCGCCCCGGTTTTCTCCCCGAAACCATATAGCGCGTAGGCAAATGCGTTCCATACGGCGTGACAGACGGCCGCCACGACGATCGATCCTGATACCTGCCTCAGGTAACCCCAGATAAGGCCGAGCAGTGTCGCGTTGACGAGATAGATCGGAATCTCGCCCGCCGGTACATCGAAGCCGGTATCGAGCGATATTGCCGAGATATGCCAGGCCGTGAACGCCAGGCTGGTCCAGACAAGTGTGTAATTGTCGGACTTGCCGGCACGCTTGAGTGCTGCCCACAGCCAGCCACGGAAGAACCCCTCCTCGGTCAACAGGACCACGAGCGTACCGACCGTACTGCCGACCATGATGTTGAGCCGGGCGTTTTCCCAATTGGCATTGCTGGTGTCGACAACGCCGGCCAGCAGGGCGACCAGTGCCGCTCCGCCAAGTACCGTTGCCGGGTATGCTATGGCGAGGCCATATGCATATCCGGGTCCCCAGGCGAGCCCTATCTCTGCGCGGCTAAACTTCTGCAGGTACCAGAGCAAGCCGGCAAGAGGAAACAAGGGCAGCGCGCTGAACGCGGTATACCCCGTGGCATCCATCGTCGTCGTTATCAGTATTGCAACAACCATGCCTGCCACGGCAGGCAGCATTTTCCTGTCCATGGTTGGCAGATGCCCCTCACCGAGCGTTTGGTTGCAACAGAAATGGCCGGAAGTGCCAAGTCAATCCTTGTTGACCTCATTACTGGCGTTACACTCGGCAACTGTATGAGCACCGAGCAACAAAGCCTGGCATTCGAGCGACTGGTCCGACCGCACTTCGACCGGCTGTACAAGCTCGCATGGCGCCTCACGGGCGCCAAAGCCGAAGCGGAGGACCTGTTCCAGGAACTGCTGATCAAGGCCTACGGCAAACTCGACGATCTCGTGGAAATCGAGGAGCCTGGCTCATGGCTTTGCCGCGTGATGTACAACCATTTCATTGACGAAAAGCGGCGCTACGCGCGGCGGCGCCTGCACACCGTCGAAGAGGGCCAGCTTGCCGGAGAGGGGCTGCAGAACCTGCCTGGCGGCGACAATCCGGTCGTCGATAACGAGCGCCTGGAGCGTATGAAACAGCTGGACAAGGCTTTGCAGCAGCTCAGTGACGAACACCGTATCGTTGTTTTGCTGCACGACACCGAAGGCTATAAATTGGCTGAAATTGAAGAACTTACGGGCGTACCTGTGGGTACTGTCAAATCCCGGCTGCATCGTGCCCGCGCCAGATTACGTGAAATACTCGTTGCCGATGGAACCATTTCCTAACAAAGGTCGTGTAAGAGGCTGAACAGGATAGGAATATGCAGAACGCAGCTACAAACAGGCAGGACCAGGAGGTCCTCGAACTATTAAAGGATTATCCGATGCCCGAAGCCGACGCAGGATTCTACGACCAGGCACTGGTGCGCGCCACGCACGAAGGTTCGCGACGCCAGCGCAACAAGTGGATGATGACGGGCTTTGGTGCCGCCATCGCCGCAACGATCGCAGCCTGGCTGATCGGTGGCATGTTGCTGAACGATCCGCAACTGCCCGCTCCTGAAGCAGCAATCCCGGGCGTGACGATCGCGCTGGCCGAGCCACGTACCGTCAATCTCGTGTTTGCGTCTGCCACGGCGCTCGACTCGGCGACCCTGACGGTGTCGCTGCCGGACGGCATTGAGCTCGACGGCTTCCCGGGCCAGCGTGAAATCACCTGGCAGACGAGCCTGCAGGAAGGCAAAAACCTGCTGCCGCTCACGCTGGTTGCTTTGACGCCGGCTGGTGGCGAACTGCTTGCCCATCTCGAACATGAAGACCGCGACCGGACATTCCGGCTGCGGGTAGACGTAACCTGAGGCTTGTCGGACAGGATTTCCGACGCAATTTGTGGAGTAGGACGATGAAACGACTGAACATGTTTTTAGCAACCCTGGCGCTGACGTGTTTCGCATTCCTGCCGGCCGCGGCCCGCGCGGATGACCTCGACGACCTCGAGGTCACGATGGACGTCATGGACGACATCTCCGGCGTTGATGTGGCTATCGCCCGTATGGAAGGCCCGGACGACGATGACATCGAAGATGACATGGACGATGACAGCGACGACGACCACGAAGACGGGTCTGATCACGATGAATCCGGCGAAGGCGTCTCCGGTGACCACGATTCTGATGACGAGATGGATGAGGACGAGTCAGATCAAGGGGAAGATGAGGAAGAATTCGAAGAGCATGATGATGACTTCGAGGACGACAGCGACTTTGAAGACGAGGGCGACCTCGACGAAGAAGACGACTTCGAGGATGAAGAGGGCGAAGACGTCGACGACGACGAGTATGACGAAGAAGATGACGACGACATGGACGACGACATCGAAGACGACGTCATGTAGTCCGCTCCCTCATCAGGAAAACGCCAAATCCCCCCGCAAGGGGGGATTTTTTTGCGCCACGTCATAGTTTTTTGGGTTGCAAAGCCGGTACTCTTGCGACTCTACATAACATGTATCACCTGGAGCTTGGGCCATTCCCGTGACACGTGAAAAAACCGGACGCCAGAACGCTGGCGGCGCCATGGCGTTACTGGCGGCAATTCTGTACCTGGTAGCCCCTTCGGTGGCCGACGCGGATGCCTATGCCTCGTTCCAGGACGGTAACCGGCTGTTCCGTGACGACCTCTACTGGGCGGCTCTGTTGCGCTATCGGGAAGCCGCCGAAGCGGGCATGGACACGCCGCTCCTGCACTTCAATACGGGCGTAGCTCACTACAAGGCCGGGCAGCATACTCGCGCCAGGCTGGAGCTGTTGAAGTCGGCGGAGGACTCGAGTCTGCGCGTCATCTCTCACTTCAATCTCGGCCTGAATGCCTACGCTGCGGGTAATGAGGAAGAAGCCCTGAACTGGTTCCGTCGCGCGCGTGACCAGCAGGAAAGCGAGAATATCCAGACGATGGCCAGGATCGCGATCTCGCGCATCCAGGCCGAACGCCGCGAGACCGACCCTGTTCTCGTGCGCGAGGACAAGCGCCGCGAAAAAGAACAGCCCATTGCCGGCTTCGAGATCAGCGCCCGTGTCGGCATCGGCTCGGATGACAACATTTTCCGCGCACCGAGTGAGCCGTATATCGACTTCGCCGACCCGACGCTGCCCATCGTGGTACCGGTGGTCTATTCAGGGACGTTTGCCCCGGTCGATTTCCGCGCCAGGTATGCGGTCAAGAGTTACAACTGGGAGAAGTTCTTCGGCTCCTACCGCCTGGCAGGACGCTTTTACGACGGCGAAGTGGAGAGCAATGCCGACGAGTTCTTCCACGAGCTGCGCTTCGGCAGCGAATATGACCGTCGCGAGGAGGGCCGTCGCAGCCGGATATACAGCGCCTTTACGATCGCCCAGCACGACGAGATCTACGTAGATCCTGATACGGGCAATCCGCGCACGTCGAATGACCAGGAAATCGACGATCGTATGAACTACAAACGCTATGGTCCGGAGCTGACCGTGGTGCAGGGTTTTGGCGACCTTTCTTTTGCTCTGCGCATTAAAGGGCAACTGTGGGATTACACGGATACCGACCTGGTTCCCGAGTATGACCACGAGTACTTCCTGTTTGGCGGCAACGTGCAGTACAAGTTCGCTGCGTCCTCGCTGCTTCGCTTCACGGTCGAGAAGTCGAGCCGGCGCTACAGTTCGCGTCCCTCGTTCGACCTTGACGGCAACCAGCTGGTTACGAACCCGCCGCTGCGCTACGACTACCTCGAGTACGGTCTGCTCGCGCGGCAACGCATTAGCAGTGACATGTGGTTCGGCTTTGGTTACGAACTCATGGACCGCCAGGACCGCTATCTCGGCTACAACGACTTCACTCGTGACACTTACAATTTTGAATTCCACTGGTCGCCGGGACGCAGGTTCGATCTCGAATTAAACGGCAACTACCGCGTTTACGACTACCCGAACGCGTTCGCATTCCACAACCCGGCTGCCGGACCAAAAACATTCGAATCCGTCGACGGCGAACTCGTCGCTACCTGGCGGCTTGGCAGGCACTTCGACATCGTTGCCGAAATCGACTACCGCGAAACGTCGTCAACCGACCTGCGCATTCAGTACGATCGCACGATGTACTCCCTCGGCGTCGTCTGGGAGCTGTAGAGGCCAGCCCTTAGGGCGAGGTGTATATCGCTCCTTCGCCTGAAGTAGGCGACACCGGAAGCTGGCGCATGCGATAAAGGCGACGCAAACCCCAGGTGCCACACGCGGCCGGTTTCTAACCAACCTGAAGACAGGCGCCTTGTTG
>JARRLQ010000013.1:0-56085 GCA_037386905.1 Woeseiaceae bacterium
TGAAGTAACCGGGCGCAGCGACCGGCGCGAGTTGTACAGGCTGGTCAGCGTCGGCGCCGGTTACCAGATGCAGGACATGATCGAGGCGAATCCGGAATTGCTTGGCACGACCCAGTCGGTCTGGGTCCCGGCAGCGTCGACGGTCGATATGTTCGTCAAGGGCAATATTGATGCCGAACTGGACGAGTCACTACGGCCAATATCCGATGCGCAGATTCAATGGATCACTGCACTGCAGGAATCGGGCAGGCTGGATACGCTGTTCAATTCAGCGTTGTTCTCAAATGGAGATTCGCGCGAACCGGAACTCGCTGGTATCAAGGGTGCACTGATGGGCTCGTTTTACATGCTCATCGTCACAGTCCTTCTCGCGTTTCCGATCGGTGTCGCTGCGGCGATTTATCTCGAGGAATTTGCCCCGCGTAATCGCTGGTCTGACCTGATCGAAGTCAATATCAACAACCTCGCAGCCGTCCCGTCCATCGTGTTCGGTCTGCTGGGTCTCGCCGTGTTTATCAACTGGGCCTCGATACCGAGATCGGCGCCCCTGGTCGGCGGCCTCGTGCTGTCTTTATTGACGCTGCCCGTGATCATCATTGCTTCACGTGCGGCGATCAAGTCTGTGCCGCCTTCCATTCGCGAAGCAGCGCTCGGACTCGGCGCATCGCGAATGCAGGTGGTCTTTCATCATGTGATGCCGTTGGCGCTACCGGGCATGCTGACGGGCACGATCATCGGCATGAGCCGCGCGCTGGGCGAATCGGCGCCGCTATTGATGATCGGAATGGTTGCGTTCATTGTCGATGTGCCGGGCGGTTTTTCGGACCCTGCCACGGCATTGCCCGTGCAAATTTATCTCTGGGCCGACAGCCCGGAGCGCGCTTTCGCCGAGAGGACATCGGCCGCGATCATCGTGCTGCTGGGGTTCCTGCTCGTCATGAACCTGACGGCCGTAATCATACGGAAACGTATGGAACGCAAATGGTAATCGTGCATTGAGCTACAGGTAAGGCTATATGACAATGGTCCAGATGACGGAAACGAACGTGACAGATGAACAACCGCCGGGTGCACCAGTGGATGCAGACACGGCCCGGGCACCGGTTGCGGAGTCCGTTGACAACGGCGCAGCAGGTGCACCTGCCGTCGAGCAGCTTACGGACCTTGGCGAAACAGTCGGCCATGTTCGGTGCGAAGACCCGTATGTAGTTGCAGAGAATGTTGACGTCTTTTATGGCGACAACCATGCCATCAAGAATGTCACGCTCGAAATCAGCAAGAAGGAAGTCATCGCGCTCATCGGGCCGTCGGGTTGCGGCAAGTCGACGTTTCTCCGATGCCTCAACCGGATGAATGATTCGATCGAATCGGCCAGGGTCAGCGGAAGTATTTCTCTCGGTGGCGACGACATCTACAGCAAGTCATTCGACCCTGTTGCACTGCGTGCGCGGGTCGGGATGGTTTTCCAGAAGCCGAATCCGTTCCCCAAGAGCATCTACGACAACGTCGCTTACGGTCCGCGCATCCATGGCCTCGCGAACGACCGCGCCGAGCTCGACGACATCGTCCACAGCAGCCTGGAGCGTGCGGGACTGTTGAAAGAGGTCAAGGACAGGCTGGACGAGCCCGGTACAGGGCTGTCAGGTGGCCAGCAGCAACGCCTGTGTATCGCGCGCACGATCGCGGTAAACCCGGAAGTGATCCTGATGGACGAACCGTGTTCAGCGCTTGACCCGATCGCGACAGCGCGCATCGAGGACCTGATGGACGAATTGTCCCAGGACTACGCGATCGTAATTGTGACGCACTCGATGCAGCAGGCAGCGCGCGTTTCAAAACGCGTCGCTTACTTTCACCTGGGACTGCTTGTCGAAGTCGATGAGACCGACAAGATCTTCACGAATCCGCAGCACAAGCTCACGGAAGATTACATTACTGGCCGTATCGGGTAGGAGCGGCGGTTGCGCCGTCATTCCGGCCACTGGGGAATCACCGGGACCTGCTCGCTACCATCAGCATTCATAACATAAATGGCCATCGAACCACCCCTGTCGGAATGGAATGCAATGCGTCGGCCATCCGGCGAGAATTTGGGATAACCATCGCGCCCCGGGTCCGAAGTCAACTGAGTCACTTGTTGGTTTTCCAGGTCCATCAAATATATGTCGCGATTTCCGGCCTGATCATCGTCGTACACAATTTGTCGGCCATCAGGGGAAGAGTGTGCATGCCAACTATTTGAGTCATTTTCGGTTAACTGACTTTCGACGCCGGTTTTCAGGTCCAGCACCATGATTTGCTGGAAGTCTTCGACCGTGCGATGAAAGAATAATCTGCGACCATCAGATGAAAAGGCAGGGTAGCCATCCTCCACTTCATTATCCGTCAAGCGCCTGAGATTCTCGCCCGCGAAGTCAACGACCATGATTTCTCCGTCGGGGTCATCGCCACTCAGGTACGAGCGAAATGCTATCCACCGGCCGTCTGGCGAGAATGCCGGTTCGAGATTACCGTCGGCAGGCAACAGGGCTCTCTCGTCCGCACCATCGGGTCGAATCAGGTGCATCGAGAAGAGCGGGTGGCGGTGGCTGAGAAAGACCAACCATTGCCCGTCCGGCGAGAATCTCGGGTAGGTATCCATGGTTTCGCCAAACGTCAGCTGGCGCACTTGCGATCCGTCAATGTTCATGACGTATACATTTCGAGCGCCGTGCCAACTAGCTTCAAATGCCAGCTGCCCGCCATCGGGTGACCAATCAGGATGAGCAACGGCATGACCACTCTCCTCAGCGGCCATATGTGCCGAGGGGCACAAGATCAAAAGCAGTGTCACCAACCTTTCTTTCATGCGCTCAAAAATGTATCTCAGACGTACTGGTGATTTTCTGAAAATGATCGCGCTGCGTCATGACCGGTCGCCCGCTTGGGGGGCTACTAGAGCTCGTTGTTGTTGATGAAATCGCCGAAGCGTTTCTCGGAAAAGCCGACTGAAATAAACTTCTTGGACTCGATCACCGGACGCTTCACGAGCGTCGGGTTGTCAATCATTGCCGCAAGCGCCTTGTCGTGCGTCATGTCATTGCGGTCGACTTCCGGGATCTTGCGCCAGGTCAAACTCTGTTTATTCAGGAGTCGCGTCCAGCCAATGCGCTGTGTCCAGCGTTCGAGCATCTGGATATCGAGGCCATCTTCCCGGAGGTCGTGAAACTGGAATTCGATATTGTGCTCGGTCAGGTATTTCCCGGCCCGGCGGCAGGTATCACAACTCTTGATTCCGTAAACGGTCAGCATGATCGGCTACTCGGCATTGCGCAACAGGTCGTTGAGGCTGGTTTTTGCACGCGTCTTTTCGTCAACATGCTTCACGATAACTGCACAATACAACGAATACTTGCCGTCGTCCGACGGCAGGCTGCCCGGCACGACGACGGAACCTGCCGGCACTCGTCCGTAGCTGACCTCCCCGGTGTCGCGATCATAGATTCGCGTACTCTGGCCGATGTAGACGCCCATGGAGAGTACCGAGCCTTTTTCGATGACTACACCTTCGACGACTTCGGAGCGAGCGCCGATGAAGCAATCGTCTTCGATTATCGTAGGTCCTGCCTGCACCGGTTCAAGTACGCCGCCGATGCCCACGCCACCCGATAAGTGCACGTTCTTGCCAATCTGTGCGCAGCTTCCGACGGTGGCCCACGTGTCGACCATCGTGCCGGAGTCAACGTACGCCCCGATGTTCACGTAGCTCGGCATCAACACGACATCATCCGCAACATAGGCGCCACGCCGAACGATCGCATCCGGCACCACGCGTACGCCGTCATTCCTGAAGTCTTCTTCTGAATAGGTGGCATACTTCATCGGCACTTTATCGAAGAACTTGCTGTGCCCGCCTTCCATGACCTTGTTGTCAGTCAGGCGAAAACTCAGCAGTACAGCCTTCTTCAGCCACTGGTTGACGCGCCAGGCGCCGTCTACCTGCTCCGCGACCCGGACCTCGCCTTTGTCGAGCGACGCAATCGCGTGCTCGACGGCGCTAACCAGTTGTTGCTGCTCTTCCGGATCATCCATGCGGCCCGACCGGTCAAAGCCGCGTTCGATAATATCGCTCAGTTCGCTCATTCAGATTCCATCACCGAGACGATACCGTCTCTAAGTCGTTCCTGCGCCCCGGCATCCAGCGCCGAGCCGTCACGATTACAAATATAAAAGACATCTTCGGCTCGTTCACCGATTGTCATGATTTTGGCGGCAGCAATGTCGATTTCCTGTTCGAGGAATGTCTGGCCGACTTTGCTCAGCAAGCCGGGCCTGTCCGCAGCCACGAGTTCCATAACGGTCTGCCCATCGGCAGGGTTTTCGCTAAATGCCACGCTGGTGGCAGTTTTGAAGACACGCACCTGGCGTGGTGCCGCGCGCGTCACCTTGGCAATGTTTTCCTGGCTTGCCGTCAGTACTCGCGTCAGGGAACGGCGGATCTTGTTGAGGCGCGCTTCGTCGACTTCGATGCGCTTGTCCAGCTCCATGAAAATGAAGGTGTCGAGGCTGTAGCCATTCTCGATCGGGATGATGCGCGCGTCGACGATTGTCATGCCGAGCTCGTCGAGGACCGCAGTCGCGTGCGCAAACGTCAGATGCGTGCGTGGCGTGTACAGCACCGCCTCGACGCCATCGCCTTTCGTCTGTCGCCTCACATCGAGGAGGCCGACCTCGGACTCCGTGTCGGAATCAGCCAGCCACTCCGTATGCCACGCGACTTCGCCGGGGCGGTGGCGCAGGAAGTAGGTCTCATTGAACAGGCTCCACACCTGGTCGATGCGTTCCTCACTGGTGCCTGCGGCGACCAGGGTTTCACGAGCCTGCTCCTTCGTTTCGATGATCAGCTGTTCACGGTCTATCGGGTTTTCGAGGCCACGGCGCAACGCGCGCGACGTTAGCTCGTACAAGTCACGGAACAGGCTGGCCTTCCAGGAGTTCCAGAGCTTCGGGTTGGTGCCGCGAACATCGGCCACGGTCAGAACGTAGAGATAATCGAGGTGCGTCGGGTCGCGCACGAGCGATGCGAATTCGTTGATGACTTCGGGATCGCCGATGTCCTTTTTCTGTGCTGTCGTGGACAGGATCAGGTGATGACGCACGAGCCAGGCAACGGTGCGTGCCTCGTACTTGCTCAGGCCATGCTCGAGGCAAAATGCCTCGGCATCGACGGCGCCGAGTTCCGAGTGATCGCCGCCGCGCCCCTTGGCGATGTCATGGAAGAGGCCGCTCAGGTACGCAATCTCGGGCTTCTCGAGCTCCTGCATGATGCGGCTGCAATGCGGGAATTCGTGGTCGTAGCGGCTCAGGGCGAAGCGGCGCAGATTGCTGACGACGAACAGCGTGTGCTCGTCAACCGTGTAGGCATGGAACAGGTCGTACTGCATGCGGCCAACGATGCGGCCGAAGGCCGGGATGTACAGACCAAGCACGCCATACAGGTTCATACGCCGCAGTTCGTGCGTAACGCCTTCAGGTGCCCTCAGGATCGACAGGAACAGGCGGTGGTTGCGCGGGTTCTGGCGGAATTCCTCGTCGATCAGGTGCAGGTTGCGCTTGATCAGGCCGACCGTGTAGGCACTGACGCCGCGAATCTCGGGATTTTGCTGCAACAGCAGGAACAGCTCGAGCAACGCGGAAGGGTCATTTGCAAACACGTCGTCGTTGACCGTTTGCAGGAAGCCGTTCTTGACCTGGAAGCGCTGGTTAAGCGGTTCGGGCTCGGCATGCGGGTCCATCAGGATCGCTTCCTCGAACAGCTGCAGCAGCATCTCGTTGAGCCGGCTGAGTTCCATGACCGTGCGGTAATAGCGCTGCATCATCTGCTCGACGCCGAGCGTGTACGTTGCGTCTTCGTAACCAAGCATCTCGGCCAGCTTGACCTGGTGGTCGAACAGGATCCGGTCTTCCCTGCGCCCGGTCATGATGTGCAGCGCAAAACGGATTCGCCACAGGAACGCCTGGCCTTCATGCAGTCGCTGCACCTGCACAGGGGTCAGAAAATCGTGGGCGACCAGTTCGTCGAACGAGTCATTGCCGAAATGGCGCCGCGAAACCCAGCCGATCATCTGGATATCGCGCAGGCCGCCCGGGCTGCCCTTGACGTTGGGTTCGAGGTTATAGGCTGTGTCGCCATAGCGACGATGCCGGGCAATCTGTTCCTTGCGCTTCTCTGCGAAGAACTCCGCGGACGGCCACAATTTGTCGGGCGCGATAGCGGCCTGCATGGCGTCGAACAGTTCCTGCGGCCCGTCGAGCAAGCGCGCCTCCATCAGCGTCGTCGCCACGGTCAGGTCGCGGCTTGCCTCCTCGAAGCACTGTTCGACCGTACGCACACTATGGCCGATCTCGAGCCCTACATCCCAGAGCGAGGTTACGAAGTCCGACAGCTCCGGCTCGCAGCTCTCCGGCAGGTCCTCGGGAAGGAGTAGCATGATGTCGACGTCCGAGCAGGGATGCAGCTCGCCTCGCCCATAGCCACCAACAGCGACGAGGCTGGCAACGCCGGCACAGTAATTGGCGTGCGTGCGCCACAGGTGAACCAGGAGCTCGTCGATGATCCTGGCCCTGAGCAGGACCAGGTCCACGACCGATTCGCCCGCAAGGAAACGCTCGCGGAGGCTGTCGCTCGCCGCCTGCAGCGCTTTGCGGCTGGCCCCGGGTTGATCGACGGTCAGCGCGTCGCGCAGGGCCGTGATGGCCTGGTCGTCGCCGGTTTTGCGTCTGGGTATCACTGCCGGTCAGCAGCGCCGAGCGTCAGAACCTCGTAGCCACTGTCGGTAATCAGTACCGTGTGTTCCCACTGCGCCGACAGGCTGTGGTCCTTGGTGACCACGGTCCAGCCGTCCGGCAACAGCTTCACGTTCGGCTTGCCGGCATTCACCATCGGTTCGACGGTCAGCGTCATGCCTTCTCGCAGTTCAAGGCCGGTGCCGCGATTGCCGTAGTGCAGGACCTGCGGGTCTTCATGAAATCCGCGGCCAATGCCGTGGCCGCAGTACTCGCGAACCACCGAGCAGCGGTTCTTCTCCACGTGCTTCTGAATCGCGGCCCCAACATCGCCGAGACGTTTGCCCGGACCGAGTTCGTTGATACCGAGCCACATGCCGTCGTAGGCGACCTGTGACAGGCGCTGTGCCTGAACCCCGGGTTGTCCGGCAAAGAACATGCGGCTCGTGTCGCCGTGGAAGCCGTCCTTGATGACGGTGACGTCAATATTGACGGCATCGCCCGATTTCAGTCGCCGGTCACCGGGAATGCCGTGGCAGACAACGTGATTGACGGACGTGCACACCGACTTGGGAAAGCCGCGGTAATTCAGCGGGGCAGGGGTCGCATTCTGCACCTCGGTGATGTACCGGTGGCATATGTCATTGATTTCGCTGGTCGTAACACCTGGTTTGACATAATCACCGATCATGTCGAGCACGTCGGCGGCCAGTCGACCGGCAACCCGCATCTTGTCCTGCTCTTCAGGCGTCTTGATCGTTACAGTCATAGATTTATTAGGGATTGGGGACAGTCGCTTAATATTTCGAGTGGCCGTTGACCCGCCCAGGGAAATATTAAGCGACTGTCCCCAATTCTTGGTTATCTGGCCGTTGTTGGCCGCAGCCGGCTATGGTATAAAGCGCGCGCCCCAGAGGCAATTAATCCACACGTACACCGACACATCACGCTGGGTGCCCCGCCTGAAAAGGGGTTGCGAGATGGGGTGTACGGAGGCCTAACCCGGAGAAATTAAATGGCAGACGTATCCATGCGCCAGATGCTAGAGGCTGGCGTGCATTTTGGTCACCAGACCCGCTACTGGAATCCGAAGATGGCACCTTTCATCTTCGGCGAGCGAAACAAGATCCATATCATCAACCTCGAGAAGAGCCTGCCTATGGCTCGAGAGGCGTGCGCGTTCATTAAAGGGACGGTCGCTGACGGCGGCAAGGTCATGTTCGTCGGCACCAAGCGTGCAGCGCGCGAATCCGTCCGCAATCACGCCACGCGTGCCGGGAGCCCGTTTGTCAGCTACCGCTGGCTCGGCGGCATGCTGACCAACTACAAGACCATCCGGCAATCGGTGAAACGTCTCCTCACGCTCGAGAAGATGGCCGAAGAGGGCGGTTTTGAAGGTCTGACGAAGAAAGAGATCCTCGGACTCAATCGCGAGCAGGACAAGCTCGAGCGCAGCCTGGGCGGTATCAAGAAGATGACGGGCCTGCCCGACGTGTTGTTCGTCGTCGACGTTGATCACGAAGACATCGCCGTTCGTGAAGCGCGCAAGCTGGGTATCCCGGTCGTCGCAGTCGTGGACACGAACTGCTCGCCGGACGGCATCGACTACATCATTCCTGGCAACGACGACGCGATGCGGGCCATTGAACTGTATGCCTCGATGGTTGCTGATGCGGTCCTCGACGGCAAGGCGTCGCTGCCGGAAGTGGCCCTGGGCGAAGACGAGTTTGTCGAGCTCGATGAGGAAGGCAACGTCAAGAAATCGTCGGGCCGAAAGAAAAAGGCTGCCAAGAAAGCAACGGTGAAGAAGAAAGCACCGGCGAAGAAGGTGGCACCCAAGGCTGAAGAAGCGCCAGCCGAAGAGGCGAAAGCTGAGGAAGCAAAGGCGGATGAGCCGAAAGCTGAAGGGGCCCCGGCGAAGGAAGCTGCGGCTGAAGAGCCAAAGGCCGAGGAAGCTGCGGCCGAAGAGCCAAAGGCCGAAGAAGCTGCGCCCGAGGAGCCGAAAGCTGAGGAAGCAAAGGCGGAGCCGGCGAAAAAGAAGGCCAAGAAGGTAGCCAAGAAGGCTGCCAAGAAGACGGCCAAGAAAGCAGCGAAGAAGACAGCAAAGAAAGTAGCTAAGAAGGCCGCGAAGAAGACGGCGAAGAAAGCTGCTGACAAGGACTAAGAGGAATACAACATGTCGATTTCAGCATCGATGGTTAAAGAACTGCGCGAGCGTACCGGCGCAGGCATGATGGAGTGCAAAAAGGCACTCGTCGAAACGAACGGCGATATGGATGCTGCGGCCGAGTTCTTGCGCAAGTCGGGCCAGGCCAAGGCCGACAAGAAGGCCAGCCGCGTTGCAGCGGATGGTCGTATCGTCATCGTCCAGGAGGGTGGCAAGGCAGTCATCGCGGAGGTCAACTCGGAGACGGACTTCGTCGCCAAGGATGAAAACTTCATCGCGTTTGCAGATGCCGTTACCGCGTTGGTGCTCGCGTCAGGACAAACTGACGTTGAAGCGCTCGCCGGCGAGAAACTGGAGGACGGCCGCACCGTTGAGGAAGCGCGTACCGAACTCGTGCAGAAGGTCGGCGAGAATATCGGCGTACGACGGGCAGAGATCATCTCCGCGGACGGCGTACTCGCAAACTATTCTCACGGGGCGCGCATCGGCGTCGTTATCGCCCTGGACGGCGGTGACGAAGACCTGGCGCGCGATGTGGCGATGCACGTCGCGGCGATGAACCCGCAGTACATCAGCGAAGCGGACGTACCTGCGGAAACGCTGGAAAGCGAGCGCCGCATTCTGACCGAGCAGGCACAGGACTCGGGCAAGCCCGCCGACATCATCGAAAAGATGGTCGCAGGCCGCGTTAACAAGTTCCTCAAGGAAATAACGCTGCTCGGCCAGCCGTTCGTCAAGGACGACAGCCAGACCGTCGGCAAACTGCTTGACGCTGCAGGCGCGAAGATCGTGGCGTGCGAGCGCTACGAGGTCGGCGAAGGCATCGAGAAAAAGGAAGACAATTTCGCCGAGGAAGTCATGGCGCAGGTCAAAGGCGCCAGTTGAAGTAAGTAGCTTAACTTATTGATTTAATAGAGACTGATTTCGACGAATACGCTAGAATCAAGCGCCCGACAACGGCAGGAAAAGAAAGGCTTTTTCTATGAGTGATACACCGGTTCAATACGGTCGCGTCTTGCTGAAGCTGAGCGGCGAGGCATTGATGGGTGAACTGGATTACGGCATCGAGCCGAGAGTCATTCAGCGCATGGCGGCGGAAATCGCCGCGGTGCGCGAAAAAGGCGTCGAAGTCGCTATCGTCATCGGTGGCGGCAATATTTTTCGCGGGGCAGGGCTGGCAAGGGCCGGTATGGACCGTGTCACCGGTGATTACATGGGAATGCTGGCGACCGTCATGAATGCCCTGGCTATCCAGGATGCCCTCGAGTCGCACGGCGTGTTCGCGCGCGTGATGTCCGCATTGCAGATTCACGAGGTTTGCGAAGACTACATTCGCAGGCGTGCTGTGAGGCACCTCGAAAAGGGTCGCGTCGTCATTCTTGCCGCCGGTACCGGCAATCCATTCTTTACGACCGATACGGCTGCCAGCCTGCGCGCCATCGAAATTGGCGCGGACGTATTGCTCAAGGCGACCAAGGTGGACGGTGTCTATGACTCGGATCCGGTTAGCAATCCGAAGGCAAAGCGCTATGAAACGGTTTCTTTCGACAAGGTGCTGGCCGACAAGCTGAACGTCATGGACGCCACTGCGATCGTCATGTGCCGCGACAATGACCTGCCGCTCAGGGTGTTCGACCTGGCGCGGGCCAATGCGCTCGTGCAGGCCATGTCGGGTGACGATATCGGCACACTGGTTACGGCCTGAATACTCAGGAGGGATTGCATCGTGCTAGACGAAATCAAAAAAGACGCGGGCGAGCGCATGGGCAAGAGCGTCGCTTCCCTGAAACAGGACTTGACGAAGATTCGTACAGGCCGCGCGCACACCAGCCTGCTCGATCACATTACCGTTGAATATTATGGGTCACAGGTGCCGCTGAACCAGGTATCCAATGTCAATGTCGAGGACTCGCGCACGCTGACGGTAACTCCATGGGAAAAAGAAATGGTGCCGGTCATCGAAAAGGCCATCATGACTTCCGACCTAGGCCTGAACCCTGCGACGGCCGGAACAGTGATTCGCGTACCATTGCCGCCGCTGACCGAAGAACGACGCAAGGACATGATCCGCGTCGTGCGCAACGAAGCCGAAGGCGGCCGCATCGCCGTGCGCAATATTCGCCGTGACGCCATTCACGACATCAAGGATCTTCTCAAGGAAAAGATGATCGGCGAGGACGATGAACGTCGCGCCGAAGAAGAGATCCAGGTCATCACCGACAAATACATCGCTCAGATCGACGAATTGCTCGCTGAAAAGGAGAGCGAGCTGATGGAAATCTGACAAGCCTCTTTTCGGGTTCTTGTCTTTTCCAATGGCTGCCAGCGACAACATTCCGACGCATATCGCCGTCATCATGGACGGTAATGGCCGCTGGGCCAGGAAACGTGCGTTACCACGTCACGCCGGGCATCGCTCGGGCGTCGGCGCCGTGCGGCGCACGGTCGAGCTGGCTGCGGAGCGTGGCGTCAAGCATCTGACTTTGTTCGCGTTCAGCAGCGAAAACTGGAAGCGGCCACGAGAAGAGGTCAGCAAGTTGATGGGCCTTTTCGTCGAGGCGCTGCAACGAGAAGTCGATGAGCTGCATCGTAATAATGTACGGCTCGAATTTATCGGTGCCCGCGAGCAGTTGCAGGCCGGGCTGGTCGACAAGATTGCTGCAGCCGAGGCGCAGACCGCCGGCAACACCGGGCTGCATCTCGTCGTTGCCGTGGCATACGGTGGCCGCTGGGACATTACAGAGGCCACCAGGGCGCTGGCCGCAAAAGTGGCAGCCGGTGAACTCGAACCACAGGATATCGATGACAAGGCCATTGCCAACGAGCTGCAACTGGCGGGTGTGCCAGACCCGGATCTCCTGATCCGGACCGGGGGAGAGCAACGTATCAGTAACTTCCTGCTTTGGAACCTGGCGTATGCCGAGCTGTATTTCTGCGACACGCTGTGGCCCGACTTTGGCGACAGCGACTTTGATGACGCGCTCGCGTACTACGCCATGCGGCAACGCAGGTATGGTCACACTGGCGAGCAGGTAGAGGCGGTCAGCTGATGAAACAAAGGATCATCACGGCCGTTATCGCTCTGCTGGCGTTGCTCGCTGTGCTGTTCCTGCTGCCCGAACAGGTGGCGCTGGTAGTAATCGTGGTCGTCATGCTCGGTGGCGCCTGGGAGTGGTCGGCATTCCTTGGTGTGCGCGGCAACGCGGTTCGCTTCACATATGTCGCGCTTATTGCGGCGTTGATCGCACTGCTCTCGTTTGTCGATATCGATGCGACGCTCGTTTTCAAGATAGCCCTGGTGTGGTGGGTGAGCGCACTTTTCTGGACGTTTTTCTTTCCCACGCCGATACCGGTCGCAGTGCGCTGGATGTCTGGCGCGCTCGTCCTGGTGCCGCTCTATGAAGCGCTGGTCATCCTCTACAACGCCGCTCCGGAACTATTGCTGTTCGCGTTGCTGATCGTATGGGTTGCGGATAGCGGGGCCTATTTCGCCGGTAGGTTCCTCGGAAGAGTCAAACTGGCACCCGACATCAGCCCGGGTAAGACCTGGGAAGGTGTCATTGGTGGCCTCGTGGCAGTCGTTTTGCTGACATTGTTGCGAACTACATGGGCTGAAACCGATCTAAAGGTATTCATTCCGTTCTGCCTGGCTGTCGCCAGTTTGTCGATCGTGGGCGACCTGACAGTCAGCATGTTCAAGCGTACCGCGGGAGTGAAAGACAGTGGCACATTGTTTCCAGGGCACGGCGGTGTCCTCGACCGGATTGACAGCGTCTCCGCGGCGGCACCGTTGTTTGCGCTCGGCCTGGGCTGGGTAGGAATTGTTTGATGGGTGAGTTCCTGACAAATTTGCTGGCATTCGTCGTCGCGATCAGCGTGCTTGTAGCCGTCCACGAGTACGGCCATTACATTGTTGGCCGCTGGACCGGCATGAAGGTGCTGCGTTTTTCGATCGGCTTCGGTCGTCCGATCTGGACCTGGGTGCGCGGCAAGGACAAGACCGAGTACTGTATCGCAGCGGTCCCCCTGGGTGGTTACGTGCGTTTTCTCGATGGCCGCGAGGGCCCGGTGGCACCCGAAGATGAAGGCCGTGCATTCAATCACCGGCCCATACCTGCGCGCATCGCCGTATTGCTGGCCGGTCCGGCCTTTAATTTCCTGTTTGCGATCGCTGCCTTCTGGATACTGTCTATGGACGGCGTTCCGGCGTTACGACCGGCCGTCGGCGAAGTTGCGCCGCAGTCATTTGCGGCCGAAGCGGGCCTGGAAAAAGGCGACCGCATCATTGCCGTAGGAGGCACCGAGACCGACAACTGGCAACAGACGCTGATGGCCATGTTCGACAACATGGTTGCGGAAGGCCGTGTCCCGATGATGCTGGAAGATATGCGCGGCCATCGTCGCGAGGCTGTCATAGTTGTCGGCGAGGAGTCGGCGCGGCTCACCGAGCCAGGGACACTGTTCGAGGGAATCGGTTTCCAGCCGGGATCACCGCCGGTAATACTTCATGACCCGGTCGCAGGCGAGGCAGCAGAAGCTGCAGGATTGCGACGGGGCGACCGCATCGTGTCGCTCGATCGCGAACCGATACTCGGCTTTGGCGATCTCATCAATGCCGTGGTTGATCGACCGGGTGACCGCGTCGAGATCGGCATTATCCGGGACGGCAGGCTGCAACGCGTGAGCACTGTGATCGGGTCCCGCGATACTGAAACCGGGGTCTCCGGGTTTCTTGGTGTGCGTGCAATGCTGGACGAGTTGGGCCCCATCGAGGCGGTGCCGAATGCGATCCAGAACACGTGGTCACAGACGATGTTCACACTGCGCATGCTGGGACGCATGGTCACCGGTGATGTTTCCTTCAAGAACATCAGCGGGCCGATCAACATCGCGCAATTTGCTGGCGATTCGGCCGAGCGCGGCTTTAGAACGTTCCTCGGTTTCCTGGCTATGATCAGCATCAGCCTTGGTGTGCTCAACCTGCTGCCGGTACCGGTGCTTGACGGTGGCCAGATCGTGTTCCAGACCATCGAAGGCATCAAAGGAAGTCCGTTGTCCGAGCGTTCGCAGATACTTGGCCAGCAGTTCGGCATACTCGCGCTGATATTGCTGATGAGTTTTGCCTTTTATAACGACATAGCGAGAATACTGGGTTGAGGAATAGCAACAACAACATGGTCAAACGACTCAAGATATTCGCACTGGTTTTGCTTCTGCCGGTCACCGCGCTGGCGCAGGCCGACTTTGTCGTGCGCGACATGCGTGTCGAAGGACTGCAGCGCATATCGGAAGGCACGGTGTTCAACTACCTGCCGATCAACATCGGTGATCGCGTTGACAAGATTCGCATCCAGGAGGCAATTCGCGCGCTTTACCGCCAGGGCCTGTTTGATGATGTCGAGATGCGGCGCGACGGCGACACGCTGATCGTTGCCGTTCATGAGCGGCCTTCGATTGAGAGTTTCGTGATCGAAGGTAACAAGGACATCAAGACAGAAGACCTGATGGAATCGTTACGCGGCGTGGGTCTTTACAAGGGGCGCACGTTTGACCAGTCAGTACTCGACGAGGTGGCCGGTTTCCTGCGTGAGCAGTATTACGATCGCGGCAAGTACGGCGTGTCGGTCGACACAACTGTCGTTGATACGCCGAACAACACGGTGCGCATTCGCATCGATGTCAAGGAGGGCGACCGCGCCAAGATTCGCCAGGTAAATATTGTCGGTAACGATTCGTTCGATGAGGATGAAATCCGTGCGGATTTCGAGCTCGATACGGCGAACTGGCTGTCGTGGATCCGCCAGGACGATCGCTATTCAAAGGAAGCGCTCGAAGGCGATCTCGAGACATTGCGTTCGTTCTACATGGACAGGGGATATGCGGACTTCCGGGTCGAATCCACCCAGGTCGCAATCTCACCCAACAAAAAGGACATCTTCGTAACGATTGGTATTCACGAGGGTGATGTCTACACGATCTCGGATATCAAGCTCGTTGGCGAAATGGTTATCCCGGAAGAGTTGTTGCGCTCGATGGTTCTCGCGCAGCCGGGGTCGATCTTTAACCAGTTCCTGCTCACGCAGTCGTCGGAATTCATGTCGTTCCGCCTTGGTGAGCAGGGATACGCGAACGCTGAGATCGAGCCGGTTCCGGAGCTGAACCACGAGACCAAGGAAGCGGAGATCACATTCTTCATCACGCCGAACAGTCGCGTGTACGTGCGACGCATCAACTTTCACGGCGTGAGCGAAGTCGACGACGAAGTGCTGCGTCGTGAAATGCGCCAGATGGAGAGTTCGTACCTTTCGAACCAGCTCGTCGAGCGCTCCAAGGTGCTGCTGCAGCGACTGCCCTATGTCGAGAATGTCGAGGTCAGCAATACACCGGTGCCCGGCGTCCCGGACATGGTCGATGTCGATTTCCAGATCGATTATCGCATGCCTGGACAATTCAGCGGCGGTATCGGCTACTCCGAGTCTCAAAAGTTGATGCTCAATGGCAGCATCGTGCACACGAACTTCCTCGGCACTGGTAATCGCGTCGCGCTCGAGGCTGTATCAGGCCGCTTCCAGAAACTTTACAGCCTGTCGCATACAGATCCATACCGCACCATGGACGGCATCAGCCGCACAGTTTCGCTCAACTATCGCGACATTACACAGTTCACTTCGGCATCATCCGACTTTTCAACGACGAGTGGTGGCCTGACGGTCGACTATGGCTTGCCGATTTCCGAATACCAGCGCCTGTCGCTCGGCCTTGCATACAACCGGGCAGAGTTGTTGGCATCCACATCGAGCACGCAACAGGCCCAGGACTGGGTGCTGAACAACGGCAACCCGTTTATCGAAGATACCGGAGCCGGTTTCTCGTTCTTCGGTACGAAGTTCGACACGGTGGAAATGATCGCGGGCTGGACATTCGACAGCCGCAACAGGGCGATCTTCGCGAATCGTGGCACGCGCCAGAGCCTCTTCCTGGCGGTCGCAGTACCCGGCAGCGACGTGGAGTACTACCAGGCGCGATACAACTTTACAAAGTACATCCCGATTTTCGGTCGCTGGACGGGCCGGATTAACGCGGAACTCGCTATTTCCGAGGCGATGGGCGAAACAACCGCCGCACCGCCGTACAAACGCTTCTATGGCGGCGGGCCGTCGTCGGTCCGTGGCTTCCGGGAGTCGTACCTGGGGCCGCGTGACAGCTTCGGCAACCCATACGGCGGAAACGTTTTGGCGGCGAGTCAGCTAGAGCTTATAATCCCGCTTCCGGAAAAATGGTCAAGTCAGGCGCGCGCCAGCATTTTCTATGACATCGGCAACGTTTTTGATACGGGTGAGGTCGATTTTGCCGACAAACTCGGATCGCCGATCGAATACAAACCGAGTTTTGATGAACTGCGTGCGTCGGTCGGTATTGGCGTACAATGGCTCGCGCCGCTTGGTTTGTTCCGGTTCAGTTATGCGTACCCGCTGAATGAGTACAGGGGGAACGACAGGTATTACGGAGACGAAATCGAACGATTCCAGTTCTCCATTGGTCAAGCGTTTTAAGGATTGGATTTGTTATGAGTTTTGTAAAGCAACACATTACCGGCCTGGTCATTGCAAGTGCGCTGTTTCTTGCGTTCGCACTGCCGGCGAGTGCCCAGGAAATAAAGATCGGTGTCGTCAACGTCCCGGCGTTGATGCAGGCATCGCCGCACTTCAAGGCCGCAATGGAGGCTTTGCAGGAAGAGTTTGCCCCGCGTCAGCGTGAAATTCTGGCCAAACAGAAAGAGTACGAAGAAGCGGCAACCAAGTTCCAGAAAGATGCAGCCGTTATGGGAGAGACCGAACGGCGCAACATGGAAAAAGATCTGCGGGATATGCAACGTGAGCTCGGTCGGCTGCAAAACGAATTCCAGGAGGATTCGAACCTGCGCCAGAACCAGGAAATGAGTGATCTGCAGGTTGCGCTTCTCAAGGAGATCCAGGACTACGCCACCAGCGAAGGCTATGACATGATCGTGGGTGACGGTGTCCTGTATGCCAGCGGTGCGGTGAACATCACCGAAGCCGTGTTGCGAGCGGTCGAAGCAAACTTCCAGGCTACCAGCGCAGCGCAGTAGATCGGGCCGCCTGTGCCGATCACGCTTGGAGAACTGGCAACACGATTCGATTGTGAACTGATCGGTGACCCCGATCTCCAGATCGAATCGGTTGGGTCGCTGGCCAACGCCGGGCCCGGGTCGATCAGTTTTCTCAGTAGCTCCAACTTCAACAAGCAGCTGCCTTCGACGAAGGCGGCTGCTGTCATTATGCGCCCCGACGATGCAGATGATGCGCCGACGGCCGCGTTGATTACAGACAACCCTTACGCAACGTATGCGCGCATTGCGGCGGTCATCCATCCGGCGCCGGCGTATGCCCCCGGTATTCATGCATCAGCCTCGGTAGCACCGGGAGCGACTGTGGCAGACAGCGCACATGTCGCGGCAAATGCCGTGATTGAAGATGATGCCGTTATTGGCGACAACACCTACGTCGGTCCGGGCGCTGGTGTTGGTCAAGGGTGTCGGGTCGGTAACGAATGCAAGGTAATGGCAAATGCGACGCTCGTACGCGCAGTAACCACCGGTGATCGCTGTATCTTCCACTCGGGTTGCGTGGTTGGTTCCGACGGCTTTGGCAACGCCATGACTGCAGAAGGGTGGGTCAAGGTGCCACAAGTCGGTGGCGTTCAGATTGGCGACGATGTCGAAATCGGTGCGTGCACCTCGGTCGATTGCGGCGCTATCGACGACACGATTCTCGGCAATGGCGTAAGGCTGGACAACCAGATCCAGATTGGTCACAACGTGCATGTGGGCGAACATACGGCGATGGCGTCCGGTGTCGCTGTCGCCGGCAGCGCGCATATCGGCAAACGTTGCATGCTGGCTGGCATGGTCGGCGTCGCCGGACATATCGAGATTTGCGACGACGTCACCGTGCTTGGCAAGGCAATGGTCAGCAAGCCCATCTCAAAGCCGGGCGTCTATGCCTCGATGTTCCCGATTGAAGAAGCGCGCGTGTGGAACAGGCGTGTTGCGTCGCTCAGGCGGCTCGATAAACTGCAAAGCCGTGTACGTGACTTAGAGAACAAGTAATGGGCGATTACTCCTTTCCACTTGGCGTGGAACAGATCAAGGAGCTGCTGCCACACCGCGACCCTTTCCTGATGATCGATGAGGTGCTCGAGTGCACCGCAAATGAAAGTGTCGTGGCAGTGAAGCACGTATCTGCTGATGAGCCGCACTTTGCCGGGCATTTTCCGGGCAATGCGGTATTGCCGGGTGTGCTGATAGTCGAGGCGATGGCGCAGGCGGGCGGCGTTCTCTCACATATCAGTAATGGCGATCTCGAACCAAAGCCACTGTATATGCTCGCGCGAGTCGAGGACGCGCGTTTTCGCCGGCCCGTGGTGCCGGGCGAGCGTCTCGAGCTTCGTGTGGTCGCAGACAAGGTCAAGCGTGGCATGTGGTGGTACCGATGCGAGGCGAGTGTCGATGCGCAGGTCGTCGCGACCGCTACCATCATTTGTGCGCCGGGTGGAGATTAAGAGTGATTCACGCAACAGCCATCATTTCAGACAAGTCCAGGATTGCTGACGACGTTGAAATCGGCCCCTATTCGATTGTCGGAGATGGCGTCGAGATTGGCAGCGGTACGCGTATTGACAGTCATGTCGTCATCAACGGGCCGACCATCATTGGCAGTGATAACCACATCTACCAGTTCGCGTCGATCGGTGACGATCCACAGGACAAGAAGTATGCGGATGAGCCTACGACGCTCAGGATTGGCGACCGCAATACGATTCGTGAATTCTGCACGATCAGCCGCGGAACCACACAGGACAAAGGCGAAACGATTCTCGGTGACGACAACTGGATCATGGCATACGTACATATTGCGCATGACTGCGTCATCGGCGACAAGACGATCATGGCCAATAACGCGACGCTGGCTGGTCACGTTCATGTCGGAGACTGGGTGATATTCGGCGGCTTCTCGGGCGCGCACCAGTTCTGCCATATCGGCGCACACGCCTTTGTCGGTATGTATGCGGGTGTCAACCGGGATGTTCCTGCGTACACAACCGTATCCGGTATGCCGGCAGCACCGAGAGGCATCAATAGCGAGGGGCTGAAGAGGCGCGGCTTTGACGCCGGGCAGATACGCAACATCAAGGACGCGTATCGCCTCGTTTATCGCAAGGGCCTGAAGCTCAACGAAGCGATAGAAGAGATCGCCGCCAGATGCGAATCACAACCCGAGTTGCAGTTGTTCCTCGATTCGCTGCGGTCGTCCGAACGCGGACTGGCTCGGTAGGCGCCGTGTCATGAAGATAGGATTGGTTGCTGGCGAAGCATCCGGCGACTTACTCGGCGCCGGGCTGATTCGCGAAATCCGCAAGCGCGTTCCCGACGCGACGTTCGAGGGAGTGGCGGGGCCCGCGATGCTCGCGGAAGGATGCGAAGCGTGGGCGGCCTCCGACGAACTCGCCGTGTTCGGGTTGATCGAACCACTGGCGCATATTCCACGATTGCTCAAGCTGCGGCGCTCGCTTGCTGAGCGCTGGAAGGCGTCGCCGCCCGATGTTTTCGTTGGCATCGATGCGCCGGACTTCAACCTGGGCCTCGAGAAGAAGTTGCGCAAAGCCGGCATCAGGACCGCACACTATGTCAGCCCGTCTGTATGGGTCTGGCGGTCGGGTCGCATCGAAACCGTGCGTGCGGCGGCGGACTGCGTGCTGTGCATCCTGCCGTTCGAAAAGAATATCTACGACGACAAGGGCATCGATGCCGTGTTCGTCGGCCACCCCAAGGCAACCAGTTTGCCGACCGACATCGATCTCGCATCAGTGCGTGAACTGCTGGACATTGGCGACGGGCCTGTCGTTGCGATGCTTCCCGGCAGCCGCGTCAGCGAGGTGACGCGCCTGGGGCCCGTGTTTGCGCGAGCGTCCGCAATGCTTGCGAAACAGCGCAAGGACCTGCGCTTTGTCACGCCGGTCGCCAGCCCGAAATTGCGTCCGCTGATCGAGGCGCAGCTGGCCGAGGTAGGAATCGCGGATCAATTTACGCTCATCGACGGCGATTCTATCGAGGCGATGTCGGCGGCCGACGTCGTTTTGCTCGCATCGGGGACGGCAGCGCTGGAGTCGGCATTGCTCGGCAAGCCCACGGTGGCAGGCTATTCCATTGGCAAACTGTCTGGCGCGATCGTGCGCATGATCGGCCTGAATACCGAGTACTTCACGATTCCAAACCTTGTCACCGATGAACCTTTGATTCCTGAGCTGATGCAGGAAGATTTCAAAGCGGAATCGCTGGCGCAGGCCGTCTGGGACCTGCTCGAAGACCCGGCCCGGTGTGAAGAGATCAGCCGTCGATTTGCTACACTGCGTGAAGAACTGGCGCTCGGTGCGGATGAACGTGCCGCAGACGCCGTGATCAAGCTCGCAGGATAGCAAGCAAGACGGTTTCCCGATGCAGCAAGCACAGCTTTTCCAGGCCAGTGGCCCCATTGCGGGCGTTGACGAAGCCGGTCGCGGCCCGCTGGCCGGTCCGGTCGTTGCGGCTGCCGTTATCCTCAATCCAGGGCATCCCATAGACGGACTCGACGATTCGAAGAAACTGTCCGAGGCGCGCCGCGAAGAACTGGCTGTGCTGATCAAGAGCAGGGCAGTGTCCTGGTCGGTGGCATGGTCCGACGCCGCCGAGATCGACGCGATTAACATCCTTGCGGCAACGATGCTTGCGATGCGTCGCGCCATCCTTGGCCTTTCGGTCTTTCCCGCGTCGGTGCAGGTGGATGGCAATCGCCTGCCGGACCTGCGTTTCAACGAGGCATTCGTCGAAGGCGACGCGATTGTCGGCGGCGACGGCAAGGTTGCTGCGATCAGCGCCGCGTCGATCCTCGCGAAGACGGCGCGCGACCGATTTATGAGGCGCATGGACACGCTGTACCCGGCGTACGGGTTTGCGCGCCACAAGGGTTATGGCACCGAAGTGCACCGCGAGCGGCTCCGCGAGCACGGGCCTTGTGACCTGCATCGGCGCAGTTTCGCGCCCGTGAGACTGGCCGGATGAGCGAGACACCGTTCGTTCATCTGCATGTGCACACCGAGTACTCGCTCGTCGATAGCACGGTGCGAATCGCGCCGCTGATGCAGCGTTGTGCCGAAGCGGGCATGCCGGCCGTGGCTCTGACCGATCAGAACAACCTGTTTGGTATGGTCAAGTTTTACAAGAAGGCGCTGGCTGCCGGCGTCAAACCGATCATCGGTGTCGACCTCAGGATCGCGAACGAAGACGATGCGTCCAGGCCGTTGCACCTGGTGCTGCTTTGCCAGGACAACACCGGTTATCGGAACCTGTCGCAACTGCTGACGCGGGCGTTTCTCGAGGGGCAGGTCAGGGGCGAGCCGCTCGTGCAGCGTGACTGGCTGACGGCTGAAAGTTGCGAGGGCCTCATCGCTTTGTCGGGAGGATTGCATGGTGACGTTGGGCACGCGTTGCGTAACGGCCACTACGATCTTGCCCAATCCCTGCTCGATGACTGGCAGGACGTCTTCGGCGACCGTTATTACCTCGAACTCATTCGCACCGGGCGTGCTGCAGAAGAAGACTGCGTGCAGGCAAGCCTGACGCTCGCCAGTGATACGCGAACGCCGGTTGTGGCGACAAACGATGTGCGCTTCCTGGTGCAGGACGACTTCAATGCGCACGAGGCACGGGTTTGCATTCACGACAGCCGCACGTTGGCTGACCCGGACCGGCCGCACAATTACAGCGAGGACCAGTACCTGCGTAGCCCCGCGGCAATGGCCGAATTGTTCGCCGATGTGCCGGAGGCGCTGGAGAACGCCTGGGAGATTGCGCGGCGGTGCAACCTCGACCTGAAGCTCGGTGACAGCGTGTTGCCGGCATTCCCGGTCCCGGAAGGCGAGACCGAGGCGGACTTTCTCGAAACGCAGGCGCGACGAGGGCTCGACGAGCAATTGCAGCGTATCTTCGAGGTCCGCGAGATTGCGGAGAACGAACGGGATGCGTTCAGCGCTCCTTACCTGGAAAGGCTCCGGGTGGAGCTCAGTGTCATTAGCGGCATGGGCTTCCCGGGTTACTTCCTCATCGTTGCCGATTTCATTCGCTGGGCACGGGAAAACGGTATCCCGGTAGGCCCGGGACGTGGCTCCGGGGCAGGGTCACTCGTTGCCTGGGTCCTCGGCATCACGGACCTGGACCCGCTGGAGCACGACCTTCTGTTCGAGCGCTTCCTCAACCCCGAGCGCGTCTCCATGCCCGATTTCGATATCGACTTCTGCATGGAAGGCCGCGACAGGGTCATTGAATACGTGGCCGAGCGCTATGGCCGGGATCGCGTCGCACAAATCATCACTTTCGGAACGATGGCCGCGAAGGCGGTCATTCGTGATACCGGCCGGGTTCTCGGGCATCCGTACGGCTTCGTTGATCGCATCGCCAAGCAGGTGCCGTTCGAGATCGGCATGACGCTCGACAAGGCGCTTGAGCAATCGGATGAGCTGGCGACGATGTACCGCGATGATGAAGAGGTCGCGGCGATCATCGATCTTGCGAAGTCGCTCGAAGGGCTTGCCCGAAATGCGGGCAAGCATGCGGGCGGTGTGGTTATTGCGCCGACAGCGCTGACTGATTTCACGCCGCTCTACTGCGAAGATGGCGGCACTCACATCATCACGCAACTGGACAAGGACGATGTGGAAGCTGTCGGACTCGTCAAGTTCGACTTCCTGGGTCTCAAGACACTGACGATCATTGACTGGGCGGAGAAGATCGTCAACGAAGCAAATCCCGACGAGCATTTTGATGTGACTCGTATCCCCGACCGCGACCCGAAAACGTTTGCGCTGTTATGCAGCACGGAGACGGCGGCCGTCTTCCAGCTCGAATCGACAGGCATGCGGGACCTGATCAAGCGCATGCGTCCCGATCGTTTCGACGACCTCGTCGCACTCGTCGCTTTGTTCCGTCCCGGCCCGCTGCAATCGGGCATGGTCGACGATTTCATCGCCCATCGTCATGCGGTCAACAAGGACGATATCGATTACCTGCATCCTGACCTGAAGTCGACGCTCGAAGAGACCTATGGCGTCATCCTTTACCAGGAGCAGGTTATGCAGATCGCGCAGATCCTTGCCGGCTACACGCTCGGCGGCGCCGACCTCCTGCGGCGTGCAATGGGCAAGAAGAAACCCGAGGAGATGGCCAAGCAACGCGAGATCTTCGTGACTGGCGCGACCGAGCGGGGCGTCGCGGAGCGGACGGCGACACGCATCTTCGACCTGATGGAGAAGTTCGCCGGTTACGGATTCAACAAGTCGCACTCGGCAGCCTATGCCGTCCTCGCGTACCAGACGGCGTACCTGAAGGCGCATTACCCGGCGGCGTTCATGGCTGCGGTCATGACGGCTGATCTGCAGAACACTGACCGGCTCGTCACGCTCAAGGACGACTGCCGCAAACAGGGCCTCAATCTCGTCGCGCCAAACGTCAACAGCTCGGCCTATGCCTTCTCGGTGGCGGACGACAAGACGATTCTTTACGGCCTTGGCGCGATCAAGGGGGTCGGCCATGCCGTTATCGATGCGGTCGTCGCCGATCGCGAGGCAAACGGCACGTTCACAGACCTGGCCAGTTTCTGCAGGCGCGTCGATCACGACAAGATGAACCGGCGGGCGCTGGAAGCGATGATCAAGGCCGGCGCCATGGATGATTTCGGCGTTTCACGTCGCGCCCTGATCGAACAGGTGCCTGAGGCGTTGGCCAGTGCAGATCAGGCGGCACGTGCTGCGGCGGCTGGCCAGAACGACATGTTCGGGCTCGAGAACAAAGAGACCGCGGTCGACGCTCCACAATTACCCGATCTGCCCGAATGGCCCGAATCCGTTTTCCTGCGCAATGAGAAAGAGGCGCTAGGTCTCTACCTGACCGGGCATCCATTCGAAGCTGTACGCTCCGATGCCATGGCATTTGCCGACGGCACGCTCTCCGACCTGATGGCAGAACCACCTCCGCAATCGACAAAAGGCGAGCGCAATTACGCGCAGGCATCCCGTGAAGTCACCGTGGCGGGTCTCGTCGCCGATATTCGCAAACGCGGCAATCGCGTCAGCGTGACGCTCGACGACGACACGGCGCGCATGGAGATCGGCTTTTTCAGCGAGGCGTTCCAGGAGTTTCGTCATCTCCTGGTCAAGGACGAAATTGTCGTAATCAGTGGCGGGCTGCGATACGACGATTTCCTGTCCAACTGGACGATCAACGCCAAGCAGGTCACGCACATCGACAGCGTCATCGAGAGAAAGGCCCGTGGCATCGTTCTGAGCCTCGCACCCAACGGACAAGGCGATACGCTGCTGGTAAAACTCCACGATGTCCTGTTGCCTCACAGGGAAGGAAGTTGCGACGTGTCCGTTCAGTACATTGGGGAGTCGGCGTCAGCCCGGCTCGAACTGGGTCCGGAATGGAGCGTGCGGCCGAGCCGCGAGCTCAGGGACAAGCTGACCGAATTGCTTGGCAGCAAAAATGTCCGCATGCTGTACGCACCCGGCCGAGAAATCATGTAAGGTTCGAATTCCGGGCAAGGACAGCAACGCCATATGGACCTGAAATTCCTTGATTTTGAACAACCTATCGCGGAACTCGAAGCCAAAATCGAGGAACTGCGGTTTGTTGGTGACGACTCCGAGATCAATATCAATGAAGAGGTGGCGCGTTTACGCAGCAAGAGCGAGACGCTGACCAAGAGCATTTTCGCCAAGCTGAGCGCCTGGCAGATTGCGCAGGTTGCACGCCACCCGATGCGACCGTATACAGCAGATTATCTCGAGCTGATCGCACCTGACTTCCAGGAATTGCATGGCGACCGCATGTACGCCGACGATCCCGCCATCATTGGTGGCATCGGCCGCCTGGACGGTCGCGCGATCATGTTCATCGGTCACCAGAAGGGCCGCGATACCAAGGAACGCGTGCGCCGCAACTACGGCATGCCCAAACCCGAGGGATACCGCAAGGCACAGCGCCTGATGCGCATGGCGCAGAAGTTCAAACTGCCGATCGTGACGCTGATCGACACACCGGGTGCGTATCCCGGGGTCGGCGCCGAGGAGCGCGGCCAGAGTGAGGCGATTGCCTACAGCCTTTACCTGATGGCCGGTCTCAAGACACCCATCATCAGCATAGTGATCGGCGAAGGCGGTTCTGGTGGCGCACTGGCGATAGGTGTCGGCGATCGCCTTTTGATGCTGCAGTACGGCATTTACTCGGTCATTTCGCCCGAGGGCTGCGCGTCGATTTTGTGGAAAAGCCAGGACAAGGCGCAGGATGCCGCCGAAGCCATGCGTATTACGGCGCAAAGCCTGAATGAATTCGGGCTCGTCGATGAAGTGCTTGCCGAACCGCTCGGCGGCGCCCATCGCAATCCGCAGCAGATGGCTGAGGTCATTCGCAATGCCGTCCTGAAGAACCTCGAGGAACTGGACCAGCTGTCAGTCGATCAGCTGCTCGAAAACCGCCAGCGACGACTCGCCAGTTTCGGTCAGTTCAAGGAAACGTGAGCTTCAGCAGCGAGAGCCTGCTTCGCAAGTTGCGCATGCTTGCGAATCTCGCCGGCGCACCAACACGACTCGTCATCGGCTACAGCGGTGGGCTGGATTCCACGGTTCTGTTGCACGCTCTTGCAGCGACCCGGGACGAGTTTGGCACCGTGCTCTCGGCAATCCACGTCGACCATGGCCTGCACGAGGACTCGGCTAACTGGGCGCAGCACTGCGCCACTTTCGCCAAAACCCTCGGTGTCGAGTTCACCTCGCTTGCGGTCGATGTGGAGACAAATGCCGGTCAGGGCACCGAAGCTGCGGCGCGCAGGGCGCGTTATGACGCCCTGAGGACCTCGATTCACAGTGGCGACTGGTTGCTGTCGGCGCACCACAGGGATGACCAGGCAGAAACGCTGTTACTGAATCTGCTGCGCGGCAGCGGACCCGCCGGGCTGGCCGGAATCGGCGAGGTGCAACCATTTGCCGAAGGCTGGCTGGTCCGGCCGCTGTTGTCCTGCTCGCGACGCGAACTGCAGGACTATGCGAACGAGCAGGGCCTGGCCTGGATCGACGATCCCTCGAACGAGGATCGTCAGTTCGACCGTAACTATTTGCGCCATGAAGTCATGCCCAGGCTAGAGCAGCGCTGGCCGGAAGCGTCGAGCCGGCTGCAACAAAGTGCGTTGCTGGCAGGCGAGGCTGCCACGATGCTCGACCAGTTGGCCGATACGGATTTGCAGGCCGTTAGCGACCGCCCGGAGCGCTTGTCCGCGACAGGCCTGCGCACGTTGTCTTCAGAGCGGCAACGGAACCTGTTGCGCTATGTCGTGCGCGAGCTTGGACTACCGGCACCGCCGTCAGGGCAGTTGTGGAGCGTCGTTGATGACCTGGTTCCGGCGCGTGATGATGCGCAGCCACTGGTCGAATGGCCGGGGGTCGAGGTCCGACGTTACCGGGACTGCGTTTACATCCTGGCTGCGGCGCCTGAGGCTGCCACTGTCGAGCCCGTCACGATGTCACGGGACGGGATCGAGTTGGGCGCGGGCATGGGTGAGCTGCAGCTGCGGCCGGGGGCCGATATTGGCCTGTCCGATGCGGTCATCGACCGCGGGCTGGAGATTCGCTACCGGCAGGGTGGGGAGGAGATAAAACCCTTAAATCAGCGACATACAAAGAAATTGAAGAAATTACTTCAGGAAGAAGGTGTGGTCCCGTGGATGCGCGAAAGGTTGCCCCTGGTTTACTCGGGGGATGAACTGGTTGCCGTCGGCGACCTGTGGCTGGCGGCCGATGCCGTGAGCAAGCCGGGCACCGCTGTGACGTGGAGAAATCGCCCGCCAATCCACTAAGTTTGGGGACAGTCGCTTAATATTTGGATATGTCCGAATATTAAGCGACTGTCCCCGAATTCATTGTGTCCAATGAGGCGTTCTGTTAACGTTTAAAACCGTCTTTAATCCAAGGACGGCGCTTGATTCCAAGGGTTGGAGAAGAGCACTGGAGTCCATTCCAGCTGCTTTTGATCCAGCCCTTTGTTGTTTCCGCCGGCCACAGGCCAGTCTATGACATCGTATGTTTTTATCACCGGCGGTGTAGTTTCCTCGCTTGGTAAAGGAATTACCTCGGCGTGCCTCGGCGCGATCCTCGAGGCGCGCGGCTTGACCATCAGCATGATCAAGCTGGACCCTTACATCAACGTCGACCCGGGCACGATGAGTCCGTTTCAGCACGGCGAAGTCTTCGTCACCCACGACGGCACCGAGACCGACCTCGACCTCGGCCACTACGAGCGCTTCGTGCGCACGGCCAAGGGCGGGCGGCACAGCAACTACACGACGGGCCGAATTTACGAGAGCGTGATCGGCAAGGAACGCCGTGGCGACTACCTCGGCGCAACCGTGCAGGTGATCCCGCACATCACCGACGAAATCAAGGAAAGCGTGCGCAAGGGCGCAGGCGACGCCGATGTCTGCCTTGTCGAAATCGGCGGTACCGTCGGCGACATCGAATCACTGCCGTTCCTCGAGGCGATCCGCCAGATGGGTGTCGAGCTCGGCCACGATCGCGTCGTATATGTGCACCTTACGCTGGTGCCATTCATTCCGACGTCGTCGGAGATCAAGACCAAGCCAACGCAGCACTCGGTCAAGGAATTGCGCTCAATCGGTATTCAGCCCGATATCCTCGTGTGTCGTTCCGAGGACCCGCTTCCCGAAGAGCAGCGCAAGAAAATCGCGTTGTTCACCAATGTTCCGGCCAAAGCCGTTATCTCGGCCTACGATGCCGACGACCTCTACAAGATTCCGGCGATGATGCACGAGCAGGGCCTCGATGAGATTGTCGCGAAGCAGCTCGGCCTGGAGTTGCCGCCTGCCGATCTGCACGAGTGGGATGCGATCGTCGAGGCCAAGCAAAATCCGACCGCCGAGGTCGACGTTGCGATGGTCGGCAAGTACATGGACCTCAAGGACTCGTACATTTCGCTGGTCGAGGCACTGTTACACGGCGGCATCCATACGAGGACGCGGGTCAACATTCATTTCATAGAGTCGACCGACATCGAAGAGCAGGGCATCGACTGCCTGCGGGAGATGGATGGCATCGTTGTGCCCGGTGGCTTTGGCGACCGCGGCGTCGAAGGCAAGATTGACGCCGTGCGATTCGCCCGTGAGAGCGGCATTCCGTATCTCGGCATTTGCCTCGGCATGCAGGTAGCTGTCATCGAAGCCGCACGCAACATGGCCGGGCTAGAGGGCGCGATGAGCACCGAGTTCGACAAAAGTACGCCGCACCCGGTCGTCGCACTGATCACCGAGTGGCAGGATGAAAGTGGCGAGGTCGAGCAACGCGACGAGGAGTCGGACCTGGGCGGCACGATGCGCCTCGGTGCACAGGCGGTGACGCTGAAAGAAGGAACGCTGGCTGCGAAAAGCTATGGCAGCACTACCATCGAGGAACGTCACCGGCATCGCTACGAGGTCAATAACAACTACCGCGACCGCCTGGAGAAGGCCGGGCTGGTTTTCTCGGGTTTGTCGGTCGACGATCTCGTCGAGATGGTCGAGATTCCCGATCACCCGTGGTTCCTGGCCAGTCAGTTCCACCCCGAGTTCACTTCGAACCCGCGGGACGGCCATCCGCTGTTCAAGGGATTCATCAGCGCGGTGCGCAGGCATCGCGAGGGCGAGCTGCCCAAGGTTGCTGAAGCATGAAGTTATGCGGTTTCGAGGCTGGCAATGACCAGCCGATCTTCCTGATTGCCGGTACCTGTGTCGTCGAAAGCGAGCAGATGTCGATCGACACGGCTGGCGCGCTCAAGGAGATCTGTGGCGGCCTCGGTGTGAATTTCATCTACAAGTCGTCGTTCGACAAGGCCAATCGCAGCTCGGCCGGCAGTTTTCGTGGCCCCGGCATGGAAGAAGGTCTGCGCATCCTCAGCGAGGTCAGGAAGCAACTTGGCCTGCCCGTCCTGACCGATGTGCACGAAGATACGCCCATGGAAGAGGTCGCTGATGTAGTCGACGTATTGCAAACACCCGCATTCCTCGCGCGCCAGACCAACTTTATCCTGCGCGCCGCTGGCGCCGGCAAGCCCGTCAATATCAAGAAAGGCCAGTTCCTGTCGCCATGGGAAATGCAGAACGTCGTCGACAAGGCCAAATCGACGGGCAATGAGGACATCATGGTTTGCGAGCGGGGCTTTACGTTCGGCTACAACAACCTGGTATCCGATATGCGCAGCCTCGCCGTCATGCGCGGCACGGGTTGCCCCGTGGTGTTCGACGCGACTCACTCGGTGCAGTTGCCCGGTGGCAAAGGCACGGCGTCGGGCGGACAGCGCGAGTTCATTCCTGTGCTGGCGCGCGCGGCCACAGCCGCCGGAATAGCCGGCCTGTTCATGGAAACACACCCGGACCCTGCAAACGCCCTGAGCGACGGCCCGAATGCCTGGCCTCTCGACAAGATGCAAGCCCTCCTCGAAACACTCGTCGCCATCGACGAGACCGTCAAGAAGAACGACTACCTGGAAGACCAATGATCAAGATCAAAGACATCAAGGGCCGCGAGATTCTCGACTCCCGCGGCAACCCCACTATTGAAGCCGATGTCACACTCAATGACGGCACCATGGCCCGTGCCGCTGTGCCCTCCGGCGCGTCGACCGGCACGAGAGAAGCGGTCGAGCTGCGCGACGGTGACAAGAAGCGTTACCTCGGCAAAGGCGTGCAGAAGGCTGTCGCCAATGTCAACGACGCGCTGCGTGAAGCGCTCATCGGCATCGAGTTCGCCGACCAGCGGGCGGTCGACCAGTGCATGATCGAACTCGACGGCAGCGACAACAAGGGCAACCTCGGTGCGAACGCGCTGCTGGCGATATCGCTGGCGACAGCCAGGGCCGAGGCGGCTTCCAAAGGCATTTCTCTGTTCCGCCACCTCGGGCCAGGCACGGAAATGCCGGTGCCGATGATGAATATCATCAACGGTGGCGCCCACGCCGACAACAGCGTGGACATCCAGGAGTTTATGATCCTGCCCGTCGGCGCACCGAACTTCAGCGAAGCGCTTCGCTATGGTGCGGAGGTGTTCCACGCGCTGAAGAGCGTGCTGCGCGAGCAGGGCATGAACACGGCCGTCGGCGACGAGGGCGGTTTTGCACCGGACCTGCCGTCCAACAGGGCAGCGCTGGATACGATCATGACGGCCATTGAGCGCGCCGGGTACAAGGCGGGCGACGACATCCTGCTGGCGCTCGATGTGGCCAGCTCGGAGTTTTTCTCGGACGGGGTGTACAACCTCGAGTCCGAAGGCAAGACCTATGATGCGGCGGGATTCAGCGAATTTCTCGCCGAACTGGCCGGCGCCTACCCGATTGTCTCGATCGAGGACGGCATGGACGAAAGTGACTGGGAAGGCTGGAAGTTGCACACAGATGCGCTGGGCGACCGGATCCAACTTGTCGGCGACGACCTGTTTGTCACCAATACCTCGATACTGCAGCGCGGCATTGACGAGAACGTCGCTAATTCGATCTTGATAAAACCCAACCAAATCGGTACCTTAAGCGAAACTCTTGATGCAATTACTATGGCAGTGGATGCAGGCTATTCCACGGTCATTTCGCACCGCTCGGGAGAGACGTCGGACAGCACGATTGCTGATATCGCCGTCGGTACCCGCGCAACGCAGATCAAGACGGGCTCACTGTCCCGTTCGGATCGCATCGCGAAATACAACCAGCTGCTGCGCATCGAGGAAGAATTGGGTGGCGAAGCCAGTTATGCCGCCCGGGAGGCGTTCTCTGTAAAGGCGCCATAAGGCTTGGGGAAGCTTGGGTGAATTCGCGCTGGTTGTTGGTCGTTCTCGGTGCCGCGGCATTAATGCTGCAGGCACAGTTGTGGTTTTCCGACGAAGGCTTCCGCAAGACCCGCGACCTGCGCGCGGCCGTGGCCGAGCAACGTATCCAGAACGCCCAGCTGCGGGAGCGCAATTCTGCCCTCGACGCCGAAGTCGTCAACCTCAAGCAAAGTTCCGAAGCCGCTGAAGAGCGGGCGCGCACGGACCTCGGCATGATCGGGCCGCGCGAGACCTTCTACCAGGTCGTTCCCGTCGCCAGCACGCACAACTGAGAATCGGGTGAAAACACTCCCGGACTGGGCCCGGGCGCTCGGCCCGCCGTTGTGCTCGTGCCGGATTCGCAGCACGCCGAGCGATTTCGTCGTCACCGAGCAACTCGATATCGAGTTCAGTGGTGACGGCGAACACGACTGGCTGTGGATCGAGAAGACCGGGGCGAACACAACCTGGGTAGCCGACCAGCTGGCCAGGCATGCCGGTGTGCACTCGAGGGACGTTGGCTATTCCGGACTGAAGGACAGGCACGCGGTCACTACCCAGTGGTTCAGCGTGCGGCGACCCTCAGGTACAGGAACCGATTGGGACGCCTTCCACGCCGACGGCGTCAAGATCCTCGAGCAGCATCGTCACCAGCGCAAACTCAAGCGCGGTACACATCGACGCAATACGTTCCGGATTGCCCTGCGAGGCGACGACATCGACATCAATCGCAACGCCATCGTCGAGCGTCTCGAAAGGATCAAAGAGCAGGGCGTTCCGAATTACTTCGGCGAACAACGCTTCGGCCACGACGGCGGCAATATTCAGCTCGGGGAGGCGGTCCTCGCGGGCCGCAGGATGTCACGTAACAAGCGCAGTATCGGCATCTCGGCATTGCGATCGCTTGTTTTCAACGATGAGTTAAGCGAACGCGTCGAAGCCGGCACCTGGAACAGGTTGCTGCCCGGCGATGTTGCCAACCTCGATGGCAGTGGCAGCGTGTTTGATGTTGATGAGGTAACGGCGGATCTCGAACAGCGGTGTGCGGAGATGGATATTCACCCGTGCGGCACTCTTCCACCCTACAAGGAAATCAGGGTCGAGGCGGCATACCGGCCATTACGGGTTCGTGCCGACAACATTGGCTCGCAGTACGACCGGGATGCGATTTGGCTCGAGTTCAGCTTGCCAAAAGGCTCGTTCGCAACTGCAATTCTGCGAGAGATTGTGACCTTTTAAACCGCAGAGCGGGTGAAATAAGTAGTTTGCCGAATTGTGCGCAACGCAGGCTCAGCAGCAAACTCGCTCGTATGCTTAAACAGTTTGGACCATCTATCTATGTGGCCGACGGGCCAACGGTGTCGTTTTATGGTTTTCCGTATCCGACCAGGATGGCTGTCATCAGGCTCTCGGACGGAACTGCGTGGGTATGGTCGCCGGTATCGTTGTGCGACGAACTTGTCGATGCGGTTAATGCTATAGGGCCAGTTCGCTTCATCGTTTCACCAAACAAGATTCATCATCTCTTTCTGGCCGAATGGAGCGAACGGTGGCCAGATGCGCGTCTGTATGCACCCCCGGGCCTGGCGGAAAGAAAACCCGAGATCCGCTTTGATGCAACGCTGGGCGACGAGCCCGATCCGGCGTGGGCAGCAGACATTGACCAGGTAATCTTCCATGGATCGTTTGCAATGGAAGAGGTGGTCTTCTTTCACAAACAGTCACGAACGGTGCTGGTCTGTGATTTGATCCAGCGCTTTCCTGAGGCCAGCGCCACAGGCTGGAAGGGAAGATTAATGCGCCTCGATGGTCTCGTAGGTGAGCGTGGCAGTACGCCACGTGAATGGCGGGCCAGTTTTCTGAGGCGCAAGGAAGCGCGAGCCGCGCGTGAGCAAGTACTGGGTTGGCAACCAGAGAAGCTATTGATCGCTCACGGAACATGTTCGCAATCCGACGCGTCCGCCATCGTAGAAGGCGCTCTCAACTGGATGTGATTCGACCGCCCGCCGCCGGGGCGGGCTCATACAACTGGGCTCCTACACGAGCGAAAAGGCTTGCTCGACGTACGACCGGACCGACTTGTCGCGAATATCGGCCGGATCGACAAGCTTGATGTGGCGCCGGTATTTGCCTTTGCCTTCCAATATGCCGTCCGGGTCGTCCATCTCCGTGCCCCTGGAGAACTCGAGACTCACGTGCTGCTTGTAGACGAAGTGCCCGCAGACCATCGTGCTGTGTTTGCCGGCTTGCTTCTCAAACACGATGCCGCCGTACATCGGCCGGCGGCCAACGCCCGGGCAAACGTCTTCAATAATCTCGTCGAGTTCGCGCGTGATCTGCTCAGCCAGTCCAAGAACGAAAGTCATATCAGCCCTGCTGCAGCAGCACGTAGACGGCACCGGTGCCGCCGTCGACCTGCCGGGTGGAAACGAATGCTAGCACCGAGTCCCACTTCCTTAGCCAGCGGCTCACGGCGCTCTTGAGAACCGGCCCGCGATGCCCAGAGCCGAGTCCCTTGCCGTGCACGACGCGCACGCAGGTCAGGCCCTGTTTGACTGAGTAGTCAATGAAATCCGCCAGCCGCGGACGCGCCTCGGCGACGGTCATACCATGCAGATCGATCTCGGCCTGTACCGCGTACTTGCCGCGCGCGAGTTTGCGCATCGTGCGTCGCCCGACGTGCGGCCGGTGGTAGCGCAGGCCGTCGCCATTATCTGCCTCGATGGTCTCGATATCGGCTTCGAGGCTTTCGGCGAGCGCCTTTTGTTCGTCGGCCTTCGAGAACCTGGCTCTCGGCGGCGGCTTTTTCTTCGGTGCAGGAACGCGCGGCCCGGTTTTCAGGGGCCTGGCACCCCCTATCGAACGGCGGAACAGGTCGGATTCGTCATCGCTCACGGCGGTGACCTCAGGCTATGGTGCAACGTGAACATTGAGTATAGTGAGCGCACCTCAGGGCGCAAACTGCAGCAAGCATGAAAATCCTCGTTAGCAACGACGACGGTTACCTCGCTACCGGAATCAACGTGCTGGCCGACGCATTGTCGGAGATAGCCGACGTCGTCGTCGTGGCGCCGGACCGGAACCGCTCGGCTGCCAGCAATTCGCTCACGCTGCATGATCCGCTCCGTATATCGCAAGTGGCGGAGAATCGCTACCGCGTGAACGGCACGCCGTCGGACTGTGTACACATGGCATTGACCGGGTTTCTCGAGGAGGAGCCGGACCTGGTTGTGTCCGGCATCAATCACGGGGCAAATCTCGGTGACGACGTGATCTACTCGGGCACGGTTGCGGCCGCCGTGGAAGGGCGCTTCCTGGGCTTCCCTACCATTGCCGTTTCTCTCGTCGGACGCCAGCTGACGCACTTCGATACAGCGGCGCGCGTTGCTGTTGAGCTTGTGCAACGGCTTGAGAAGGATCCTTTGCCATCCGAGTTCATTTTCAATGTCAATGTGCCGGACATTCCTTACGAAAAACTGGCAGGCATACGGGTTTGCCGCCTCGGGTTCAGGCACAAATCCGAGCCAGTCGTGAAGTCGACAGATCCGCATGGCCGGACGATCTACTGGGTGGGCCCGGCAGGCGAAAGCCAGGAGTCCGGAGAGGGCACGGATTTTCATGCGCTCGAACAAGGCGCCGCGTCGATTACGCCGCTCAAGATAGACCTGACGCGCCACGAAGCATTGCAGCAAGTAGAGGACTGGTTACAGCGTGACTAGTCCGAAAGGCAACATTGAAGGCATCGGCATGACGTCGCGGCGTACGCGCGATCGTCTTGTGCAGCGCCTGAGAGATAACGGCATCCGCAACGAGGCTGTGCTGGAACAAATCCGCAACGTGCCACGCCACCTGTTCGTTGACGAGGCGCTCGCCAGTCGCGCCTACGAAGATACGGCATTGCCCATTGGCAATGCCCAGACGATCAGCCAGCCGTGGGTCGTTGCGCGGATGACCGAGGCGCTGCTGGATGGCTTCACGGGCGAAAAGGTTCTCGAGGTTGGCACCGGTTGCGGTTACCAGACCGCGGTTCTCGCACCGCTGGTGAAGAAGATCTACACGGTCGAGCGTATCAAGGAGCTGATGCGCAGGACGCAGGAGCGCCTGTTCCATCTCGACATCTACAACGTGCAGTTCCGGCCTGGCGACGGCTGGGAGGGCTGGCCCAAGTACGCGCCCTACGACGGCATCATCGTGACGGCGGCAGCCGACGAATTGCCCGAGAAGCTTCTCGAACAGCTGGCACCGGGTGGCCGCATGATCATCCCGGTCGGGCCATCGGGTTGCCAGGACCTGCTGCAGGTCACGCGCATGAACGATCACTTCGAGGAAGTGTCACTCGGCGCCGTCAGTTTTGTACCCTTGGTCCATGGGGTGTAGTGGTGACATTGGGCACAGTGGCTTTGATTGAGTGGGTGCACGGCACGTGAGGTTCTTTGGGCCGCTTTATGACCGCGTGATCGAGTGGTCACGCCACCGGTATGCCGAGCGCTACCTGGCTGCGATGAGTTTTGCCGAATCGTCGTTTTTCCCGGTACCGGTCGACGTCATGCTGGCGCCGATGTGCCTCGCCAGCCGTGCGCGAGCCTGGCGCTATGCGGCAATAGCTGCGCTCTTTTCGGTAATTGGAGGCCTGGGCGGCTATGCGATAGGTTTCTGGGCGTTTGACCTGGTTCAGCCATGGCTGGCGGAGTCGCGATTCTGGAGCGACTACCAGACCAGTCGCGACTGGCTTGATCGATACGGAATCTGGGTCATCTTCATCGCGGGCTTCTCGCCGTTGCCGTACAAGGTGGTATTCATCATCGGTTCCGCCATAGGTCGTGGCGCACGTTTCTTCCTGGTCGCCGGACTGGTTGTTCTGGGTGGCGACAAACTGGAAACGACGCTCAGAAAGCATGTCGAACGGATTGGCTGGATCGTCAGCGTAATCATCGTCGTTGCGATAGCCGTCTGGTTGCTGGTTCGTGGTTGATGCCTTTGCGCATTACCGCCATAGCGTTACTCGCGTGCACGCTGGCCGCCTGCGGCATCCCACGCTACGTCCCGGATCCTGACACTCACATTGTGCGCCGCGGCGAGACCCTGTTCTCGATTGCCTGGCGCTATGACAAGGACCCGAAAGATGTAGCTCGCTGGAACGGGCTCGGCGACGGCTCGCTGATTCACCCGGGCGATGTCATCCGCCTGTCGCCACCGCCAGGGGGCACGCCGACGACGAGAACCTCCGCCGGCAGGCCGGCGCCGAAAGCGCTGCCGAAGGTGCCGACGGAACCGCCACCGCCATGGGGCTGGCCTACCAAAGGTTCGGTGAGCGTCAGTTTCGGCGGAAAACCCGGTACAGGGACGGGGATTTTAATCGACGGCAAAACCGGCCAGCCTATTGTGGCCGCGGCTTCCGGTCGCGTCGTTTATGCGGGCAGTGGACTGATCGGCTACGGCCAGCTTATTATTCTTAAACATAACGACACCTACCTGAGTGCCTACGGGTACAACGCGTCGCTGCTGGTGAAAGAAGGCGAATCAATAAAGAAAGGCCAGCGCATAGCGACCATGGGAGAGGGGCCGGAGGGCAAAGCGCGACTGCATTTCGAAATCAGGCGCAATGGCAAGCCGGTGAACCCGAGACAGTATCTGCCTGCAAGATAGGGGGGGTATGTGGGGCTGAGTCAAAACAACAAGGTCGCGTCGCATTCGACTGACCCGACGCGAATCTATCTAAGCGAGATCGGCATCTCGCCACTCCTGACTGCGGACGAGGAAAAGTATTTTGCGCGGCGTGCGCTTCGAGGCGATGAAGCCGCACGGCAGCGCATGATCGAGAGCAACCTGCGGCTTGTTGTGAAAATCGCGCGTCGCTATCTCAACCGCGGCTTGCCGCTGCTCGACCTGATCGAGGAGGGAAATCTCGGCCTGATCCATGCCGTGAAGAAGTTCGACCCCGAACGTGGCCGCTGCGCGGAAATTGCGGCAGGAGCAGGATACGGAGCCGACGGCGGCCGAGATCGCCGAGCACATGGAACGCGATGTCGAAGATGTGGAGCGGCTGTTGTCACTGCACAACCGTGTCACGATTCGCGCCAGCAACAAGGAAGACGAGAACGGGCCGGTGGACAGGCTCGAGGCGAAGCGCAGCGCTGAACCCTCGCGCTGTGCCCAGAAGGATTGCGTACAGGATCTTGTGGACAGCTGGGTAGCCGAGCTCAGCGACAAGCAGCGTGCTGTCGTCGAGCGACGCTTCGGGCTGCACGGCCACCGCCGCGCAACGCTTGAGCAGATCGGCGCGGAGATTGGCGTTACGCGCGAACGCGTTCGCCAGATTCAGCTGGACGCGCTCAAGAACCTGCGCGCCATGATGGAGAATCAGGGCATTTCCGGGGATGTAATTCTCGATTAGCCCCGTCGGAACGGCTCTAGCCGCGACTGTCCCTTTCATGGGTAACCGCCGCCAGCCAAACAGCATCAAGCAGTGCCTGGGTCCGCTCGGTGGCGGTCATCCATTGCTCGCGAAGCGAGGAGTCTGCCGCTGCCGCCGCCATGTCGTCGAACATCAGCGCCGCGCCTGGCTTGCTCGACGGGATGTTGATTTCCCGGGACTCTCCTTCGCCCCAGCCACCTTTCCGGTACAGGAAGTCGGCGGATCCGTCGCGATTCTGGCTGAGGAAATCGTCGATATTGATGACACCGTTCGTGCCGGTTACCCGGAGATCCATGACAACCGCACCGGAGTCAAAGCCACAATTCCACGTTGACGTCGATCCGTCGGTGAAGTCGAGGACGCCGGTACCGCTGATAGCCGCACCGGTCTCGTCGTCGCGGCGCAAGTGCGCACTGACGGTATCCAGAACAACATCGGCTGGCAGGTATTCGGCCGCAGCGCGCATGTTGTACCAGCCCGCATCGCCGATGGCCCCCATGGGCTCGAGCGTGGGGTTGAAGCGGATGTTGCCGCGGTCCGGCAGGCTGAACTGGAACGCCGACGCCACCGACCAGACGAAGCCGAGCCTGTCGTCGCTGTTTTCCTTGATGTCGTGCGTGCGCGGGTGGTGCACGAAATGCGTACCGTCCATGAAGGCAACGTTGTTGGCGCGGCACGCCTCGGTAATGCGTTTCACAGATGGCAGGCTGGCAAACGGCTTCTCGCCGAGTACGTGCTTGCCGCCGTTAGCAGCGGCAATGCAGATTTCCTCACGCACGCTGGTTGGCGTCGCGACATAAATCGCATCGATTTCATCCGAATCGATCATCTCCTGCCACGAGTCGTAGGTGTTGGGCACACTGTGGTCGTTGGCGAACTCCCGGGCGGATTCCATACGGCGGCTCGAGACTGCGTGGACTTCGGCCAGGTCCGTAAGCGTTACGACTCTGGCCATCGAGTTGGCGATGCCTCCTGTGCCAACGAATCCCCAACGAAGTTTGTTCACGGTCTGTGCTCCTGCAATCTTCGAATGTGTGAAAAGTCCGCCGCCGAGCGCGGCAGCGATTGCGGTGGCGCCTGCGGTACCAAGGAATCGGCGGCGTGGCCGATTGATTTCGCTCATGGTCTTGTCCCGATCACTAGAGAAACAGCCTTACGATGAATGACCAGCTTACCGTACTGAGCAGCAGGTACCACGCCATTACACGGTGGAACATCGGTTTATTCACATAGAGAGCCAGCGACGCCATCAATAAATAGTGAACAACAAATGGCAAATAGGCTGGGGGGTCGAACAGGCTGCCGCGCGCCCAGGTCTGCACCATGTCCATTATAGCGACGCCAATAAATGCTTTAAGAAACCAGTTGTGTCGATACTCGAATGGGTGTTCGACGCCGGCAGACAAAGGCGGGTAAAGCGTAATCGCCCCGACGTAGTGCGCCATCGACCATAGCACGATGACGATGAAGTGAAAGAAGTTCCAGCTTTCCTGTTCAGCCCAGTAGAAACCCGTCCACCAGTCGAGAATTAGAACAACAAAAAAGAACGCCGTCAGAACAAAGTGTGTGTGATTAATCTCGCCGCGATAAATATTGCGAATAATGCCGGCCATCACATGCGTGGTGCTGATGCCGAAGATGATCGACATGAATACCGCGAGGTATTCAAATTCGCTCATTGGCGCGTTAGCCGAAATGCCCAGATTGCCAGGCCTGCGGGAACTACCAGGCCGATCCAGCTGGCCAGCATTGGCACCGCGTAGTTATCGACCTGGACGGACATGCCGTTGATGATCCTGATCAGATGGGCGAGTGCTACGAGTGCAAAAAGTAAGCCGGACACTGTGCAGTAGGTCTTGACATTCATTTGTATTCTCCGATGGTCCCCCGCTTGGGCGGCCTCCTACAGGTATAGCACAACCGCGACCTGCCGGCCCTCGCCGGCCAGCACGTTGTAGGTTCTCGCTGCGGCGCCGGTGTCCATTACCTCGAAGCCAACGCCGCGGCGCGCCATGGCGAACACCAGGTCGCGCGGCGGGAAGATATTGGATTGCCCGGTGCCGAGCACGATGACCTCGGGTGACAAGTCCAGGAGTTCGGAGAAGTCCTCCTCCGTCAGCTCGCCAACGTCCTTGTCGATGCGGGTGTCAACAACCCTGTCGACAGTCAGCGCGATCGTGCTCGTGTAGATGTCGTTCCCCACGCGGATGCCATCCGCATCGACGCTGCGAATCATGAGTGCTGATGACGTTTCGCGTGTGAACTTCAATGCTACTTTCCGTTACCATGAGCGGCTGTGATCCGTCATCATACAAAGCCCCTCCTGTAGAACAAGTGGCAGTCCCCTACGAGAAATCCGCTGCAGTGGTCGTGCTGCCTGCCGTCGCCGGCGGGCGATTGCCGGACGGGCCCGTCAAGCGATGGCTGGCGCGCGCCGACATCAGCCAGCTCGCGGAACCGCGAGAGCTGCTGTCGCGAATTCTCGATGTTCTCAACCTGCCGTGCCCTGACTCCGGGCTGGGTGCGCTGCGCATGTGGGGCCAGACTGGCGAGCGGCCGACCGTGTGGATCGCGGCGGCGGAACCCGTCTATCTCGAGCCGCGTCTCGACCACATCTGTCTGCATGCCCAGGATCCCGAGGCGGCACCGGCGCATGACCTGCGCCCGCTGATCGATCACCTGCAAGAGACGCTGGGCGATGACACGGATATCGGCTTTGCGCGGCTCGGTGCCTATAGCTACCTGCGGTCCGACGAGCCCATCGCAACGGCGGACATGCCTGCCTATGTCGTGCATCGCGACATGCCCAACGAGTACATGCCGCAAGGTGAGGGTACCGGCAGCTATCGTAATCTCGTTTCCGAGGTAGAGATGGCGCTGCACGACCACGAGGTAAACCTGCGCCGAACGAATTCCGGGCTGCACCCGATCAATTGTCTCTGGCTATGGGGTGGCGGCATGGCACCTGAACAGGAGACCGTTCCGCATCCGCCGCTGTTCGCCAACGATCCGCTGCTTGTCGGGCACTGGCTCAGCAAGACGGGAGTCGTCGCAAAGTGGCCGGGCGACATTGCTTCTTGTATCGATGCCTCGCTCGCCGGATTTGTCGCCGTAATCCCGGAAGAGGACAACCCCGAATTACTGGCCCGCTGTCTTGGCGAACTGAGAGACCAGCTCGCTGCAGGTCGTCTGTCGCGACTGACCCTGATGTTCCGTGATGGCGTCGAGGCGACGGTTCTTCCGGAGCACAAGTGGCGCATATGGCGTCGCGAGCATGCATTACTGGATTAGGCCCTATGCAATCACCTCGACCCATCATTACGCGCAGCCTCTCTGGCAATTTTCAGGCACTCGAGTCGATCGATCCCCTGTTTGCGCGCCTGTATGCAGCGCGCGGCGTTACGTCGCCCAAACAACTCGACTACGGTCTTGCCGGTCTCGCCCCGGTCGGTTCGCTCGATAACATCGATGCAGCCGTCGAGCTATTGCTGGCGCACCGCGATGATCGAATCATAATCGTCGGTGACTTTGACGTTGATGGTGCAACCAGCACCGCGCTGATGTTGCGCTGCCTGCGGGCATTCGGTTTCAAAGACACCGACTACCTCGTGCCGAACCGCTTCGAGTTCGGCTATGGCTTGTCGCCCGAGATAGTCGCCGTTGCGGCCGAGCGCTCCCCGGGCCTGATCATCACTGTCGACAACGGCATTTCGAGCATTGAGGGCGTCAGTGCAGCGAGGCAGGCAGGCATCGATGCACTTGTAACCGACCACCATCTTCCTGGCGAAGAGCTTCCCGACGCCAATGTAATCGTGAATCCGAACCTGCCCGACAGCACGTTTGCGAGCGGCAATCTTGCGGGTGTCGGCGTTGCGTTCTACCTGATGGCGGCACTTGGCCGGGTGCTCGAGAAAGGTGGCGAGACTGGTGCGGCAAAAATTCCTGCCAGGTACCTGGACCTTGTTGCGCTCGGAACTGTCGCAGACGTCGTACCGCTTGATCACAATAACCGCATCCTCGTGCAACAAGGGCTCAACCGCATGCAGGCCGGCCATACCGTGGCGGGTATCGAGGCCCTGTTGACGCAATCGGGGCGGCAAGTTGCGCGCGTCACGAGTTCGGACCTCGGGTTCGCCGTCGGACCGCGCATCAACGCGGCAGGGCGGCTCGAAGACATGTCGGTCGGGATCGAGTGCCTGCTCACCGATGATGCAACGATCGCGGGGCAGCATGCGGCCGTGCTCGACGAGATCAACAAGGAGCGCCGCGGCATTGAAGCAACTATGCGCGACCAGGCATTCGCGTATGTCGACTCGCTGGATTCAAAAAAGTGGCCGGCGTGCGTCTGCCTGTACGAGCAATCCTGGCACCAGGGCGTCGTCGGGCTGATCGCGTCGCGCGTGAAGGAAAAGTGCCACCGGCCCGTCATCGCCTTCGCGCGTGAAAGCGACGGGTTTCTCAAGGGCTCGGCGCGTTCGATAGCCGGGGTCCACGCACGCGATTTGCTTGAAGCCGTGTCGAGCAGGCATCCGGGCATGATCGTCAAGTTCGGCGGCCATGCGATGGCAGCGGGGCTGACGATCGCCGAGGAGCTTTACCAGGAGTTTGCCGATGCAGCCGCCACGCAGCTCGAGCGCCTCTACCCGGACGCGGATTTCTCGGGAGCGATCATCACCGACGGAGTCATTTCGGGCGACGACATCGCCCGCTGGGGCGGGCTACTGCAAGGCGCGCGGGCATTGCGCGATGCCGGGCCGTGGGGATCCGGGTTCCCGGAGCCAACCTGGAGCGGTGATTTCGAGCTGCTGGAGCAGCGCACGGTCGGCGAGAATCATCTGAAGATGCGCTTGCGTTCCGTGGAGGGTAGCGACGTTATCGATGCGATCGCCTTCAACCAGGCCGGGCCGTCCTACCGGGGCGTCGTACAGCTTGCCTATCGGCTTGATGTGAACGAATGGCAGGGCAGGGAAACGCCGCAGCTCATTGTCGAGCAGATTGCTGCTTTGCATTCCGGCGGTGCGTGATAAGATCGCGCGCTGCAACGCTGGATGACACGATGGAAACGAGTCAGATCAAACAATCCATAGCCGACCTCTCCGAACGCACCAATGCGTTAAGGGGGTATCTTTGACTATGAAGGCAAGTCCGAACGCCTGACCGAGGTCCAGCGCGAACTCGAGCAACCCGACGTATGGAACGAACCGGAGCGCGCCCAGGCACTGGGGCAGGAGCGTGCCCAGCTGGAACAGGTTGTCGTCGTGCTCGATGAACTCTCGACCGGGCTTAATGATGCCGGTGAACTCCTTACCATGGCCATCGACGAAGACGATGCCGATACTGTTGCCGAGGTGGAGCAGGACATCAGCCAGTTCGAACAGAAGCTGGCTGGCCTCGAGTTCCGGCGCATGTTCTCCGGCGAACTGGACGCCAACAATGCCTATCTCGATATCCAGTCGGGCGCCGGCGGCACCGAAGCGCAGGATTGGGCCGAAATGATCCTGCGCATGTACTTGCGCTGGGCGGAGGCGCACGGTTTCAAGTCTGAAGTTATCGAAGCATCGGCCGGTGAAGTGGCGGGTATCAAGAGCGCAACCGTGCACATGACGGGCGAGTATGCGTATGGCTGGTTGCGCACAGAAACCGGCGTGCATCGCCTCGTGCGCAAGTCGCCATTCGATTCCGGAAACCGGCGGCACACGTCGTTTGCCTCAGTCTTCGTATCCCCCGAAGTTGACGACAACATCGACATCGAGATTGATCCATCCGACCTGCGCATAGACGTCTACCGTGCCAGCGGCGCCGGCGGCCAGCACGTCAACCGCACGGAATCGGCTGTACGTATCACGCACCTGCCGACCAACACCGTGGTGCAGTGCCAGAACGATCGCTCGCAGCACAAGAACAAGGCACAAGCGATGAACCAGCTCAGGGCGAAGCTCTACGAGCTCGAGCTGCGCGAACGCCAGGCAAAAGCGGCCACTGTCGAAGAGGGTAAAGCCGACGTTGGCTGGGGCAACCAGATCCGCAACTACGTGCTCGACCAGAGCCGCATCAAGGATTTGCGTACCGGCGTCGAAACCGGTAACACTCAGGCTGTACTCGATGGCAGCCTCGACGATTTCATCGAAGCCAGCCTCAAGCAGGGACTGTAGGAAGCGAACGACTCGTGAGTGACGAACAGAACAAGCCGGACGAGAACAAGCTCATTGCCGAACGGCGCGGCAAGCTCGACGCGCTGCGCGAGCAGGGCGAGGCGTTCCCCAATGATTTCCGGCGCAATGCGACGGCGGGAGAGCTGCACCAGACGTTCCATGCGCACGACAACGATACCCTCTCGGAAGAGAAAATCGAGGTCAGCGTCGCCGGTCGCATGATGGCCAAGCGCGTCATGGGCAAGGCGAGCTTCGTCAAGCTGCAGGATCGCTCGGGCCAGATCCAGCTGCGTCTCGAACGCGACCGCCTGCCCGAGGGCCTGTACCAGGCTTTCAAGAAATGGGATGTTGGCGACATCGTCGGTGCACGAGGCGTCCTGATGCGGACCAAGACCGGCGAGTTAACGGTGCTTGCGGACGAGGTGCGGCTATTAACGAAGTCGCTGCGGCCGTTACCGGAGAAATGGGCCGGGCTTTCGGACCAGGAAACGCGCTACCGCCAACGCTACGTTGACCTGATTATCAACGAGAAAAGCCGCGAAGTTTTTCGCAAGCGCTCTGAGATCATCACCTATATGCGTGGCTTTCTCGAATCGCTGGACTTCCTCGAGGTCGAGACGCCGATGATGCAGGTCACTCCGGGTGGCGCCATCGCGCGGCCATTCAAGACCCATCACAATGCGCTCGACATGCAGCTTTACCTGCGCATCGCCCCGGAGCTGAATCTCAAACGGCTTATCGTCGGCGGCTTCGACCGCGTCTACGAGATCAACCGAAACTTCCGCAACGAAGGCGTTTCGACGCAGCACAATCCCGAGTTCACGATGATGGAGGCGTACCGGGCGTACGCCGACTACAACGCCTGGATGGACAGTACCGAAGCGATGCTTCACGGCATGGCCGAGTCGATCAACGGCACGACGATCGTCGAATACCAGGGCGAGACGTACGATTTCGGCCACAAATTTCCGCGTATCACGGTCGAAGAAGCCATCGCGAAGTTCAACCCGGACTTCGACATGTCGAAGGTTCGCGACCGCGACTACCTCGCGGAGTATTGCGAGAAAATCGGTGTGCCGGTCCGGGATAATTACGGCGCCGGCAAGCTGCAGCTCGAAATCTACGAAGCGACGGGCGAAGCCAGGCTGCGCGAGCCGACATTTGTCATCCAGTACCCGGCCGAGGTCTCACCGCTGTCGCGCAAGAACGACGAGGACCCGTTCGTCACGGACCGTTTCGAACTGATCATCGCCGGGCGCGAGATCGCCAATGGCTTTTCGGAGCTCAACGACCCGGAGGACCAGGCTGAGCGCTTCCGGCAGCAGGTCGAGCAGGCCAAGGCGGGCGACGACGAGGCGATGTCATTCGACCACGACTACATCCGTGCGCTGGAATACGGCATGCCGCCGACAGCCGGCATAGGCATCGGTATCGACAGGCTCGTCATGTTGCTGACCGACTCGCCGTCGATACGCGACGTGCTGCTCTTCCCGCATATGCGGCCGGAAGTGTTCGACTAGGCCTCAGCAGGCGCGAGCTTCTCCGCCACGATGCCGAGCACGATCGAGCCCAGCAGCACATAAATCGCGGCATCGACAGACCACCAGACCCAGATCTCGGTTGGCAGGTTGAAGATGCCTTGCCATGCAGCCATCAGGCTCGTGTTCAGCAGCCATACGGCGATGCCGAACTTCAGGCCTCGCTGCCAGGCCGGTCCGCTGAGAGCTGCCCGGAACACGCTGTAGATTCCGGCCAGGATGAAGGACGTAATCAGGCCGATACTGATCCACATCGGCATCAATGCCGCCATATCCGGTGGATCGGTGCGCAGTTCGGGGCGCCAGAAATCCTCGGTCGCACGATAGAGGTCCTCGAGAACGCCTTCGTGGATCAACGCACCGCCCGCCATCGACACGATAAATGCCGTCACGTAGTAGGCGAGTCCGCCCAGGACGATCAGTTTCCAGTTCACATCCGTACCCCTCTTTTAATCGTCGCTCCTGATTATCAGGAAGACGACACCATGTTGTATGGAGAAGAATGCTGCATCATTCAGGCCGGCGTCGACCTGCCACATCTGGAAGAATGCGCCGCCAAAGGCGCCGAAGATGCCGAACCAGATGACGACGGCAAGGGCCGTACCGGCAAGGGCCATGGCTTTCGCATTATTGAAATCGTCGCTGCTTCCGTTGCGGGCGCCAAACATGTCGATCGCACCTTTACCGGCAAGCACACCTGCGAGCAGTTCGAGCAGGATGATGATCCACAGCATCAATTTCACGAGCAGCGGCGACGTGACGGCGAAGCCGAACGTCTTCGGGTACGCTTCATGGCCTTCCATGCCGGCCATTGCGCCAACGAACCATTCGGCAGCACCGAGGTTGACGATGTTTTGCAGTGCGTAAAAAAGGCAAAAAAGCGACGCGAACGCGGTCAGCGCGATCTTGATAGTGCGATTCATAGCGATCCCCGTTGTCTTGTTATTGTTCGAAATACGACAGGGGGTAGTTTACCAGCGTTGCATCACCGACTGTAAGTGTTTGATTTAAAGTATCTTTAGGCACGATGGCCAGCAGCTTCGTGCCGTGGGCGATCAGCACTTCGCCAACGTCCCGTGCGCCGTCAGAGACCTTGTCGCCGGCGGACACCGGCACCGAACTCTCGAATCGCAGCATGCGTCGTTTGGTTGCCCCACGATAGTGGGTACGAGCCACGACTTCCTGTCCGGGATAGCAGCCCTTGCTCACGCTGACGGCGCCGAGCAGGTCGAGATTGAGCATGTGCGGCGTAAACTTCCCGGACTGCTGCGCCGTGATGGCGGGATAGCCATTCTCGATAAGAGATTCCAGGTCCACGGTGCCGCCTTCGTCGATAGCGAACTCGACCTTTGAGCGAAACCGGAATACCGTCAGCCGCTCCACCATTTGTTCGACGATATCGGAAGAAACCGAAAGGGCATAGCCGGCGTCGGTCTTGTAGACAGTGCCGAACCAGATCACACGACCCTTGGGGTTGCACCACGCAGCAAGTATCTCCTTCTCGGTCTCGAGCAACTGGAGGTCATTGGTCAACTGGTTCTGCAGGAATTCAAACGCATCCTCACCGCTGACCTGTATCGTTTTGTAACCTGACTCTGACATCTCAATCCTGTGTCTGGCATACTTCCGCCATGCCAGACGAGGATACAGAAAAAAAGGACCAACGGACGCAGCCGGTGCCCGAAAAACCGAAGGAAATCGGTGGCCGGGAGGGGCCGGATCCGACGCGTTACGGGGACTGGGAAAAGGCCGGTCGCTGCATCGATTTCTAGTAATAAAAATTATTATTTAACAACAAGATATGAGCAATACTGAAAGGCCTTTATCACCTCATCTCTCGATCTACCGCTGGCCTGTCACGATGACCCTTTCGATCCTGCACCGGGCGACCGGTGTAGCGATGGCTGTCGGTCTCCTGGTACTGGCCGCCTGGCTTGTTAGCGCAGCCGCAGGCGAGGCCGAGTACGAGCGCTTCAGGGCGGTGATGGCGGCGCCCGTCGGGCAAATACTGCTGATCGGCTGGAGTTTCGCGTTCTTCTACCACTTGTGCAACGGAATACGGCACCTGTTCTGGGACGCCGGCAAGGGTTTCGAGAAACACCAGGCAAACGCATCGGCCTGGTTTGTCATTATTGTGTCGCTCGTTGCCACCGCTGCTTTCTGGATGGTGCAGTTATGAGCCTGCGCGCACCGCTTGGCCGGGTACTTGGCCTGGGCTCTGCCAGGGATGGCACAGATCACTGGTGGGGGCAGCGCGTTTCGGGTGTTGCACTTGTACTGCTCGGGCTGTGGTTTGCTGGCTCGCTTCACGGTCTCGGGCCACTGGAACACGGCGCCGTAACGATGTTTATCGGCATGCCACTGAATACGGTATTGCTGTCCCTGTTGTGCCTGACGGTGGCATGGCATTCATGGCTCGGCGTGCAGGTCGTCATTGAAGACTATGTGCACGCGCAGGGCCTGAAGATTGCGTCGCTGGTCCTGTCACGCTTCGTGCACGTATTCGTCGCCGTCCTCTCGATCTACGCAATTCTTAGGATTGGTCTCGGCGCATGAGCGACTACGAATTCATTGACCACAGTTACGACGTCGTCGTCATTGGCGCCGGTGGCGCCGGACTCCGCGCTACGTTCGGCCTCGCGCACGCGGGTTTCGATACGGCGTGCATTACCAAGGTTTTCCCGACGCGCAGCCACACGGTGGCGGCGCAGGGCGGCATCAGCGCCGCGCTCGGCAATATGGGCGAGGACGACTGGCGCTGGCACATGTATGACACGATCAAGGGATCGGACTGGCTCGGCGATCAGGACGCGATCGAATACATGTGCAAGGAAGCGCCTGATGCCGTCATCGAACTGGAGCATTACGGCGTGCCATTTTCGCGCACCGAGGATGGCAAGATCTACCAGCGGCCGTTCGGTGGCATGACCACGCGCTTCGGCGAGGGCACGGCGCAGCGCACCTGCGCAGCCGCGGACCGCACCGGGCATGCAATGCTGCATACGCTTTACCAGCAGTCGCTCAAACACGATGCCGAGTTCTACATCGAGTATTTTGCCGTCGACCTGATCATGGAAGACGGCGCCTGTCGCGGTGTTGTCGCCATCGATCTTGCGACCGGTCGCCTGCATCGCTTCCGATCTCACCAGGTCATCCTGGCCACCGGTGGCTACGGTCGTGCCTATTTCTCGTGCACATCCGCGCACACCTGCACGGGTGATGGCAGCGGCATGGTATTGCGTGCCGGATTACCGGTGCAGGACATGGAGTTCGTGCAGTTTCACCCGACCGGCATCTATGGCGCTGGCTGCCTGATCACCGAGGGCGTGCGCGGCGAGGGCGGCTACCTGACGAACTCGGAAGGCGAACGCTTCATGGAACGTTATGCGCCCAACGCCAAGGACCTGGCGTCGCGCGACGTCGTCAGCCGTTCGATGACGATCGAGATTCGGGAAGGCCGCGGTGTCGGCGCCGAGAACGACCACATTCACCTGCACCTGGAGCACCTCGGGCCGGAAGTCATCGAGGAGCGGCTGCCCGGCATCGCGGAATCGGCGCGCATTTTTGCAGGCGTCGATGTGACCAAGGAACCAATACCGGTCTTGCCGACCGTGCACTACAACATGGGCGGCATTCCGACCAACTTCAACGGCCAGGTCGTCACCAAGGTCGGCGACGATGCCGAGACGGCCGTCGAGGGCCTCATGGCCGTGGGCGAAGCAGCTTGCGTGTCGGTGCATGGTGCCAATCGCCTCGGCTCGAACTCCTTGCTTGACCTCGTGGTATTCGGCCGTGCCGCGGCGCATTTCTGCGAAGAAACGATGACGCCCGGTGCCCGCCACAAGGAGTTTGCCGCGGATGCGGGACAGGACAGTATCGAGCGCCTCGACAGGCTCCGCAACGCCGACGGCAGCCGCCCGACGGCCGTGTTCCGCACCGGCGAGACGCTGGAGGAAGGAGCCGCGTTGTTGCAGAAGACCTTTGCGACACTGGGCGATGTCAACGTGTCCGACCGGTCGCTGGTCTGGAACACCGATCTCGTAGAAACGATGGAGCTCGAAAACCTGATGCTCAACGCCACTGCGACGATCCAGTCAGCCGTCAATCGCCTCGAGAGCCGCGGCGCGCACGCGCGCGAGGACTACCCGGACCGCGACGACGAAACCTGGATGAAGCACACGCTGGCCTGGGTCGACGGCAAGGGGCAGACGCGTTTCGAATACCGCCCGGTGCACCAGGATACGCTCACCGACGAGGTCGAGGCAGTGCCACCGAAGGCCAGGGTCTACTAGGCTGGCGAAGCCAGAGGGGTGATATACGAATATGGCTGAATTCCGCCTGCCCAAGAATTCACGCATCCGCAAGGGAAAGCACTTTGCCGCGGAGGGCGCCACGAACGTGCGCCGCTTTGCCGTGTATCGGTACGACCCGCACAGCGGTGAAAATCCGCGTGTCGATACTTATGAAGTGGATCTCGACAGCTGCGGCCCGATGGTTCTCGACGCCCTGATCAAGATCAAGAACGAAATCGATCCGACGTTGACGTTCCGTCGTTCCTGCCGCGAAGGCATTTGCGGCTCTTGTGCAATGAATATCGATGGTGGCAATACGCTTGCCTGTACCCGGGCAATCAACGACGTCAAGGGTGACGTCAAGATCTACCCGTTGCCGCACATGCCGGTCGTTAAGGACCTGGTTCCGGACCTGACGAATTTCTATGCGCAATATGCATCGATCAAGCCGTGGCTACAGGCGCGCACACCTCCGCCGCCCGACCAGGAACGTTTGCAAAGCAAGGAAGACCAGGAACTGATCAACGAGCCATCAGCCTGCATTCTCTGCGCATGTTGCTCGACCAGCTGCCCGAGCTACTGGTGGAACAGTGATCGTTATCTCGGCCCGGCAGCGCTGCTCGCGGCGTATCGCTGGCTCGTGGACACGCGGGATGAGGCGACCGGGGAAAGGCTCGACCAGCTCGAGGACCCGTTCCGCCTGTATCGTTGCCATACGATCATGAACTGCACGCAGACCTGCCCGAAGGACCTGAACCCGGCCAGGGCGATCGCCGAGACGAAGAAGATGCTCGTCGAGAGGCGTTATAGAGCCAAGTCAGTCTGCAGTGCAAGACAGACAGGCTTGCTGGCAGCAATGTCTAGGGTTCGTTGGCATTGCCGGCGCGGCATGCGAGAGCTTGATGACCTGCTGCTGCGCTATCTCGACAATCGCTACGATACGGCGCCTGACGCTGATAAGGCGGCATTCCAGGTACTTTTGGCGCTTCCCGACCCGGAGCTGGTCGGCTACTTGTTAAATAAACAGGAGCCGGCCCCTGAACTGCAACGCGTCGTCGAACACATTCTCGAGCGACCTGACACCTGATCCATCATTGCGCCGGGCCGTGATCGGCACTGGCCTGGTCGCCATCCTCGGTGGCCTCGCCATTATTGTAAGCCTGCCTTTCGCGACAGCCTGGCGCGTACTGGTTGCAGCTTTCTGGATGGCCGTCGGCATGCGCGACTTGTTTCTCATCGTCGCCGGATACCGGCATTGCTCGAGGATGCGGCTCGAGCACAATGGCGTGCTCCTTGTCGTCGACCCGGAGCGATGTTGCGCCGCAGCAACATTGTCCGCAGGAAGCATTGTGCTCCGGGATATCGCGTGGCTCAGATTTCGCGCCGAAGACGGCCGCCGGCACGCCGAGCTGCTGCGGTCAAAAACCGTGCAGAGCGAGGATTGGCGACGCTTGCAGGTGATCTGGCGGCATCTGGGAGCAGGGCGCTGAAGCTGCTACCATTCGCGCTCCGCGACCTAAGTCACAAATCGCATAACATGAACGTTGTTTTTTCAGAACTTTCGAGAGCCCGCCCGGTCTATCCGGGTGTCGGTCGATAACGCGCTGATGGCGGCGGAATCGACCGACAAGGAACTGGTCAAGCGGGTCCAGAAAGGTGACAAGGGAGCGTTTGACCTTCTCGTGCTCAAGTACGAGCACAAGATAGTTAACCTGGTAATGCGCTATGTACGCGACCCGGAACAGGCATTGGATATCACCCAGGAGGCTTTCATCAAGGCCTACCGGGCCTTGCCGCGATTTCGGGGCGACAGTGCGTTTTACACCTGGCTTTACTGGATCGCCGTGAATACCGCCAAGAACTACCTGGCGGCACAACGACGGCGGCCAATGGACATCGAGCTGGATATGCAGGATCCCGACCAGTACGGGCTGCATGCCAAGCTCAAGGAAACGGATACACCCGAGGGAGTCACGCTCTCGCGGGAGCTCCAGGAAACGCTGGAGCGCGCCATCGAGGCACTGCCGGATGATCTCCGCACGGCGATCATCTTGCGTGAACTGGATGGTATGAGTTATGAAGAGATCGCACAGACGATGGATTGTCCCGTTGGCACCGTGCGGTCAAGAATTTTCAGGGCCCGAGACGCGATAGCCAAGAAAGTCGGGACCCTGGTGCGATAGATAGGCGGGGACCTATGAACGATGCAATAAAAATGCAGATTTCCGCGTTCGTTGACGGCGAGTTGCCACAAAACGAGGCGGAGTTACTGTTACGAAGGCTGTGCCAGGATGCCGAACTGCGGCAGCAGGCATCCGAATATCTTGCGATGGGACGCATCATGCGCGGCGAGCGCGTTTTTGCCGGTATTGGCATGCTGCGGGAACGAGTTGCAGCGGCCATCGACGACAAGGAATTGCAGCAGGAATTCGAAGCGACGCAGAGCGCGACACCGCGCTTTGTGCGTCCGCTGGCCGGATTTGCGATTGCGGCGACCGTCGCGGTAGCAGCTTTGCTCGGTTTGCAGCAGATGTCGGACGTTACGGAAAATCCGGATAACGACGGTACGGCTGTCGTTGAAGTGGGCCCGTACACGGTGCCGCAGCGCGAAAATGATCTTCTGTTTGAGTACATTTCGAGCCACCCTGCGACCTCGTCGTACGCTGATGCCGAAGCGATCAATGCCAGGCTGGACCTGGCGACAATGATCCGCGAAGAGAGTGAACCCGAAAGCGGGGAAGCCGAGACGGCTGACGAGAATCCCGAGCCGGCGCAGCCTGCTGCAGACCAGACGCCCTGATTCCATGACCCGGCTACGACCTCAAATCGTCGCGACCGCAGGTGTCGTGTTTGTCGGTTTGTACGTTGCACTGGTGTCTGCCCAGGAAGAGTCGCCGGCCTGGTGGCTCGAAAAGATGGCGGGTGCCGTCGCGACGACCAATTATGAGGGCACGGTTGTGCGCCTGCAGGGTGACAAGGTCGAGGCGCTCAAGGTCGTGCATCTGATCAAGGATGGCGTGGTCCAGGAAAGAGTGATCGTGCTGGATGAGGACGGTATCGAGATCATCCGCAACGGCAACGAGGTGCATTCCATCGTGCCGGAAAAGCAGAAAGTACTGGTCGAGGAGTGGAATGACGAGAGTGCACTGTTCTCATCGTTACCCACGAGTGATGACCAGTTGGGCAGCCAGTACGAGTTGCTGTTTGGCAGTGAAGGGCGTGTGGCAGGGCGCGACACGATCATGCTCGCAATCAAGCCGATTGACGACCTGCGCTTCGGGCATCGTATCTGGGTCGATGTCGAGACCGGGTTCCCGCTGCAGACCAAGCTGATCGACGGTGCGGGCAAGGCAATCGAGCACATAAGATTTGCCGATATCAGCCTGAACAGGGAGATCACAGACAATACCTTTGCTCCGTCGACGAATATCGACAATTACCAGTTTTACACGCAGCGCAAGCGCAAAATCACGAGCACCGTCGACAGTCCCTGGCAAAGTGACGATCTGCCGGCCGGGTTCCGCGTCATTTCGACGCACGAAGAAAAACTGTCGGGCCGGGACACGGCAGTCACTCACATCATGTACAGCGACGGTCTCGCGAGGGTCTCGGTGTTTGTCGAGCCGGCCGCTGACAAGAATTTCGAGGGGCATTCGCAAATGGGCGCCTCGAATTCCTACAGTGCCGTTGTCGACGGTTTCAGCGTCACGGCGGTCGGCGAAGTGCCCGCCGTCACTGTCGAGCGAATTGCGACATCCATGCGGCGGAATTGATCCGGCCGGCCAAGCCCTCCAGAATTCACACAATGGACAACCCTACAGGCAGAGTCCTGTCACTCGTTGACAGTCCCGACGGCGTGCGCGCCGTCGTAGCAGTAGCCGAGGCACCTGTCTGCCCGCGTTGTGCTGCGGGCAAAGGCTGCGGCGCTGGGCTTTTGGCGACGCCGCAAGGAAAGCACAACATAGAGGTGAATGTGCCGCCCGGCATGGCCGTCGCCATCAATGACGATGTCGAGGTCTCGCTGGCGCCCGACAATATTCTGCGCGCCGCGCTGATTGTGTACGGCATGCCGTTATCAGGAGCGCTGGCCGGGGCAGCGTTGGCTTACGCCGCCGGATTTGGCGACGAGGGCGCTGTCGGGGCGGCCTTGCTGGGGCTCGGCGCCGGGCTTGCGATCGGCCGTTACCGGCTGCGCCAGGCGGACTGCCTGCGACGCTTCACACCAGTCATTGAGAAACGTATTTGAAAACCATCGATATCTACAGCCGCCAGGGTTGCCACTTGTGCGAAGTTCTTGTCGAGGAGTTGCTGCCGCTGGTTCGGGGGCGTTACGAGCTCGCCATCCATGATATCGATACGCGCGAGGACTGGCGCGAGGCCTATGACACTCGCGTACCGGTCGTCGAGTATGACGGCGAGCTCATCTGCCAGTATCATCTCGACCGCCAGGCGCTAACACGGATTCCAGGCCTCGATGAAACACATACGTAACTTCTCGATCATTGCCCATATCGATCACGGCAAGTCCACGCTGGCTGACCGCTTCATCCAGCTGTGCGGCGGCCTGGCCGACCGTGAGATGGCCGAGCAGGTGCTCGATTCGATGGACCTCGAGCGTGAACGCGGCATTACGATCAAGGCCCAGAGTGTGTCGCTCGACTACAAGGCCGGGGACGGGCAGGTCTACGAGCTCAATTTCATCGATACACCGGGACACGTCGACTTCTCCTACGAAGTATCGCGTTCGCTGGCTGCGTGCGAAGGGGCACTACTCGTCGTCGATGCGGCGCAGGGTGTCGAGGCGCAGAGCGTAGCCAACTGTGTAACGGCGATCGACCAGGGGCTCGAGGTCCTGCCAGTACTGAACAAGATCGACCTGCCGGCTGCCGAGCCGGATCGAGTCAAGGCGGAGATCGAGGACATCATCGGTATCGATGCACAGTCCGCCGTGGAAGTGAGCGCGAAGACCGGTGCCGGCGTTTCCGATTTGCTGGAAGCGATCGTGCATGACATACCGCCGCCCGAAGGCAACGAATCGGGGCCCTTGCAGGCGCTGATCATCGACTCATGGTTCGATAACTACGTGGGTGTTGTTTCCCTGGTACGTGTCGTCAACGGCAGCCTGCCCAGGAAAAGCAAGATCAAAATTATGTCGACCGGCGACTCGTACATCGCCGATCGCGTTGGCTGCTTCACACCAAAGATGCAAGATCGCGATGTGCTCTCGACAGGGCACGTCGGCTTCGTTATCGCGGGGATCAAGGACATCTATGGTGCGCCGGTTGGCGATACGATTACGCTGACACGCGAACCGTGCGACAAGCCGCTGCCCGGCTTCCAGCACGTCCAGCCGCGTGTCTTTGCCGGCCTGTTCCCGATAAGTTCGGATGACTACGAGAGCTTCAGGGAAGCGCTGCAGAAGTTGCGCCTCAATGATGCAGCTCTGCATTTCGAGCCGGAAACTTCTGCGGCGCTCGGATTCGGTTTTCGCTGCGGCTTTCTCGGCATGCTGCACATGGAGATCGTGCAGGAACGCCTGGAGCGTGAATACGACCTCGAACTGATCACAACGGCGCCGACCGTCATATTCGAAATCGTCGACACGCATGGCAACGTGACGCATGTCGATAATCCATCGAAGCTGCCGCCGGCAAACGAGATCCAGGAGCTGCGCGAACCGATTATCACGGCCAATATTCTCGTACCGGAAAAACATGTCGGTGCCGTCATCAAGTTATGCATCGAGAAACGCGGCGTGCAAAAGCATCTGCGTTACCTCGGCAGTCAGGTGTCCCTCGAGTACGAAATGCCATTGGCGGAAGTCGTACTCGATTTCTTCGATCGCCTCAAATCGGTCAGCCGCGGCTACGCGTCATTCGACTATCATTTCGAACGCTTCCAACCGGCCAACCTTGTTCGCCTCGATATCCTCATCAACGGCGAACGCGTCGATGCGCTGTCAATTATCGTGCACCGTGACAATTCGCAGTACAGGGGGCGCGAGCTGGTCGAAAAGATGCGGGAACTTATCCCTCGCCAGATGTTCGATGTTGCCATACAGGCTGCAATTGGCGGCCAGATTATCGCGCGCAGCAATGTGAAGGCGTTGCGCAAGAATGTCACCGCGAAGTGTTATGGCGGCGATGTTTCGCGCAAGCGCAAGCTGCTCGAAAAGCAAAAGGCCGGCAAGCGCCGCATGAAACAGGTAGGATCCGTTGAAATTCCGCAAGAGGCGTTCCTGGCGGTCCTGCGAGTAGAGAAGTGAGATAGGGAATTGAGCATGGCGATGCAAATCCTCCTGGCCTGCACGGTCTTTACCGGCGTGGTGGCAATATTGAATGTGACCGCGTGGCGCTCAGGTGATCAGCCAATGAGCGAAACGAAGGAGTCGCTCGTCGAGTTTTCGAATTCGGTGTTTCCGCTGGTCCTTTGCCTCGTAATCCTGCAATGGTTCTTCGGCTTTACGCTGGCGCTGGTACTCGTTGTGCTGACGTTGTATTCCGGTGTTGTGGTTCTGCTTAACAGCTTGTTCTGGAAAAAACGGAACGGACCGTTGTTCACCGGCCAGCAGGTGCTCGTGGAATATTCGCGGTCGTTTTTCCCCGTGTTGCTGGTTGTTCTGGTAGTTCGGTCGTTCGTGTTTGAACCGTTTCGTATCCCCTCGGGTTCGATGATGCCGACATTGCTGCAGGGCGATTTCATCTTCGTGCAGAAATTCGCCTACGGGTTGCGTCTTCCCGTGACCGAGACAAAGATTTTCGAAACAGGGTCCCCCGATCGCGGCGATGTGATTGTATTCCGACTGCCGCAG